>JBBDMR010000056.1:0-5074 GCA_040878225.1 Acidimicrobiia bacterium
GAAATTGCGATGACAGAACCGCTGACCCAAAAGGGGGTGATATCGGAGGTGGAGAATTCACCCCCGGTCGATTCCTTCCTTCCGTGAAGAATCCATACCGGGTGGGCGACAACCTCTATCTGTGCTCCTCGGCAACCCCTCCGGGAGGCGGTACCCACGGCATGTGCGGCTGGAATGCAGCCGCCGCCTCCCTCTCCTGAGCAGTTCGGTCGGCCGGATCGGATGGCCGAATGCGCAAGACCTCTCAATCACACAAGATCTCGACCCGGCGGTTGATCGCTCTCGCCGCCTCATCCGGCTCGGGGAAGATGATGGGCTCCGACTCACCAAGCCCGACCGTCGTGAACCCACCGGCCGGAAATCCCAGAGAGACGAGAGCGTCGGCAACAGCAACGGCGCGGCGCAGGGAAAGGTCCCGGTTGTATTCATTGGTCCCCTCAGTGGAGGTATGGCCTTCGATGGTTGCGCTCTCCACTCCCGACTCGGTCAACACCCGGAAGATGTCGGACAGAATTGGCTCTGAACCAGTCCTGATGACCGCAGAGTCGGCCTCGAAGTTTATGTGGAGCGGGGCATCGCAGACCGCCTCCAGGGGCGCCGGGGTCTGGCAGAGACTGGCCGTCGATCGAGGCGGCGGCACCGCTGTCCTCGCCTCGAATCTTCCGTTGTCGAGAGAAACGGTCGCAGAGATCGAACCATCGTCATCGGCCACGAACACGATCGCACTCGACCGGTCGCTCGAGGGGTCGTACCCGGTAGCGCGCGCCAGCGAACCGCTGACGGTCCCCCGGATTTCGAAGTGGTCGAGACACCCGGTGATGACCGCACCATCCTGGTGGAGTTCGAGACTCTCCCCCCTCGCGTCGGGCCGGTCGACGCGCACAAGTTCCCAGGAACCCGTGAACCCATCCGACAACGGGCGCTCCTCCTGGATCCCCTTTCCGACGATCTCGGTGAACTCAAAGCGGGTCCTGTCGTTGGGCGCAGCTCCGGTATCGATCGTGCCCTCGAGGACAATCCGAACCCAGCGAACGGCAACGGCCTCAGACGGAAGGATCGCTTGAATCACCTCGCTCGAGCCGTATGCAAGAACTCCCCGAGCGAGGTCCACAAATCCGCCGTCAGCTCCTTCGCTCGACCCGGAGATGGTTATTGAACCAAAGAAGGCTGTGTTTCCCGGGGAGGGCGCCGACCCGGGCACGCCAAACCAGGAGAAAGTGGTCTCGGCTGGCAGTTTGAAGACAACCTCGACAGCCCCCGCCCCAGTGGCCACGGTCACTGTTGAGGGGTCACCATCGATCAACTGGAGAGCGGCAAAGGTGTTCTCTGAGCCGGTCCCCGACTGTTCGACAAGGAGCGCACCTTCGACGAAGGTAAGCAGGTCGGGTCCGGGTGGTACCGAAGGGATGGTCGTTGTCGTGGCCGGCTCGGTCGTGGAAGTCCCGGAGGAGACGGTTGGCTCCAGGGTGTCGGTCGGCGATCCGGCTTCTGTCGTGGAGACGTCTCCCCCCGAGGTGCAACCCGCCACGAGGATTCCTGCGGTCACGAACACGATGACGCGCCAGAGGCTCACCATTAAAACTGAACTGCGGCGGCCGCCCAGTGGAAGCCGGCGCCGAACGCAGTGAGAACCACTAGGTCTCCATCCTTGATTCGTCCGTTGTTGATTGCCTCGTACAACGCAAACGGCACGGTGGCCGAGCCGGTGTTCCCGTACTCGTCGACGTTGACATAGACCTGGTCCTCAGTGAGCCCCATACGCCTTCGAACTGCGTCGATGATCCTCAGATTTGCCTGATGCGGAATCACCAGGGCAACGTCGGCCACGGCCTTGCCGGCTTTCTCCAGAACCTGAGTCGAGGCCTCCGACATCCGCTTCACCGCCTCGGTGAAAACCCGGCGACCGTCCATTATCACCCTGTTGTAGTCACCGGATGCCAGGGTCAGCTCGTTGAAGGGGTTGCGCGTGCCACCGCTGGCGAGGGTGAGAATGCCGGCATAGCGACCCTCCGTGCCGGTCACGACTTCGAGCAGGTGCCCCCTTCCCGGCTCGGCCCCGAGCACAACGGCGCCGGCGCCGTCCCCGAATAGCACCGCGGTCGAGCGGTCTTTCCAGTCGATCATCCGGGTCAGTAGCTCGACTCCGACCACAAGAATCCTCTTCGGCTCGAAGGCGATCCGGGCACGAGCGATATCGAGGGCCTGGACGAATCCGGCGCAGCCGCTGCCGCCCAGGTCGTAGGTCGGGATGTTCCGGCACTCCAGGCTCTCCTGGAGGAGGGCGGCAGTGTCAGGCGTGTACATCTCCGGGGTATCGGTGGCGAGAATGATCTCATCGATGTCACTCGCCCCGAGAGATGCATCTTCGATGGCGACTACGGCCGCATCCCTGGCCAGCGTGAGTGTGGTTTCGTCGGGGGCGGCGATCCGCCTCCGCTTGATTCCGGTGCGCTGCGTGATCCACTCGTCTGACGTGTCCAGCAGCTGCGACCAGTCGTCGTTGGTCATGATGTGCTCGGGCACGTAGCCGCCAAAGCCGAGGAAGTGAGCCATGGACGGGAGACTAAATCGTTTCGGGCTCGTGAGCGCGAAATTCTCGCCTCGCCGACGGTGGTCTGGCGCCCCGTTATCCAGACCACTACCACATTCGCAATCCGTGGGCTGTGCCCATTGCATCTACCATCGTCGAAAAGCCACACATGCCGGGAGCAGCAGTGATCGAATCCATAAGCCCACACGACGGACGCCTCCTTCGCGAATACGAAGAGACCGGCCCCGACGAAGTGCAGCGACACATTGATACTGCCGTTGCCCTCCAGAGAGATTGGGCAACGGTCCCGGTGCCAGAACGGGCGCCCCACATGCTGCGGGCTGCCGAGCTCCTCGAGGCAGCGCGTGAGGATCTTGCTGTTCTCATGGCCGACGAAATGGGCAAGCCGGTGAGCCAGGGCCGTGCGGAGGTCGACAAGTGCGCCTGGGTGTGCCGGCACTACGCCGAGGGGACCGAAGAGATCCTCGCTGACATCGCGATCGAAGCGGGCCGCACCAAGAGTTACGTTGCGCACCTCCCCCTCGGGGTCGTCCTCGCGGTGATGCCCTGGAACTTTCCCCTCTGGCAGGTGTTCCGCTTCGCCGCCCCTGCCCTCATGGCAGGAAACGGTGGCATTCTCAAACACGCGTCGAATGTCACCGGATGCGCACTCGAAATCGACCGCATCTTCACTGAAGCCGGCTTTCCTGATGGATTGTTCCGTGCCCTGGTCCTTCCTTCCTCACGGGTCGATGAGGTGCTGGAGCATCCCGGGGTGGTGGCAGCGACCCTGACCGGATCAGATCCCGCCGGGCGCGCCGTGGCCAAGAAGGCCGGGAGCCTGCTCAAGAAGACGGTTCTCGAGCTTGGGGGATCTGACCCCTACGTTGTGCTCGCTGATGCCGATCTGAGCAAGGCGGCCGCAATCTGTGCCTCGTCACGCCTGATCAACGGTGGCCAGTCGTGCATCTCCGCGAAGCGTTTCATCGTCGAGTCGGCCATCGTGGACGAATTCACAGATTTGCTCGCCAGCGAAATGAGCAAAGCTGTGGTTGGAGATCCACGGGACGACGAAACCACTCTCGGTCCGATAGCCAGGGTCGATCTCCGCGACGAACTCCATGAACAGGTGGTCAGCAGCGTTTCGGCGGGCGCCCGGCTCGTGATCGGAGGCAAGAAGCCCGATGCCCCCGGAGCGTTCTATCCGCCGACATTGCTCGCTGACGTCCGCGATGGTATGGCCGTCTACCGGGAAGAGACTTTCGGGCCCGTGGCGGCAGTCATCGCCGCGGCAGACGTCGACGACGCGGTGGCCATCGCCAACGACTCCGAATTCGGACTGGGGGCAGCAATCTTCACCTCCGACGTCGAGATGGGTGAGCAAATAGCCAGGGATCGCCTCGAGGCCGGCGCCTGCTTCGTCAACGCACTGGTCGCGTCTGATCCGAGACTTCCGTTCGGGGGAATCAAGATGTCGGGTTACGGGCGGGAACTCGCCGATTTGGGAATGAAGGAGTTCCTCAACGCCAAGACCGTCGTCGTCGCGTGATGACTTGGTCCGGGACCGACTTAGGGTTGGCGACATGACCTCGGCAGACGCCCTCATCCTCTTCGGCATCACCGGTGACCTTGCCCGGAAGCATCTCTTCTCTGCCCTCTACGAATTGACTGCGGCCGGCAAACTCGACATGCCAATCGTCGGGGTCGCCTCCAGCTCATTGACTGTGGAGGAACTGGTAGAGCGAGCGCGGAAAGCGCTCGACGACGCTGGGGACGAAATCGACGATGCTGTCTTCGGCCAACTCGCGGCCAATCTCGCCTACGTGTCCGGCGACTACCGCGACAGCTCGACTTTCGAGCGGATCGCCGGGGAACTTGGAGACGCCAGGTGCACGGTCGCATACCTGGCGATTCCGCCGGGGCTCTTCGACGACGTTGTGGCCGGGCTTGCATCAGTCGGCCTCAACGAGAACGGACGGGTAGTTCTCGAGAAGCCTTTCGGGCGGGACACGGCCTCAGCCGAAGTGTTGAACCAGATCGTGCACAAGCACTACCCCGAAGAGCGCGTCTTCCGGATCGATCACTTTCTCGGAAAGGAGGCTGTGCAGAACCTGATGGTCTTCAGGTTCTCCAACACCATCCTCGAGCCGGTGTGGAATCGCCACTACGTGAGTGGCGTGCAGATCACACTTGCCGAGGAGTTCGGGGTCGAGGGCAGGGGATCGTTCTACGACGACGTGGGTGCGATTCGGGACGTAATCCAGAACCATCTGCTTCAGGTGCTGTCAATCCTCGCCATGGAACCCCCGGTTTCGGGCAACGCCGACGCACTCCGCGACGAGCGGGTGAAAGTGTTGGAAGCAATTCCCGCCCTCGTCCCGGACCAGATAGTCCGCGGCCAATACGAGGGCTACCGGGACGAGGCCGGGGTTGCGCCCGACTCGGATACCGAGACCTACGCAATCGTGAGGCTGGAGATCAACTCATGGCGGTGGGCGGGAGTGCCGTGGACAATCAGGGCTGGCAAAGGACTGAAATCGACTG
>JBBDMR010000057.1:0-26698 GCA_040878225.1 Acidimicrobiia bacterium
AAGAACTCGCCACATCCCGTCACATCCGAGTCTCGGTCAGAGGCGATGCTGCGGTGCGTGCTGACGTCGATGTGGCAACCCATATCATCCGCAACCTCCTCCGCTGCGTCACCTATCTGCACGGGCAGGACATCAACGTCGACATCGGTCGGGGCTTCAGCAAAGTCTTCGTTGCGATCTCATATGACGGGGAGAGTCCCCAAACCGGCGCTCTCGACAACATGTTCGACGGCGACCAGCCATACGACGGCACCGAGCTTCCGTTCGACTTGAGCATCTCAGTGGCCCGCCAGCTGGCGCGAGCACTACGTGGTGACGTCACCATCGCTGAGACAAAGGGGATTCGCGATGCATTCGAGCTCTCCCTGCCGCTCACTTTGGGACACCACCGGATGAAAACGGTGCTTGCAGACTCGATCTTCGACCCCGCCCCAGATGGGCCCACCCGGACCGACATCGCCGACATCATCGATAGAGGCGGACCGGAGATGGTGTTTCAGCCGATCATGGACATCCGGACCCACGCTTCGGGTGAGGCGACCACGGTGGGGTATGAGGCACTTGCCCGCTTTCCCCTTGCCTCCCCTCCCGAATGGCTCGAGGCTGCCGGCCATGCCGGCAAGCGGCTCGAGCTGGAGCTTGCCGCTATCGCCGCAGCAGTTGCCGCTTTCGCCCCCGCAGACCAGCCCGGATTTCTCACTGTGAACCTCTCCGACCAGACCCTTCTCTCGTCCGACCTGCTTCCGGTTCTCGAGGGGATGGAGATCGGCCTGACAGTCGTCGAACTGTCCGAAGTGGCGCTGATCAAGAGCTACGAAGCGACCAGCCGCGCCATGGAGGCACTGCGTGACCGTGGAGTGCGGCTGGCCATCGACAACGTTGGGGCCGGCGAGATCGATCTCTGGTCGATCCTCAGACTGAAGCCGGAGATGATCAAGATCGATATGAGCCTGGTGCGGGGAATCGACTCAACTCCGACCAACCGTGCCCTCATCCGGGGGTTGGCGTCGATGGCCAACGATCTCGGCATCATGGTCATCGCCGAAGGGATCGAGAAGGCCGAAGAGCGCGACCTGGTCATCGAATCCGGTATCGAGTTCGGCCAGGGGTACCTGCTGGGGAAACCCCAGCACCTCCTCGCGCTAACCCCTGCTCCGTAACTACATGGGTCCCCGGGTCGACCCTGATACTTCAAGTCGTTGCATTTCCCTGCCGAATGTCTGATGGTTGCTTAAGATCCGCTGTGGTGCATTAGATGCCTCTTGATCCAACCCTGACGTCGGACGGCGGCGGTGGCTTGGAGAGGGAATTTCCTCCGGAACCTCTCTCCGCGCCCGCAGCCAGGAAATTCGTGCTCAGCCTCGGATGGAGCGACGACAGTGACATCAACATTCGGCTGGCGACAGTGGTTTCCGAAATCGTCACCAACGCCATCCTTCATGCCCGCACAACCTTCGTCGTATCGGTGAGTCCCGACCCGACAGCGATTCGCGTTGAGGTTACCGACGGCAGTTCTTCGTTTCCCGCCAGGGGGAAATATGACCCGACTCAACCCACAGGGAGGGGCCTCGCAATTGTCGACGCCATGGCCGACCGTTGGGGCGTAGCCACCGAGCCAACCGGGAAGACGGTGTGGTTCGAGTTGGAGAGACCGGGCGCTGCCTGACGCCTACTGCTTCGGCAGTGTGCTTGCCCGTTGTCCTTTCCCCGACGGTTCCGGCTGGTTTCGACGGCTCGGCCACGGGGTAACCCTCTCCCGTCAGTAAGTCTCACGAGGAGAAGAAATTATGTCCGAAGTAGTTGGCTTGTTCACCAACCGTGCAAGCGCAGAAGAAGCAATCCGGGAACTCCACGAACTCGGCTATACGAATGAGAGCATGGGTTACCTCGACCGTCACCGTGATGAGACAGGCGAGGTGATATCAGACCCCGACTATCACCTGGAGGACTCGACCGATGATGCGGCCGAGGAAGCCGGAAAGGGAGCAGCCGGAGGCGCCGTCGGTGGAGCAGTCACCGGGGCCGGTGCGGCGTTGCTCGCCTCTGCTGGTTTGCTCGTTGTTCCGGGGATTGGACCGTTCCTCGCCGCCGGGACCGTGGTCGCCACCCTCGGGGCTGCGGCCGTGGGAGCAGCAGGAGGCGCGGTCCTCGGTGGAGCGGTTGGTGCCGTTGCCGGGGCATCGGACGACGACGATGTCGACGACACGACTGCGTACTATCGCCGGGGAATTGACCAGGGCGATGCCATGGTCACCGTCCAGGTTTCGGACGGCCGGGAGTCTATAGTCGCTGACATTATGCGAGGAGCGGGCGCCGACCGGGTCGACACCCATGGCGATGAGGGCTGGGTCGCCTGACTCTTCCCCTAGTGCCTGATAGAGGAGCCCCGGAGAGATCCGGGGCTCCTTTCGTAGGGCCCCTGTGGGGGCTCACAAGTTACGGCTCGGCCGGCGCGGGCGTACGGTCGCTGGCCATCCGCGAATGGGCCCACACCGCCACTCCCAAGGCTGCAACGGCTCCGATACCGAGTCCGAATCGCGGCCCGAAATGCTCCCCGATCCACCCGACGATAGGAGCACCTATCGGCCGAGCGCCGAGAATGGCCGTGGCCCTCAACCCGACGACCCGGCCCCGCATCCGGGGGGCGGAGCGGAGTTGGAGAACTGAGTTCGAAGACGTAAGGAAGGTTGTCGATGTCACCCCGACCAGGACCAATGCGATGTAACTCATCCAGAGAAAGGGCGCGAGAGCCGTCAGGCCGATTGCGAGACCGAAGCCATAGGTCGAGAACAGGACCAGTCTCGGCGGTGTCTCCCGTCGGGTGGCCACATAGAGGCCGCCGATCACCGCTCCGAACCCCATGAAGGCGAACATCGTCCCAAACGTGTCGGCGTCACCTTCGAAGGTGAACCTGGCGAAGAGCGGGAGGACTACCTCGAACTCGTAGGCGAACAGCCCGATGACTGCGCTCATCACAAGCGTCGACCGGAGCACCGGGAGATCACGCACATACCGCAGCGCATCGCGGAGTTGGCCGCGCTGGCGGGGTTCGGGCTCGGGCCTGTCGATGTCATCGCTGCGCATCGCCGCGATTGCGGCGATGAAAATGAGGTAGGTCCCGGAGTTGATCAGGAAACAGAATCCGATCCCGACGGTCACGATGAGTATCCCGCCCACCGCGGGGCCAATGATTCGAGCGGCGTTGACCAGCACCGAATTGAGGGCTACCGCGTTGGCCAGCTTCGACCGGCCCACCATCTCCATCACAAACGACTGCCGGGCCGGGTTGTCGAACGACCCAACCACCCCGAGGGCGAGGGCCAGGACAAAGACCATCCACAGCTCCACGGCGTCGGTGAGCACGAGAATGGCGAGCGTCAAAGCGATGACGGAAGCCAGGCTCTGAGTGACGTATAGAACCCGCCGCTTGTCCATGCGGTCGGCGAACAGTCCGCCGGTGGAGGCGAGCAGGAGGATGGGCAGGAACTGGACGGCGGTGAGGGCGCCCACGGCAGCGCCGCTGTCGGTGAGTTCCAGCACCAGCCACGACTGAGCGACCCGTTGCATCCAGGTGCCCGACACCGAGACCACCTGACCCCCGAAGTACAGCCGGAAGTTGTGGACCGAGAAGGCGGAGAACGTACGCCTCAATAGTGCTCCGGGGGAAGTCACTCCTCGGCCGTGATCCGCTCGATCAGTTCGGCCGCCCGGGCCAGCACCAGCCTCTCGTCATCGCTCAACGACTCAACCGCTCTGGCCAGAAAGGCGTCGCGCTCCCGCCTGCGGTGCTGGAGGAGCTTCGAGCCCTCAGAAGAGATGGCGACGATGGCCGACCTCCCATCCTCGGGATTGTCCGCCCTGACCACCAGGCCTCTGTCGACCAGCCTCGACACGATTCCCGTCGTCGATGGCCGCGAGATCACCTCGATCTCCGCCAGCCGCCCCATCGACATCGGGCCACGCCTGTCCAGGGTGGCAAGGACCGACGACTGCGAGGGTGTGAGATCCCCGAGCGTCTGCTGGCGAAGCCTGCGGGCGAGGCGCCCAGCCGCCACCCTCAAACGCTCGGCAAGCGCTGAACTAGTTAGCATACCTAACTAAATTAGCACCTCGTCTCGAAACTCGGGATCTTCCTACTGCTCCGGGAAGCCGAGCTTGTCCGTATGACGTACGCATAGAGAAAACACCACAGACACCGACAGCTTTAGCCGTTTGCTGCTGGACGCGAGCAGCTTCTCAGACGGCCGGCGGGTCGATAGCGCGTTCCCAGTTTCGATGCCGGGACAAGGCGTCGATGAAATCGTCGACGTCAGCGGTCATCGCCCAGTCCCCTTCGTGGTCAGACGGGATGCCGGCTGCGTCCAACAGGGACTCCGCCGACCCGAGGTCGAGGATGGGTTTGCAGTGCCGGTACTGGTCACGGATGAACTCGACAGGGTGCCCCAGCAACGCCAGCTTGTCGCTCCCCCCGTCCGGGATGACAACGGCATCGAACAGGACCGACGGCATGGTCTCGAAGGTTGCGTCGGGCATGATGTCGTCCCCGTCGGCGCCCACTTCGGCGAGACGTTCCGCCACCAGCCTCGGCACCGCGCCACGGGCGGCCAATGCCGCCCGGACCGCCTCGACCGATGAAGCATCGGCCCCCGCGGATACCAGGATGGCCACCTTGCGCCCGGCGATCGATCCATCGCCGGGGCGGGCCGTCAACGAGAGGGCCGGTGATTTCTCCACTTCGGCTTCGACAGGCTCGGCCGCCCGCCTCATCGGTCGGGGCAACGACATTCCGAGTCCCGCCGCCACAGGCTTGGCGAGATCGTCAGAGACGTTCCGCAGCATCGCCACCACGCGTTCCCTGATCGCAGGGACCTGAACCTTGGTGAGTTCGAAGCGGAACGCTCGGATGATGTGGTCCTGTTCGGGAGCGGTCTGGCTCTCCCAGAACAGGGAGGCCTGGGCGTAATGCTCGGCGAACTTCTCGGGCTTGCCGCGTACCTTGTCGTCTGCGATGGGCTCAGGGAACGAGGTGTACCCGTCAGACCCGGCCTGGAACGGACATCCGCCCGCCAGTGAGTTGGGCTCATAAGAAACCCGCCCCCGATGGATGGCTTGGCGGTGAAAACCGTCACGCTGGTTGTTGTGCACTTCGACAACCGACGAGTTGATGGGGATTTCGTGGAAGTTCGGCCCACCCAGGCGGAGCAGTTGGGTGTCAAAATAAGAGTGGATACGACCGCCCAACAGGGGATCGTTGGAGAAGTCGATGCCGGGTACCACGTTCTGGACGCCGAAGGCGATCTGTTCGGTCTCGGCGAAGAAATTGTCGGGATTGCGGTTCAAGACCATCCGCCCTACCGGCAGAATCGGGACCATTTCTTCCGGGATGATCTTGGTGGCGTCGAGCACGTCAAAGCTGAACCCTTCGGCCTGCTCCTCGGTGAAGAGTTGGAACCCCAGTTCGAATTCGGGGTAGACACCGGCTTCGATCGACTCCCAAAGGTCGCGCCGCGTGTAGTCGGGATCGGCTCCTGAGATCTTGACGCACTCGTCCCAGTCGAGGGAGTGGGTGCCTGCCACCGGCGTCCAATGAAACTTCACAAACACCGACTTACCCCGGGCATTCACCAAGCGGAACGTGTGGACACCGAACCCCTGCATCATCCGGAAGCTGCGGGGCAGGGCCCGATCCGACATCACCCACATGAGCATGTGTGTCGATTCCGGCATCAGCGAGACGAAGTCCCAGAAGGTGTCGTGGGCGCTGGCGGCCTGCGGCATAGCGTTATGCGGCTCGGGTTTGAGGGCATGCACCAGATCGGGGAACTTCATGGCGTCCTGGATGAAGAACACGGGAATGTTGTTGCCGACGATGTCGAAGTTGCCCTCGTCGGTGTAGAACTTGGTTGCGAACCCGCGGACATCACGGGGGGTATCCGTTGAGCCCCGTTCGCCTGCGACGGTCGAGAACCGTACGAAAACCGGGGTTCGTTTCCCGGCCTCGGCAAGGAACGAGGCTTGCGTGTGCTTGGTGAGGGATTCGTAGCATTCGAAGTAGCCGTGCGCTCCGGACCCTCGGGCGTGCACGATTCGCTCCGGGATTCGTTCGTGGTCGAAGTGGGTGATCTTCTCCCGGAGGATGAAATCCTCGAGCAATGCCGGTCCGCGGAGGCCAGCTCGCAGCGTGTGCTGGTTGTCGGCCACGGGGGCGCCGAAGTTGGTGGTGAGGGCTTGCCCGCCCGAGTCCACCCTGACCCGATCGAGCGGGTCGTTCCCCGGGTTGGTGCCGGGCAGGGCCCGGGTCCCCACCTTATCCGAATCGTTGGTCTCGGTAAGAGTGCTTGCGGTGACGCTCGGATCATCGAGGTCGGCGGTCGGCCCGGCCTTCGGTTTGCGTGAGGCCTCCCCGTATTCGCTCCGCTTATTCGGGTTGGCCGGAAATGCCTCCGCCGCCGCCTGGGTAGCCTCCATCTGACGTGCGGCTGCTCCCTTGCCTCCAGGCGGGGACGCCGGCCCACCAACGGTGGACTTGTCCGCTTCGCTCTTCTTCGCGCTCGGCTTGCCCTGCTTACTCGCCACGATACGACCCCTTCTAGTTCGCCTGGGCGGCCCCTATACCCTGAGGCATTACGCGTCAAACGCGTTTCATCGCGCCCGATAAGTCGCCCGGTAGCTTGCTGGAAGAAGCTCGGCCACCAACCCACTCGACATGCACGGCGCCAAGCCCGGATCCCTCAACCCGACGCCGGATGACCTGCTTCGCGAGGAGTTGTCAACCGCGTTTTCAACCCATCCAACCCCTCACTGACCCCGGCTGGAGGCTCACGCCGTGGTCCGCCCTCTCGCGATGAAGGGACACCCAGCTTCTTCGAACATCAAGCTCACTAAGTAGTCGAAGACGCGCCTTTCTCTTTTCGCCACGCGAAGGATTCCGGCGCTGATTCTCTTCGAGCGCGTCACGCGATGAGCAAGGTGGCAGGTCTTGAGATGCTGCGAGAAACGGCGTCGAAATCGATCCTCGAACCGCTGCAGCCCCGTACCGAGGGCGGCGTCCTCGCCGGATCGGAGGTCTTCGGCGGTCTCCGCCGCCAGGAGCCGGCCTGCCTCCATTCCGTAGAAGATTCCCTCGCCGCTCCATGGGTTGATCATCGACGCGGCGTCCCCGATGAGGGCAGCGCGCTCGTAGGCCAGCGTCGGCAGTCCCGGCGTATAGGGCAGGAGGTACGTGCGCGCTGAGGTCAGGTCCGAGACCCGATACCCGCCAGCCTCGAGCTGACCCACGAACGAACGCAGGAGATCTGTGGTCTTCAATCCGAGTTTCTTTCGATCGGCCGCAACCATGAAGACTCCGATGTTTGCCCGCCCGTCTCTCAGCGGGAACACCCAGCCGTAGCCGGGGTTCAGCTCCTCTTGGAAGTCGAGCATGAGCGCCTCCGTTGGCCGCCGTGCGGGCGTCAGGACCGTGGCGTAGGCGCGGATGCCGACGCCGGTGTGGCGATCCGTGTTGCGGGTGACACCGAGCGAGGCACGTACCCGAGAGCTCGCGCCGTCGGCGCCGACCAGGAGCGATGTCGAGATCGTCACGCGTTCGCCGGGACGTGACAGGTCGACGATCCTCGCATCACCCACGATGTCGCCGCCCGCAAATCGCCAACCGGAGAAGTCCGATACCCCAACCTCGATTGCGGCTTGGTGCAGCCGATGGTCGAAGGTTCGACGTTCGATGACGACGCCGAACCCACCCTTGTCGGCAAGCGCCGGAAGGGCGCCTCCGACGGACGTTCCGCGAGGGCCCCGGACCTCGACCGCGTTGACCTGGTTGCCGCCGTCGACGATCGTCGAAAGGCCGAGGTCCTCGAGCACCCCGAGCACACCTGGGCCGAGTCCGTCACCGCACGCCTTTTCGCGGGGAAAGGTTGCCTTGTCGACGAGCGCGATCCTTAGATCGGGCTTGGCCTGTTTGTAGGCGATCGCGGCGGTCGATCCCGAAGGCCCTGCACCGATGATGACGACGTCGTAATCCACCACCGGCGGGCCCGGCGTCATCGACGCTCCATCACGTAGGTGAGCACGGCCACGCCCGCGAGGGCGGTCCAGATGACCACCAGGTACCAGTTGAACAGCCCGGCTTCGCCGAAATCCTCAGCGTTCCAGAAAGCGCCGACCACCACCAGCAGATGCCAGAGCGAGATCGCTCCCACGCCGATCCGCCAGGCGCTCCAACGGGTCTCCCGGCCGATCGCCCATCCGCCGACGGCGAGCAGGGCGAACCAACCTGCCATGACCCTTGCAGTGAGTGGCGACAGGTCCCAGACCCACAGGCGAGCCAAGAGGGCCGGGTCGAAGAAGCCGACGAGGGAGAGAACGCCGAAGCCGGTGCCGCCGACCAGCATCCCGGCTCTCGCCACCAATGGAACCGTCTTGTCGCCGACCTCCGGTGTCCCCGGGTCCTCCCGACGATTCCGCAGCCATAGATACGGGATCAAGAAGGGGGTGATCACGTACAACCCGAGCCAGAGTTGAAACGGGAAGTGGTGCAAGTCGAAGCGATCCCAGTGCAGGAGCGTGGTGACGAGCATCGAACCGGCAAACGCGGTGATCGGCAGGAACCCGTGCTGGACGCGGTGCCATGGCCTGCCGAGGGCAACCCAGAAGAGCAGGAACCCCCCACCGAGGTAGCCGGCTCCGATGTAGAGGTTCGACATGTGTGGTCGGATCGCCCAGGCGAACCGTTCACCGGACGAATCGGGATTGAGATACAGGATGACGAACGCGAGTAGGAGCACCGGCACGACGATCGCAGCGACCGCGCGCGTCAACGGATACGTGCGGTCGGAGGGTGTGGCGGGCATCGTGGCATCCTTCCCGGAAAAGACTCAGGCGGTTACCAGAGCGGACCAGACCGCCGATGGTACTGATACATCTGACGCCGCGCGCCCGGCTGCCCAAAGGCACCCTAAGCCGGTGTGGCTTCGATCCTATCGGCCGCGACAAGGAATCTCGCTTCGATCCGTCGAGCGACTCGCACCGCCCAGCGCCGCGACAAAGCCGACAGGACGGCGGACCCGAGCAGGCCGACCTTCGACCTCGATCCCCTCCATGGTTCGCGGCCGACCCTAACGGCGCACGCCCGGTAGTACCGATCGGTGAACAGCAGCATCAACACGCCGGAGCCCCGCACGGCGCTCACCCTCGGCAGGCGCAACTCGTCGAGGAGTGCGGCATATGCGGGAACACACCTCAGAGCTCTGATCAGCAGCTCCTCCCGGACCGCACGAATCTGGCCCCGCACGTGAGGATCGGCTGCGGAGCATCCGAGGAATGGCTTGAGCGCCGGGTGGTACGCGACGCCGTGCCGCAGGTCGCGCTCCACATCGCGTGTGACATTTGCCAGTTGCACCAGCTCACTGACCTCCACGATGCGGCGCCCGTGCAATTCGGAGACCGGGGTGCGCACCATGAGGCCCAGTGCGAAGCGAGCGGGCTCGCCGATGACGTCGTCGCAGTACTCCGCCAGTTGTTCGTCCGTCTCGAGGACGCCACCCTGGTGCGCGAACGTGGCGCTCCAGTGCTCCATGCTGGCGGCCATCCTGGTGACGAGCTCAGCGACCTGCATGCGGTCGCCGTCGGGCAATCTCGCGTACAGCCGATCGATTAATTCACACCGTTCGACCAGGAGCCTGTGCACGTCTTCTTGAGGGCTCGAGGCAACGATCTCCAGCTTGGGGGCCTTGGTGCCCATCTCGCCGGTCGAGAATCGGGTCGCGAACCACCGCAGACCGGCAATCCTCTGCGCCTGGTCGGGGACCAGGTCCTCGAGAGTGTCGAGCATCCGCGCATACAGATAGCCGACACAGGCGGCGCGGGCCTGGGCCTCGGGAAGCATCACGATGCTAGCGCCGAACGAACGCGCCACGTGAGGGAGGACTGCCCACCCGAAGCGTTCCGGATCGTCGATCGACCTGAGGCGAACCAGGTCAGGCTCGCTTCGGTCGAGCAGGGTCCCTTTCGCCAGCAGCACGGGCCGCAGCATGAAGAACGGCAAAGCACGCACAGGCGTAACCGTACCCACCGGGAGACGCAAGCCCGTCGACCGCGACCTCGCGGGCCCCCAACACCAAACCCAGGCCTGTGACCTGAGGTTCTGTTTGTGACCTTCGCCGTACGGGGCTTCCAACTCTGCTGAGATGCGGAGCCAGGCAGAAGGCATGTCCCGCTTCTGTATCCGGACAACCTAGGTCAACGGTACGGTCGTGCTCAGGATCGCGGCGACTTTGCACGCCCACTCTGGGTCGACGGCCTGAATCGCCGGATATAGGATGCGCCCGAAGGAGGTGGTAACGGGTGGCGAACGTCGTCTTCCGGGCCGCGTCGGCTGTCGCAGGGCTCGCGTTCACGCTGCTGGCCGTGGGCTTCTTCGCCGGCTGGACGTGGGTCGAGCAGCTGTGGCCGTTCATCCTCGACGAGACCCGGCTCGGCCAGGTCTTTCTGTCCTCGATCGCCCTCGCTATCGCGGCGCCATTGGTGTGGGTGGCGGTGACCGGGTCGGTGCGTTCCGCAGCTGCCGGATCGGTCAACCTCGTCGTCATGTTCGGCGCGATGACCGCGTACCTGCTCAACCAGTCCGGCGACCGGCCTGAGCTGCGCGCCTACGCCCTCGGGACGGCCGCGGCCGCCTTCATCTTCGTCGGCGCCTTCGTACATTCACAGCGGCAGCCATGGCTCGACGAACGCCGCATGCCGACCCCGCTGCGGGTCGGTTTCGTGGGGTCCGCCGTCGCGCTGGTGCTCGTCGCGGTGCAGCTGATAAGCGAGAACCCACACATCTTCCCGTGGCCGCTCGCCAGCGGGTCGTCGGTGATGTACGGTCTCATCTTCCTCGGCGCGGCTGTCTACTTCGTCGTCGGGGCCATCGAAGCGCGCTGGGCGTCGGCGACTGGCCAGCTGATTGGGTTCCTCGCCTACGACCTGGTCCTCATCGTTCCATTCGCCCAGCGGTTCGGGACCGTGCCTGCCGAGCACCGGCCCAGCCTGATCGTCTACACCGCGGTGCTGGTGGTCAGCGGCGCCACCGCCATCTGGTACCTGCTGCTGGACCCCGCGACCAGGCTCGGCGCCCGCCCGCAGCTGCGAGGTCCTGAGGGCGCCCGGGGCGCTGGGCCTGCTGTTCCTGTTGGGGGGATTTCTTCGGCCCATCCATTTGTTCTTGGCTGGCGCCGGTCATAATCTCTTGAATTGCCGCCACAGGCGTCACAACCGAGAGGCGGGTTCGCTGCCGGATCTCCTCACAAGCCCTCATCTAACTATGGGAAGACCTCTGGAAGCGCCGTTGGTGAACGACTAGCAACACCAAGCAAGCCATCTACCAGGGGAAACACCCTCCCGCCCTCGCCCTCGTAGCTCAGGGGATAGAGCACGGGTTTCCTAAACCCGGTGTCGCAGGTTCGAATCCTGCCGAGGGCGCCTGTCGACCTTCGGTCGACAGGTTTGAGTTTGGCTCCGCCAAACTCATGCCATCCTGCGGCGGGGCCGTAAGCAGTTTTCTCCAAAAAATGCAGCCCAAAACAAACCTTCGGTCGACAGGCCGCGAGCCGCGGTCTGAACTCATCGGCGGCATGCCGACAATTTCTAGGTGTTCGTTACGACCGTCGAAGGCACCGACCGTCGTTATCCTGCGCCAGTGCGTGGCAGACACCTGCTCCTGTTATTCGTCATCGTCGCCATAGTGGCGTGCGACGGTGGCAGCGCTGCGTCGACCATATCGACCACCTCGACGTCCGTTGCGGAAACGACCACCACATTCCTGAACCCGTTTCTCGACGTGAATGAGGAAGAGAGCAACTTCTGGCCCGGAGATGTCGTCGACATCGTGGGCCTCCCATTCGACGAGCAGAACTGGGTCGGGAGTTTTCCCGCCGACGATGTCAAGTTCTTCGGGCGACTCTGGGAGTTCGACCGGCTCGATGCCGGTCTCGTCTCGCTGGGCACAGCCGCCAGTTATCTGGGCGGCGCTGTCTGGGAACGGGTGGAGGTAGAAGGCCGGGAGCCCGGATACTTCCCTCAGGAGAAGACAGGAGCGATCGGCGGCACCGAAGACATCACCGTCCAGGTCGCCGGGCTCGAGGCCGCATCCGCTGATGAGATGCTCGCCCTGGTTGCCGGGACCATCGCAGAGGCGGTCGGTCTCGATCCGATTCAGATCACCAGACGTGAGTTCGGAGGGAGGGAGGTCTTCTACGACCTCATCGGAGGCGACGACCCGACAACCCGAGGTTTCCGACTCAGGGTCGTCGTCGAGGAGATTGGAGATTCCTTCGGCGTCTTGTTGGTCGAGAGGTCGATCATCTGTGTGCGCATCGTTGCCGACGGCGGGCTGTGCGCCTGACACACAACCCAAGAGAAAGGACCCGGGGATGCGCCCGGGCCCTTCCTGTTTGCTAGCGGATTACCTGGGCCGGGACGTGGTCCTCGGGAAGACGGTGAACGTCGTTGAGAACACGGTCTGGTTGCCGCAGTCGTCGGTCGCCTCGTAGGTGATCGTGTAGACCCTCGCCTCGTGTCTACCCGACTTAGCCCGGAGCAGGAAGTTGGTGTCGTCGAGGACGACGATCTCGTTGGAGCGGACCCGCTCGCTGGCAATGACCGAAACCAGTTCGACCGTATATGGCGAGGCGTCGACAACGTCGAGAGACACCGTCACAAGGACCATGTTCCCCGTGGCTTCGGACGTCGACGGATCTGCGGTCGCCGATGCCACCGGCGGATCGGTCTCGCACTCACCGCCACTGCCCGGAATGCCGACCAGGACCGGGTCGTGGTCCGAAGTCCGGAACTCATCCGGTGCGTAGAGGATGTCGACATGGTTGGGTGTCTTGAAGTCGGTGTTGTAGTCGAGCACGCTCGGCTCGTCTGCGTTGATGTGGTACGGGGCCGCACCGGTCACCTTGCTGACGAGGCTCGGCGACGCCAACGCGTAGTCGAGATAGCCCCACTGGCCGTCGAACACGTATGTGTAGGTATCGGCCCCGTCGAACATCCGGGCCAGGTCGACGTAGCCGGCCGCGACCAGGACATCGATCGGGTCTTCCATCGCATAGGAGTTCAGGTCGCCGGTGATGATCGTGTCCGGATCACCTGAGCCTGTCGGGTCGGAAGCCACCCAATCGACGAGGGCCTCGGCGGCGCTGGTCCGGGCCTCGTTGTAACAAGCCTGGCCGTCGCCCTGGTCCATGTTCAGACCGGTGGCATCGGTGCAGCTCTTCGACTTGAGGTGGTTGACCACCACGTTGAAGGTCTCTCCTGATCCCGTGAAGGTCTGAGC
The DNA here is from genome assembly GCA_040878225.1 of Acidimicrobiia bacterium. GTDB lineage: Bacteria > Actinomycetota > Acidimicrobiia > Spongiisociales > ZC4RG35 > MA-ANB-1. Next base: position 13,319 of record JBBDMR010000057.1, read on the forward strand.
GAGCGCCGGACGGCTCAGGGTGTCGTCGAAACGGGCGTCCACAGACGAGTCGAGGATCGCATAGTCGCCGACGGGCGTCACCTCTCCCGGCTGGTAAATGAAACCGACCTTGATCACGTCAGTACCAATCGTCCCGGTGTCGATGTATTCGTAGGCGCCGGCGCCAACCTCGGCATTGAGGGCGTTCACGATGTCATCCATCGCCTCGACGCCCTCGCTGTTTTCGACTTCGTTGATACCGAGAACATCCGGGTCGATCTCGAGGATGGCCGCCACCAGCTTGTCACGCTGCCGGTCGAGCTCTTCGGCGGTATTGGCGCCGCGGCATTCCTGGGGGAAGCCGGCCGGGCCGCAGTCTTCTCCGCCATCGTCGAGGGTGACGAAGTAGTTGAGCACGTTGAAGCTGACCACTTTGACGTCTCCGCCGACCGCCGGAGCGGCTGTGGGCCGCTCGTTCACGGCTTCGAATACCGGTACCACACCACCCGGCACCAGGCCGGAGTCGCTCAGGTCACCAACCACCCTGAGGCGGTAAGCGTTGCCGGAGGCGCTGTTGCCGGCCCATGTGTAGGTGAGGACACCTACCGGTCCGGTGACGGTGTCACCACCCCTGAGCGTGTTACTTGCCGTCAGCTCGTTTCCTCCCCTACCGAAATGGATGGGATCGGGGTTCTGGTTGTTCAACTCGTCGTCGATGATCAAACGGTTGAGATCGTTTTCCGCCTGCAGGGCGTTCGCGGGCGCTCCTGGCTCCACAACGGAGGTCGGTTGGGCGAGCCGGTCCCCGGAGGAGACGACCACCTGGCCGAAACGGCCCAGCTGGAAGAGCTCCGTCACATACAACGTCTGGGGGAACGTGACCAGCATGCCCTCATAGCGCTCGAGCCCATCGGAGCTGGCGAGGGGAAGCGTGGCCTGGGCCGGAGTCACCGTGTTCCCCGAAGAGACGACCTCGAGTGAATCGGGGAAACCGATCTGGGTCTGTCCCTGGAACTCCGAGACAGTTCCCTGAACCAGGACCCTGTCACCGAGACTTACGCCGTCGACATCACCGTGGAACACGAAGATGCCTTCTGAGGTGTTCGGGTCGCTGTCTTGGTCTTCATCTTCCTCCTGGACGTAGAAACCGCGGAGGTTTGGTGTCGGGCCTTCGTAATCGCCGACCACGATCCCTTCGAATTTGACGACCTGGCCGGCCAGCGGGCTGGTCTCACCCGATCCTTGAATCGTGCTGATCAGAGTGATCCCGACCTCACCTTCGACAGTGACGCTCTGGGTGCATGTATCGGTTTGCGGTTCAGTGTCGTTGTTCGTGGCGGTGACGGTCACGGTGTAGGTGCCGACAGGCACGTCGGCGTCTACGGTCAGATCGGCCGACGCGGTGCCGCCTTCCGCTCCCGCGGGGACCAGGTTTTCGACGATTACCGATCCGGCGGCCGGGGCAGGGTCGACTGAGGCCGAGATGTCGACGACAACGCCATCGGTGTCACTTGCCGACAGCGATGCCGTGGCGGCCACACCTTCGTCGGTTACGACGGGAGTATCACAGACAGCGACGACGGGTGCGTTGCCATCCCCGTCGCATTCTGCGGTGTGGGCACCGAGGTCGGTGAACGTGTTCACCGCGAACACGTCCCACTCGATCGAGGCATCAAAAGCGTCCGACGGGTTGGTGTCACCCTGACAGACAGTCGACATCCTCACCAGGGTGTCGTCGAGACCGCCGCCTGGCCATTCCGTGCCCGGGTCGACGCCAACCTGGCCGAAGGAGTCGACCACGCCAGAGGCGCCCTGGAGGACCACGGCGTCGTCACCGTTGAAATTGGCCACCGTGCTTGAAACCAGGTCGGTCACGGCGAGGATGGCCGAATCCGCGCTGCCATGGGAGACGACGAACACGTCATCGTGATCCAACGAGCCCGAGAGTGCCACCGACTGGCTAACCGCCGCCGATCCGTTGCTGTACAACTCGAGGGTGTAGGAGGACAGGTCGACACTGCTGCCGGTTCCGTTGTAGATCTCGATCGACTTGTTGAAACTAGTGCCCTCTATGTACTCCGAGATCAACAGATCCGGTGTCGCGGCTGCGGAAGGTGTGGCCGGTGCCGCCACCAATGTCGTCGTCAGCATGGCGAGGGCCACAAACAGTGGGCCGATCCGCCCGTTTCTCAATGAACTGCCAGTCACTTGATTACCTCTCTCTGGTCCGGTCATTTGGCCATTCCTCTTCCCTGGTTCCGCCGATTGCCGCGTCCTGCCCCGGGAAGATGCAGCCGGATATCCAACCCGTTGGCCACTTACCGTAGCAATTGAACACAATCGTTGTCCGGTTCAGCTTTTGTGCCTCGCCCATGTCTAGCGGCCTGGTGAGACAATTTGGTGGCCGTCTCGTGGACCCTTCGTAACGTGACCCCCCGAGGGGTGGCGCCTAAGGTGTCGAGGTCGGCCGTTGTGCCTGATCAAGCAGGAGCCAACATCCGTCGAGCTGGGTTGCCCAGCAGCCTCCTCCAAATACAATCCGCCTGCCCACCAACTCGAAGAGGTTCGATGCACAACGAAATCATCATGATTGCTCTGGTGCTGGCGGCGGCCGTTGGGGGCGGGAAGGTGGCGGAGAAACTCGGCTATCCGTCGATCCTCGGCGAAATCGTTGCGGGCATCATCTTCGGGCCACCGCTACTCCGAATCCTCAGCACCAACGAGCCCCTCGCAATCCTCGGTGAGTTCGGCGTGCTGCTGATGATGCTCTACATCGGGATGCACCTCCAGCTCAGCGACCTCAGGAAGGCGTCGATGCCCGGTCTCTACGCTGCGGTGGGAGGGTTTCTCGTCCCCACCGTCCTCGGGATATTCCTGATGCTTTCCTTCGATAAGACCCTGCTCGAGGCCCTTTTCGTGGGTCTGGCGATGGGTGTGACCTCCCTGGCAACCAAGTCCCGGATCCTCGTCGACCTCAAGATTCTCGATACACGGATCGCCCACGTGCTGGTGGCAGCCGCGCTGATGTCAGACGTGGCAGTCCTGGTTGCGTTCGCCGCCATCATCGGTCCTGGAACCGGGGAGGGGGTGTCGGTCGCCACCGCCCTGCTCGCCGGGGCGCGAGCTATCGGATTTGGTGCGGCGGCCTACGTCATCGGGCGTCTCGTCCTACCACGCCTCATGAAGCTGATCGGCAACCCCGACCCCGACCGGGGACGGGCCCTGCTTTCGGTAATCGTGTTCGGTCTTGCGATGGCCTGGGCCGCCGAAGTGGCTGGAATCCATGCAATCCTCGGAGCGTTCGTGGCGGGGCTGTTCATCGATACCACCATCATGACCTCGAAAGCCTCCCGCGAGGTCCAGCACCGGCTGGCCACGGTGTCGGTGGGAACCCTCGCCCCGATCTTCTTCGTCACAGCCGGATTCGAGGTGTCGCTCGATGTCTTCAGGACCGACTTATTACTGCTCATCCTGGTGATTGTGGTGGCCACCATCGGCAAGATCGTCGGGACCGCCCTGTTCTACATACCCAGCGGGAACGGATGGCGGGAAGGCCTTGTCGTGGGTACCGGGATGAACGGCCGCGGGGCGGTGGAGATCATCGTCGCCGAAATCGCCCTCGTTCAAGGCCTGATCGACCGCGAGGTCTTCTCGATCCTCGTCTTCATGGCGATATTCACCACAGCCACCGTGCCCATACTGCTCACACTCGGCGTTAGATGGCTACGCCGCCGCGGCGAGTTGGTCAGGGCAGGCGACCGGACCACCACCGTCATTGTCGGGGCCGGACCGCTGGCGCGAACCCTCGGGGCGATCCTCATGGAGACCACGCCCGTCGTCCTGATCGACACCAACCGGACCAACCAGCTCGCGGGGCAACGCCAGGGGCTGAAGGTGGTCCCCGGTAGCGGATTCGAAGAGCCGACGCTCATCGACGCGGGGATCGACCAGGCGTCGCGGTTTATCGCCGCCACCCCCAATGCCGAGGTCAATCTCCTCGCCGCCCAGCTCGCCGTCGATCTCGGCGTCCCCGATGTGATGGCAGTGCTCCGGGAAGCGGACGCGACCGCCTTCAACAGCCAGCTGGAAAGCTCCAACATCGAAGTGATCAAAGCCCCCGACTCGCTCCAGGACTGGGAGCACGCCCTGATGGTCGGCGCAACCGAGCTCACAACAGTTCCTGTCGACAAAGAGCACGAGCCCCTCGACCACGCCCGGGAGAACAGCCATGCCTTTCCGATTGTCGTCATCGGCAGCAACGACACGTTCCCGATCACCAATCAGACGGTCCTGACCGACACCGACCAGCTCATGCTACTCACCCGGCCTGACTCACCTCCTGTAGTGGAGGACGTACCGACACGCGGCTAGGACCGCCGTTTCTCAGGTCAACTGAGCGAAGTTCAGAGCCTGCGCTCCGCCGGCATCGGGCGAACCGGGTATCTTCACCGCTACATGACCGAATTCCATTATGAGCCGCTCACCTTCCTGGATTCGTCATTCCTGGCGCTGGAGACCGTGTCGCTCCATATGCATGTTGCCGGCATCGCGTTGTTCGAAGCCGAGCCGTTGAGCAACGAAAGCGGCGGAGTCGACATCGTGCGGATCCGACAGCACATCAATTCCAAGCTCCAGTACCTCCCCCGCTACCGCCAGCGTCTGGAGTGGGTGCCCTTTGACCGCCGCCCGGTCTGGGTGGACGACGCTGCCTTCAGCTTCGACTACCACGTCCGTCACACCTCGCTCCCCCGCCCCGGGACCGACCAGCAGCTGAAGGCGCTCGCCGGGAGGATCATGTCGACCTCGTTGAACCGCGATAAACCGCTTTGGGAATTGTGGGTGGTCGAAGGCCTGGAGAAGAACAGGTTCGCCCTCATCGCCAAGATCCACCACTGCATGATCGACGGGCTCTCCGGGGTCGATCTCACCACGATTCTGCTCAATGTCACACCTGAGTCCGAGATCGAGGAGACCCCCGAGTGGGAGCCCCGGCCGGCGCCAACCCCCAGCCAGCTCGCTGTCGCCGAAGCTGCCCGGGCCACACGCAAGCTCATCGACCGACTCGGCAACATCTCCGACGCCATCAAAGACACCAAGGACATCGCCGACCGGGCCCTGGACAAATCGGCTGCCGCCGTCAGCTCCCTGCGGTCAGGGTGGCTCACGGCAGCGGACCGGACGCCCCTCAACCCCGACATCGGGCCCAACCGGAGGTTCGACTGGACCGACATGCCACTTGCCGAAGTCAAAGAGATCAAGAACTCGCTCGGGGCCTCGCTCAACGACATCGTCGTCGCTATAACCGCAGGCGCGGTCCGCCGCTTCCTTGTCGAAGATCGTGGCTTCGACGTGACCGAATCTCATTTCCGGGCGATGATCCCGGTTTCCACGCGGGTGTCGAACCAGCGAGGGGCACTCGGAAATCAGGTGGCAATGTGGCTGCTCGAGCTACCCATCGGTGAGGCAGATCCCGCCCGGCGACTCGAGTTGATCAAAGAGCGCACCATTCAATTGAAGCGGACCAACCAGGCGCTCGGGGCATCAACCCTGGTCGAAGTGAGCTCGGGCACTCCCATCACCCTGCTCTCGATGGCGAACCGCATTGCCGGGCCGAAGATGCGACCGTTCAACATGACCGTCACCAACGTCCCGGGTCCGCAATTCCCCATGTACCTACTCGAATCGCGGATGATCGCCAATTACCCTCTGGTTCCGCTGTGGGCCCAGCACGGTGTCGGAGTCGCCCTCTTCTCCTACGACGGCAATCTGCTGTGGGGCGTCCATGCCGACTACGACGCCCTGCCCGACTCGGATCGTTTCGTGGCTGCCCTGCAAGCATCTTTCGAGGAGTTGAGAGCGCTCGCTTCAGCCACCAAATAGGGATGATGACGAGCGGCATCTAACCTGCCCCGATGGCCACCCCACATCCAGCTTCTGGGAGCCCGCGCCGCACACTCCTTGCCGCCCTGGTCGGCGCCGTCGCGATTTCATTCTCTGCTATCTACTTCGCCCTCTCAGATGTCGAGCCCATAACCGGGACCATTTTCCGCACTGCCTATGCCATACCGGTGCTTTTCGTCATCTGGTGGGTGGGCCGCGGCGACGACCATCGACCGACCTGGCGCCGGTGGCTTGCCTTCGGGGCGGGCATGATGTTGGGAATCGACATCGTCCTCTGGCATGAAGCGATCGACTTCATCGGCGCCGGTCTCGCCACCCTCATTGCCAACTCTCAAGTCATCTGGGTCACGTTCGGCGCGTGGATCATTCACAAGGAGCGACCGGGCAGCCGCGTCCTGGCCACCGTCCCCGTCGTTCTCTTCGGTGTGGCCCTCGTGAGCGGGCTGGGCCAGGACGACGCATTCGGGGCGAACCCGGTGCTGGGAGCGGTCCTGGCTCTGATCGCAGCGTTCTTCTACTCAGGCTTCCTCCTCGGCTTCAGAGCGTCGAACGAGAGTTTTGCCCCTCCCGCCGGACCCCTCCTCGAAGCCACCCTCGGTGCGCTGGCATCGGCGGCCGTCCTCGGTCTGGTGCTCGACGGCGGGCTCGACCTGGAGATCACATTCCCGGCGCACGCCTGGCTTCTGGCTCTCGCCCTCACGGCCCAGGTGTTCGGATGGCTCCTCATCGGCCACGCATTGCCCCGCCTCCCGGCGGTGGAGATTGCCACAATCATCCTCCTTCAGCCGGTCCTGACGATGGTCTGGGGCGCAATCATCTTCTCGGAGAGCCCTTCGATGCTGCAGATGATCGGGGCAGCTATTGTCCTTGGAGGGGTGGGTTTCGTCGCCGTCATCAGAAACCGGGCCGGATCGCATGATCCGGCGGTTGTCTAAACCAAAGCAGCGTCACCCGCCGAGGACCAGCACCAGTAGGACTCCGGTAGGTCCGGCGACCACCGCTACTCCGACCCGGTCGAACTGGGGAGCGGAGAGAAGGCCCACGGATCCCGGGTCGGCGAACAGTGCGTCGATTGCTGCCCGCGTTGTGGTGGCCAGAGCCAGCGCCTCACCGTCTGTCTCGAGGAGAATCCCCGCTGTGGCGATGTCGTCGCTGACGGAGCCACCCACCGGGGTGTCACGGCTGATCCGGCCCGCCGTGTACATCGTAATTGCTCGGCTCTCCGCGACCCCGGTCAGGGGCTGGGCTATCAGGAGAGGACCCACCGAGCTGGCGACGCGCATCTCGTTCACCCTGTCCACGACGAGGTCGACGTCGCTGCGTACCTGGCGCAACTCGTCGACTGGTGCCGGTGGGATTTCCAGTGCCTCGTTTCCCTCGGGCACGGCGCGGCCTGTCCCGAATAGGTCTTGCATCGCGGCCAGAGAGGCGAGAATTCCGTCGTCACCCAGAGCCTCGAACAACCGTTGCGGAACTGCGTCGTCTCCTGCAATCGCCTGCACCACTGCTGAACCTTCCACCTGCTCATTCCAGGAATCGGGCAACGGGAGGACGCCGGCGACATTGATGATCACCAGGATCAGTGCGACACCCCAGAATGCGGCCACGGCCGAGCCCCCGATCCGGTTGGCCAGGTTGAGCCCGGGGAGCCTCATTACCTGGGAGAGGAAATGTGCGCCGATCCCCATTGCCACCCCGAAGAGCACAAAAAGCAAGATTCCCGACCCGATGCGGGCCACTTCTGGGGAGACACCGAACTGGTCACTGAGGAAATTGCCGAGTGGTCGACCCAGCGTGAACGCGACCCAGATGCCGAGGACCAGGCCCACCAGGTCGAGAACCTCGCGGACGAAACCGCGGATCCAACCGCGCACAGCCAGCCCGGCAAGGCCGGCCCCGAGTACAAAATCAAGCATCGTTACTACTTGCTAACCCGAAGCCGGCCACCACCCGGGGATTTCGACCCGATTCGTTCAGAGCGTCCTAAACACCGACGTCGCGTCGGTTGAACGCAAATGCAGCGCCGGCGACGAGCACGGCAGAAACACCGGCCAGCAAGAGCGTGTTTGCCGGGTCGATTCCGTCGCGCAGGGTGCTGGTGCCGTCGGCCCAATGGAACGGTGACAGGTTCTGCATCCATGCCAACGCATCGACCTGGGGGGCGAGGCCGTTGGCCAGATAGGCAATGACGGCGACCGCGGCACTGACACTCAACGTAAGCCCCCGCCTCCCTGTGATCGCACCAACCAGTATCGCCAGCGACCCGAACAGCAGGCCCATGAGGGCGAGGTCGAGCGACGCCGCCGCGATGTGGGCGAACGGTATATCCAGTTCGATCGGTCCCCTGATCACCAGGATGGCTACCAGCACGACGGCACCCGCCATGAGGGTTGCCACGGCCAGCGCTATTGCCTTCTGCACCACAACCCTCGTCCGGGTCACCGGGTGGGCGATCAGCATTTCCAGGCTGCCGTCCTCCTCGCTACCTGCAATCGCCCGGGTGCCAAGTCCAATTGACATGATGATGGCAAGCACCGGCCCGAGGATCCCGAAGACCGTTGCGCCGAGATATCCATGCGGGGTCGAGATGTCACCCCACCCCATCGCCTCGGCGAGGGCAGGGGGCAGCCCTTCGATCAAATCGGCGTACTCGGGTGTGGCCGCAAACGGATAGAACCCCCCGTACACGAGGGAGACAGCGGCGAACCCGATAGCCCATCCGAGCAGGGACCGCCTCTGATCCCAGAGGGTCTTCGTCCAAATATCACGAAGCATCATTTCTCATCTCCGGTGTAGTAGTGGAAGAACATCTCCTCGAGGTCTGGTTCTTCGGAGATGAAGTCGATCACGCGATGGCGCGCCACCGCCTTGATCAATTGGTCGGCCTCCCCGGTCAGTCGGCATCTCATCACCTTGCCATCGACACTGACATCACCCACCGAGTCGAGTCCGTCGAACTCGCCGGCGGTGACCTCGGAGTCAAAGACGATCTGGACGTGTCTCATCGCCCTGGCCCGCAACTCGTCGACGTCGTCGATCGCGATGAGGCGGCCCTTCCGGATGATGCCGGCGCGATCGGCGCCACGCTGGACTTCGCTGAGGATGTGGGATGACATGAACACCGTCTGTCCCTCCTCTTTTGCCTCGGCGACCATCTCCAGGAATTCATGGGCCATGATCGGGTCGAGGCCGCTGGTCGGCTCGTCGAGGATCAGCAGTTCGGGGACGTGCATGAACGCCTGGACCAGGCCCACTTTCTGCCGGTTGCCCTTGGAGAGGCTCCCGATCTTGGTGTCCAGATCGAGTTCGAGTCGCTCGGCGAGTGAGTCGATCCGCGCCATAGAGACCCCACCGCGCAGGTTGGCCAGGTAGGTGAGGAACTCTCGTGGAGTTTGCCGTCCGTCAGTCGCGAAGTCTCCGGGCAGGTAGCCCACCCTGCGACGCATCTCGACACCTTCAGTCTGCGGATCGAGTCCGAGGACGCTGGCGCTGCCGGAATCGGGGCGCAGGACGTCGAGCAGCAGCCTGATCGTGGTGGTCTTCCCTGCCCCGTTGGGGCCGAGAAATCCGAACACCTCCCCCGACCTGACTTCGAGGTCGAGATTGTCGAGGGCCAGGGTGTCCCCGTAGCTCTTCGTGAGGCCTCTGGTGACAATGGCGTCATCCATCTGAACTTTCCTTTCTCGTGTTTTCGATCGCGACTTCCAACGCTTCCCGGATGGCTTCGGCCTGACCGGGGGCGAACATCGCGCCTGAGAAGATCTCGAGGGTGGCCCGCGAGATCGCCATGATCCCTTCGGCGCTCAGAGGCTCGATGTCGAGATAGCGCCTCAGGTGGTCCTGAAGGATCAGCGACCCCATTTGCATCGAGAGCATCACCGCCGACCGGGTCCTCACGTCAGGCCCGGCGAGCATCGCTCCGTGATCTTCGGCGAGTTCCGTCAACCGCACCGACTCATCGACGATCTCGTCGAAGAGAGAGGCTGCTTCGTCGCTCCCTGTCGCCAGCGCCCAGCCGAGATACCTCATCAGCGGCTCGGCGATCTGAAACCCTCCGGCGATAACAGAAGGATCATTGAGGCTGTCCGACTCGATGGCCTCCCCTTTCACGGTCCGGATCCGATCGACGACATAGGCGTCACAAGCCTTGCGCAGGCCCTCTTTGGACCCGTAGTGGTGTACGACGAGAGCAGGCGAGACCCCGGCGTCTTCGGCGACCGCGCGCATGGTCGTCCCCTCGAAACCGTCACGGGGGAACCGGGCCAGGGCCGCGTCGCGGATCCTCGCCTCGGCAGTGAGATCGCCTTCGACTAAACGCACGTTCAGGATACTAAACGGCCGTTCAGCCGATGTCCACACCCTTCTGTGTCGATCTGGAACACGACGTCCCAACGCCGATTGACACAGAACGATTCGGGTGCGCAGTCCCATCCTTCTGTGTCGAATTGGAACACCACGTCCTGATGCGGTTCGGCACAGAACGGTTTCTTGGACGCCTACCCGGGGTTGGAGAGTCTGATCCGCATCCGTTTGTTGGCTTTGCCCTTGGATTCGGTCTTGACCACCTCGACGTGGCCGACCTCGAGGGTGGATGCCACGTGGGTGCCTCCGTCGGCCTGGCGGTCGAGCCCGACGATATCGATCACCCTGATCTCCTCGACCCATTCGGGAATCAAGTTGACCTTGGTCCGAATCAGGTCGGGGTCCTTCAACGCCTCCTGGCGGGCCATGTACAGGATCTCCGTCGGGTAGCCCTTGGTCAGCTCGGCGTTGAGCATCTCCTCCACCTGGCGCCCGAACTCCATCGAGATCCCATCCAGCTCGAAGTCCATACGGGCCTCGCCGTCGGGAGTCATGTTGCCGCCGGTGACCTTGGCGTCGAAGTCCCTGAAGACAAGCCCGGACAGAGCGTGCAACGCGGTGTGCACCTTCATGGTGCGATATCGCCGGCTCCAATCGATTGCCCCCTCGATCGGCGTCCCGGGGTCGGGAAGGACCGCTCCCTCAGAAACCAGGTGGAACGGCTTCCCATCGCGGCGGATGGTGTCGACGACTTCGACCGACCCTCCATCCCAGGAGATGGTGCCGACGTCGCCGGGCTGACCGCCGCCGCGGGCGTAGAAAACGGTTCGATCTAGAAAAAGCCCGTCGTCGCCCACTTCGAGGACATGGCCCTCGGCGACGCGGGCGTAGGAGTCGTCAGCTGCAACTTCTTCAATGGGTCCACCGCCTGCCATGGGCTCAGGCTACCGGGATGTGTCAGGGCCGGGGACGAAGGGGTCGCCGTGGCCGGGAACGATCAGTGTCGCAACCTCGAGCACCCGCTCCCTGCCCCGATGTAGCCCGTCGGGGTCGGTGGCCAGCGGATCGTCATACGGGGCGGTCTCGTACCACCAGAGGTGGGTGAAGGCGATGGTCTCATATCCGTCGCGCACAACGGTGGTGATGTCTTGTGGGGTATGGCCCGGGGTCTCCCAGAGGGTCACTCCCTCCGCCACCTCGAAACCCTCCGCCGATCGCGCCGTCCAGACATCATCTTTGTAGATGGCCCAGTGGTCGTGGACCCGGGCGTTAGGGAAGAGGGCGATGTTGATGGTGTGATCAGGGTGGTGATGGGAGAGGACGACATCGGTCACCTCGGCGGGGTCGTGACCCAGTCCACGGATGGGGTCGAGGATCACCGCGGTGGAGCTGACCATCCCGGGGTCGATTACGACAAGCTGGTCGCCGGCAACGACGAGGGAGACAGTCGAGGCGACCCGGTCACCGCCATACCCGGCACTGAGCAGATGAAACCGAACCGGCTCAGTCATCGGCGGGTGAGGGCGGGGAAGCAGCGGCGAAGAGACCAGCGATTGTGCCAGCGTTGTGGATCTTGCCCGCTTCCTGCGTCGACGATGGCGAGACCTCGGAACGCAAGTCCGAAGCCGGGGAGCCGACAAACAAGCCGCTAGCCAGCCAACCAAACAGGTGTCGAATCGGCTGCGGATCCGCTGAATCATCGACCACATTCGGTGTTGAGTCCACCCCTCTACGATACCCATCGGAGGTTCCCACACACTTCCGACCGCTGAAATCTCGAAATCGGTCTAAAGTCAGCCCCCACGGCGTGGCATTGTCGCGCCGTTGTACCAATTGAGGAAGGAATCAAATGAAAATGAAGAGAGGCAACAAGCTTCTTGCGTTTCTGGCGGTCTTCGCCCTAATCCTGTCTGCCTGTGGCGACGGGGAAGAGGGCGGAGAGACGACCACGACCGAAGGTGGAACCGACACCACGATGGCAACCGGGGACCTGGGCACCATCTCTTATGAGGCCGGCGAGCCGATCAAGATCGCCTCTTTGCAGGCAATCAGTGGTGACAATGCCAGCCTTGGTACCGACCAGGTACGAGCAGTCGAGCTCGCGGTCGAGGACTTCGGTCAAATCGAAGGACACGACGTCGAGATCGCATTCCAAGAAGACGACCTCTGCAGCTCCGAAGGTGGACAGACCGGTGCCACGCGTATCATCGCCGACCCGCAAGTGGTGGCTGTGGTCGGTACCAGCTGCTCTGGCGCAGGAGTTCCTGCATCCCGGATCGTCAGCGAGGCAGGACGAGTCCTGATCTCCGGATCCAACACCTCTCCGGTGTTGACTTCGGATCTCGCCGGCAACCCCGGGCCCGAGTATCACGAGGGATACTTCCGGACCGCTCACAACGACGCCATTCAGGGCGCCGCTGCAGCCACCTTCGTCTTCGAAGAGCTGGGCTTGACCAAAGTCGCCACCATCAACGATGGTGACCCCTACACCCAGGGCCTGACGAGCGCCTTCGAGAGTTTCTTTGAGGGACTCGGCGGAGAGATCGTGCTCAGCACCGCTGTGACCTCGGATCAGACGGATATGCGTCCGGTCCTGACCGAGATCGCCGCCGCTGGGGCCGAGCTCGTCTTCTTCCCGATCTTCCAGCCTGCCGCGGACTTCATCGCGGAACAGGCTCAGGACACATCGGGGCTCGAGGATGTCGTGCTCATGGGTGCAGACGGACTGCTCTCGGACACCTTCGTGGTGCTTCCGCAGAGCGAGGGGATGTACTTCTCCGGTCCGAGCACTCCGACGACGCCCGCCTACGAAGAATTCGTGACAGCCTATGAGGCGGCTTACGGTGAGCCGCCCATCCAGGCGTTCCACGCTCACGCGTATGACGCAACGATGATGTTGCTCACTGCAGTCCAGAACGTCGCTGAGGTGGATGGTGACACCGTCACCGTCGACCTCCAGGCGGTCCGCGACGAGTTGCACGAGTTGAGCTATGACGGTCTGACCGGAACGCTGAGCTGCGATGAGTACGGAGACTGTGCTTCCCCGGCTATCGACATCGTTCGGAACACCGAAGAGACAGAGACGATCGAGGAAGTTCGCGAGAACGTCCTCACCACCTACACGAGAGAAGACCTGGGTCTCTGACCTGGGTCTCTGACCTGGGTCTCTGACCTGGGTCTCTGACCTGGGTCTCTGAC
>JBBDMR010000058.1:0-2107 GCA_040878225.1 Acidimicrobiia bacterium
ATCCGCGGATCACGAAAATGGGCGACGATTACCTGATCGCCTACACCGGTTTCTCACCGGGTGGCCCACTTGTGTGTCTCGTGTCGACCCGTGACTTCCGCACATACGTTCGGATGCCCTCGGTATCGCCCCCCGAGGACAAGAACGCCGCCCTGTTCCCGAACCAGTTCGATGGAAATTATGCGTTGATCCACCGACCGGTTTCGTCCGGTGCCATCGGCGAGGCTCCGGATATCTGGATCTCGTTCAGCCCTGATCTTCGATATTGGGGGGATCACCAGATCCTGCTCGAGAGCCGGCGTACTGGCCATTGGGACCGGGCGAGAATCGGGCTCGGTCCTCCGCCGCTCCGGTCGGCGAGCGGGTGGCTGATCCTCTTTCACGGTGTGCGCCTGACCGCAGCCGGCGCTTTGTATAGAGCGGGCCTGGCAATCCTCGACGAGACCGATCCGACCCGGGTCATGGCTCGAAGCAACGAGTGGGTCTTCGGTCCGGAGGCGCCCTATGAGCAAACGGGCGACGTTCCGGGTGTAGTTTTCCCGACGGGTTGGATCGCCGACGACGACGGCTCGGTACGCATTTATTACGGAGCCGCGGACACCTCGGTAGCGGTGGCCACTGCCTCCCTCGCCGGGCTGGAAGCCTTCGTTTACTCGCATTGCGTCTGTGGCGAGCAACATCCCAACCAGCCCTGTGCGATAGAAGGCAAAGACCCCAGCCTCCCGCACCCCGGTCGGTGAGCCACATCCGCAATCGCCGCTGCGCGCGCTCAGAAAGAGAGCGCCTTGGTCAACGAAGTTCTGGGGCCAGATCTCCCGAGCGCTCGCTGTGCACCGATAAGGCCAAGATCGAGGGAGATGACCAGAGACGCTCAAGCGGGCTCGCGAGGAGATAAGCCCCTACCAGGGGCGATGAATTGCAGTCCCGACCGGATTCGAACCGGCGTTTCCGGCTTGAAAGGCCGGCCCAGGACCCACCAGAGATTAACGACGACCAACGGCAATGAGCGAAAACCCATTCGTGACCAGGCGATTCGCCCCGGTGTCGTTTCGCGACATCTTCCGGCTGATCGCGACCGTTCCCGTTCTCATGCGGCCCAGGAGCGGCCCAAAGGGGTTTGTCGAGAATCATGTCCTCGAGCAGAAACCGTCTGGTACCAGCGGGTGACGCCAAAGGACTGTAGACCAGAATGGAACCTCCAGCCGTTCTGAGAATGCTTGTGGCGCGTCCGGTCTTGTATCTGGGTCTTGACGCCCAAGGTCCGCCGTTGGAGGATCCTTTTGGATCCTGAGAGGCGATTGGAAGCAGCTAACCGCGTTCAGTGCTGCCCGCCGTCCTGAGTTTCGTAGACGGCAGGTTCGCGAAATCTGGTCTAGTATGACCGATGTGGGCCGACTCGGTAAGACTCTTACTCGGCCGTCAGCATCCTCGGAGCCGTGGTGGGGTCCATCGCAGGGTCAGTGATCGTCTATCGGCTAACGGGCAGTTACCCTGACCTGAGTTCACCGTTGCGATAACGGTTCTCGCCATCCTCGCCACCATCGGAGCATCCATCCCACCGGCGGCGGTCGCTGCCTTCCGTGACCCGGTACGGGTCCTCGCGTTCCGTGACCGGGCTTCTGTTGAGGTCGCGAAATTCGGGGATTGACACATGTTGTGGGGGGGGTGTAGGTTCCGAATACGGGGCCCAGGGCTGGGACACTAGCCTGAGGAGGAGAGATGAGAAGAAGGATTGCGGTTGTGGTCGCAGCTGCAGCAACGATGTTGACGATGTTTGCTGCACCAGCCGTGGCATTGCAGGACAGCGGAACGATCGGATGTGGTTTCAGTGGGTGGTGGTCAGGTCGTATGCGACCGAGCTCGTATACCACTTCGCTCCAAGCTCGACCGAGATCGATGACTGGTTCAACAGCGATCCTCAGTATCGCTACTCATACACCGGAGTGCATTCGACAACGTGGAAGGTCGTTTCGGACCTGACCATGAACTACACGTTGACCAAGGCGTACTGCGTTCCATACAACTAAATGAAATCCCGACTTTGGATTGGGTTGTTCGGGCTCCTGATCGGGGCATGCAGCGGATCGGCCAGTTTGGTGGGGGGGGG
>JBBDMR010000058.1:2117-26582 GCA_040878225.1 Acidimicrobiia bacterium
CCCCCCCACCCCCCGAGTCCACCTCGACGACTGCGCCACGACAGACGTCGAGTTCGATCTCCGTCGCACAGGGTACTGATACCTCAATCTCGCGGATCCAGCCGGTTCGGACGATCACGCCCGACGAATGGGCCTTTGTAATCGGCCAATGCATGCAAGAGCGGGGCATCGACGTGAACATCATCGCCGCAGACCACCTGAACTACCAGGGCGTCCCGGCGGTCCAGAGGCCGAGGATCGCGGAAGTCCGAGAGGAATGCATGGCCCTGTATCCGTTGGACGACAGGTACACAGGTGGCTTGTCGGAAAAGCAATTGACCCGCTTGTACGCATACTACGTCGACACCCTGGTTCCATGCCTTGGCACCGAGGGATATTCGGGTTTCAGTCCGCCGAGTCTGACCACCTATCTGGAGACGTATGGCACCGAAGGTGAGTGGCATCCGTACACGGACATAATCGAGATTGTGGACCAACTCAATCCCGGTGCTTTCACCAGTCTCACCCAAGTCTGCCCACAGAGTCCCGGCACCGAGTATCTCTTCGGTGAGTGACACGGGCACCGCCTCTGCTTCGCTGAGCCTATGGGAGGTGAGTTCTGGGATTGCCGGACTGGTCCGACAAAGACAGTTCGAGAGTTAGATTGGAAGACTCTCTGCCAGGCAGATGGGGAGAGTTGACGGCAGGTTCGCGAAATCTGCTCTAGCCTGACCGATGTGGGCCGACTCGGTAAGACTCTCTTTGCGCTCCTGGTGGCCGCCGGGTTGATCTTCGCTGGGTGGTGGGCTGCTTCTGTGTCGTTGGAGCCGCCGGAGGACCCGCTGGGTGACCCTGTGCCTGTCGAGTACACGGTTACCGATGGGACGGTTGGTCGGTCGTTGCGGTTTGCTTCGGTGGCGTCGTGGCAGTTTCGGGATCTGGCCCGCAATGCTTCTTCGGGGGTAGTGACGTCGGTTGCGATTGGCCCGGGTGATGAGGTGTCGGCGGGTGATGTTTTGTATGCGGTCGATCTACGTCCGGTGGTTGTGGCGCAGGGGGCGACTCCGATGTTCCGTGACCTTGGTCTGAATGCGGAGGGTCCGGACGTGGTTCAGGTCCAGGAGTTGTTGGCCGTTCTTGAGTTCTATGACGGTGAGATCGACGGCATCTTCGGGTCAGGTGTAAGGGCTGCGGTGCGGGACTGGCAGGATGCTCTGGGTCTCGAAGATGATGGGGTGGTCCGGCGTGGGGATGTCGTGTTTGTCGGTTCGCTGCCGGCGCGGGTGGTGTTGACCGATGAGGTGTCGGTTGGTGCTCCGCTGGCTGGTGGTGAGGTGGTGGTGAGGGAGTTGGTTGGGGATCCTGAGTTTGGGATCCCGCTGTCGCCGGAGCAGCGTTCTTTGGTGCCTCTCTCGGCTGATGTGTTTGTGACCTATGACGGTGGGGTGTGGCCGGGGCGGATTGTGGAGGCGGTCGAGGACGAGCTCCGTGGCGAACTGCGGCTCATCCTCGAGGCGCCTGGTGGTGGGGCGGTGTGTGGGCTCGACTGCGCCGGGGCGGTGCCTTTGCTCGGCGAGTCCAGTTTTTCGACCGAGATCGTGGTGGTCCCCGAGACTGAGGGGCCTGTGGTGCCGGTGGCCGGAATCGTGACCGACCCGGACGGGTCGGCTTCGGTCCGGTTGGTAGACGGGGAGATGGCCGACGTGACGGTGGTTGCGGTGGCCGATGGGCTTGCGGTTGTGGAGGGTCTGTCGGCTGGGGATGTCATTTTGCTCCCCGTCGAGGAGTCGTCTTGATCGAAGTCTCCGACCTCCGCTTCGAGTATCAATCTGGTGG
Organism: Acidimicrobiia bacterium; assembly: GCA_040878225.1. Lineage (GTDB taxonomy): Bacteria > Actinomycetota > Acidimicrobiia > Spongiisociales > ZC4RG35 > MA-ANB-1. The sequence continues at coordinate 3,933 of JBBDMR010000058.1, forward strand.
AGAGGAGTTGTTCGATGGGCTCACCCACACGTTCGAGGATGGGATGTTCTCCGTGGTCACCGGGCCGTCCGGGCGTGGCAAGTCGACACTTCTCTATTTGATCGGTCAGCTCTTGTCGCCGTCGGCGGGGAGCATCAACCTCGACGGTGTGCCAACTACGGGTCTATCAGATCGGGAACGGTCGCTCCTCCGTTCGGAGCGAATCGGGTTCGTCTTCCAGGATGCGGCCCTGGATTCGACACGTTCGGTTCTAGACAACGTCGTGGAGGGTGGCCTCTATGCCGGGTTGGGTCGCCGCCAAAGCGAACGCCGTGCCCGCCAATTGCTCGACCGTTTCGGTGTGGAGCTACGCGACGACCACAAACCGGGCCAGGTGTCGGGTGGTCAGGCGCAGCGGGTCGGGTTGTGCCGGGCGCTGGTCAAACATCCCCGTATCATCCTCGCCGACGAACCCACCGGAAACCTCGACCAGGTTTCTGCCGATGTGGTGTTGGCGGCGTTGAGCGAGCAGGCCGGAGCGGGGGCCACCGTTATCGTTGCCTCTCACGACCCGAACGTGACTTCCCGGGCGGGAGCGGTCTGTGCCCTCTGAGCCTCGTGGCAGGGGGATCGGGGTCGGCGCCATGCTGTCTGAGGGGGCACGAATTGCATGGTCGGCGCCGGTGGCTTCGGTGATGGTGGGGCTGATCGTGGCATCGGTGTGTGCGGTGATCCTCGCCACGACCGGACAGACCGTCCGGGCCGAACAGGATGTCCTGGCCCGTATCGACGAGGCGGGGACCCGCAGCGTCACTGCCGTCGATGATCAAGGCACAGCCAGTATCCCTGTCTCTGCTGTGGAGCGTGTGGCGGAACTTTCCGGTGTGGAGTGGGTGGTCGGGTTCGGGTTCGCCATCGACGGCCGCAACTCCCAACTCGGCCGCGGCGGCACACCGGTTGCCACCAGGGTGGTCTGGGGAGTCATACCCGATGTCGTCGCGGTCAACGGACGTCCACCCCAACCAGGAGAGGCCCTGGTCGGGCCGGCCGCGCAGATCAGCCTCGGGCTCGCTTCTCCCGTCGGTGGCATTGACCTCGACGACCAGCAGGCCGCCGTGGTCGGCGGGTTCGAAGCGTCCGACCCGCTCGGCTTTCTCAACACCACGATCCTCCTCGCCTCCGACCCGGCCCAAGCTGATGCCGCCACCCTCCGATCGATCCACGTCTTGGCCGACAGCCCCGACACCGTGGCAACACTCACCCCGGCCATCGCCGCCGCCCTCGGAGCTCAGGACCCAACCGGTGTGAGGTTCGAAACGTCGGAGACCCTCGCTCAGCTCCGCGCCGCAGTCGCCGGCGAACTCGGCCGCTTCGGCCGCAACCTGATCCTCGCCACCCTCGCAGCCTCCCTGGTGCTCACCGCCCTCGTGGTCTACGGGTCGGTGACCCTCCGCCGACAGGACTTCGGAAGACGCCGCGCCCTCGGAGCCGGGAGAACCACCATCACCGGACTGGTTGCCGTGCAGTACTCAGTGGTCGGTCTCCTCGGAGCGGTTCTCGGATCCATCGCCGGGTCGGTGACCGTCTACCGGCTCACCGACGGCTTCCCCGACCTCCGGTTCACCGTCGCAATCGCGGTACTCGCCGTCCTCGCCACCATCGGAGCATCCATCCCACCGGCGGTCATCGCCGCCTTCCGCGACCCGGTACGGGTGTTGAGAGTGCCGTGAGCACGACTTAGGTGAGGTCGCGAAATCTTTCGCTTGACAGATCGGGCGGGGGGTGTATGTGTTGAGCATGGGGCAGGCTGGGACGACAGCCTAAGGAGGCAAAGATGAGAAGAAAGCTCGTTGTGATGACCACGGCCGCAGTCATGATGCTGGCCAGTTTGCCACCCGCTCAGGCTGACTTCTATGAATGGGGTACCCGGACCTGCACGGGTAGTTACAATCCCCAAACCAGGATACAAGCCAACGGTTCTGCTCATTGGCATGAACACGATGAAGATCTGGTGTACAAGCTCAACCCGGCTACGCCCAACTTTGTTGGGGTTACCTACCGCGAGAGCTTGTGGGATCAATCGATAAGCTATGCTTTGGGCTTCTCGGAGAATGCCGCCGCTCCATATTTCAGTAACACATACTCGTATAGTCGGTGCATTCACTAAGGGAGGTTGAGTTTGCTCACTCGAATCGCTGCGGTGAGTGTTGTCTGCCTCATCGGGTGCGGGTCGCAGGCGGACAATACTGAACCCGAGCCGGTCCCGCCGAGTCCGAATCTTGATGAGACGGCGGCTCTCGTGGTCGACTGTCTGCAGGAGGATGGCTGGCCCGCTTCCCTGCTCGACGGTGGGTTCACGATTGCTGACGACCCAAGAACCGCAACCGAGCAGGAAGAAGCGGTGGAAGCCTGTTTCGATCACCTGATGGATCAGGGGTTGATCCCTTCGGTAGAACCCCTCACCGGTGAGATGCTGGAAGCAAGGTACGAGTACCTCTTGTCGATGCAGGAGTGCCTCGAGTCCGAGGGACACTCGTTGCCGGAGCCGCCTTCGCGCGAGAGCTTCATCGATTCTCAGGGGATCAACTGGACTCCCTTCGGGCTGCTTCCGGAGATGGGTTCCGGGGAGTTCTCCCGGCTAACCGAGATCTGTCCCCAGGCCGGACCTTGAGCCTGTGTTAGGTCAGAAAGCTAGCTCTCTATCCCCTCGATGATTCGTACAGCGGCCCGCTGGATGAGAAGGAGCTAGATCGGCTATACGACTTCTACACGGAGTCGCTGGTGCCGTGCCTCGAGGCTATCGCCGATGGTGCAGTGCATCATCTCGGCGACATGTGCTGTGGTGAGAATGGTCGGATACTCCCGACGGATCTGGTCAAGCAGGTCTTGAGGCAAATCTGATTCAGCCATCACCAGCAATGATACATGGTGTTGTCACAGACCTAGACGACTATGTGTGGGGTGGAACTCCGCTGGCCATGACCGGTTCGGTTTTAGCCGGTGAGCTGGAGAACGCTTTTCTGGGTGAGTTCTGGCTGGGGGTGGTATTCGTTGATGGCGTGGCGCCATGATGCTGCTTCGAGGACGGCTGGGTCGGTCAGGTCGGCCTCTGTTCCGAGCCTCATTTGTGCTTCTGCGTGATGGGCGACGGCTGCATCCCATCTGTCCGCTCTTGCTTTGTCATCTGGTCGCGGTCCGAGCGCTTCGAGAACATCGGTGGGCGGGTCGAGCTGGTAGGAGAGGACCCGGGCTGTGATCCTGTGTTGGAGTTCGTCGGTGACCGCCGAGTAGGAGTGGAGGATGTCGGGGTTGTCTTCGACCCATGACTCCCGGGCGGTGATCCGTTCGACCAGCTGGTCGCGTTTGGTTTCGAGGTCCTCGACTTGACGTCTGGTTCCGGTGGTGCCGACCTGTTCGGCCGCATTTCGAGCTTCGGCGATGGTCTGGTCGCAACGTAGGAGATCGGTGTGATCGGCCCGGTCGGTGAGAGGGCTGGTCCTTATCCTGTCGGCGAGTTCTTGTTGCCATTGGTAGAGCTGGCTGTCGGTGGCATCCGAGACCGGGACGCCCTGGGCTGTGGCGGGAGGTTCGAGGACACTCCGTGTGAGCTGACGCACAAGTCCATTGAGATGGTCCTCCGGGACCTGGGCCCCGTGGGGATGGGGGCAGTCGCCGAGGAGGTCTCGGGTGTGGTTGACCCAGAGGTGGGATTCGTTCCGGGCGCGGGACAGGGCGGTGTATCCATGTTCGCCGGCGATGCCGGCGTCGAGGTAGATGTGGGCGGATTGGAAGGTTTGGCCTTGGGCGGTGTGGATGGTTTGGGCGTAGGCGTGGTCGACACTCCGATCCACATACGCTTTGGGCAGGCCGATCACCGCCCGGTCTGCATCACGGTGGAAAACAACGCCTCCCGTGTCGGGGTCAATAGTGGTGATGGTCCCGGTCTGGCCGTTGCGCAGATCGGAGTGGGCATACCAGTTGTCGCGGACCACGATCCGATCCCCCGTCTGGAATTCGCTACCCCACCTGTTGGCCAGGACCGGACCCGTGAGCTGGCCGGTTCGGGTCATGTGGACACGGGCGAACTGGTTGAGCATGGCGACTTCGTCGCGTCGTGAGGCCAGCATCCGGACCGATTCGAGTCCGTTCGCCTGAGCGTCGTGCCACCATGCGTCGACCATCGCTGCCTTGGTTGCGTACTCGTCATGGCCGAGGTGGACACGTCCAGCTTCGGCGTACCCGCGGACTGCCTGTTCGACCTCACCGGCACGGAACCGCCGCAACGCTGTTCGGTCGACATCGAGGTGCTGGCGTTGGTTCAACTCGGCAAGGTCGGTGACCACGCCATGACCGTCCGTCACGATACGACCGAAAAGCCCTCCCGAATCGACTGATGGGAGCTGGGAGGGGTCCCCCACCAGCACCACCTTCCCAGCACAATTGTCGGCTTGTTCGACCAGCCAGGCGAGATCCCGGGTGGACACCATCGAAGCCTCATCAACGACCACCACCGTGCCCGGCTGGAGGGTGCCGTCCTGTTGGTCGAGTTGGTGGCGCATCATCGCGATCGTCCCTGACCACGAACTGGCCAGCTCCTCGCCGAGTCTCCGAGCTGCGGTGGCTGAGGTAGCCACTCCAACCACAGGATGGCCGGCGGCCTGGGCGGCGTCGGCGTAGGCGCCGATCGCGTGGGTCTTGCCCGACCCGCCGGGACCCGCCACCGCCACCACCCGCCCGTCAAGACCCGCGAGATGTCTTATCGCCTCAGCCTGTTCTGCGACCAAGTCTCGCCGGGTGATCGCCTCCTCCAAGGTTGCGCCGTCTACTGAAACCGGAGTCGGTCTGGCAACGGCATCGAGAACATGTTGTTCTCTTTCCAACTGCAGTCTGGTCGTGTAACGGGCTTCGCCCGGCAGACCACCGAGCCGCCCGTTAGCCGACCGGGTTGCATGGAGCGGCCCGACTTCGAGGAGGACGAATTCGTCGTTTGAAAGCCGAATCCCATCCGGGAGCTGCAACGGCGGGTTGGAGTGGGGAAGCAGTCTCACGATTTCACCCGACCGCTCAGCGGATTCGACTAGCTGCCGCGTCGAGGCGACCAACTCGCCGGGTCCAACACCGGGGTACAGAGCAGCGGCAAAGGGGATAAGGTCCCGTTCGGTGAACACCGCTCGGCGGTCCGTTATCTCCGCCACGACCCGTTCGACAACCTGACCCGCCATTGGGCCGGGCGGTGGCGGTGTCCGAGGGCCAACACCAACAGCAGCACGGACGACCTCTTCAACATTTTCGGGTGCGGTGTGAGCCCGGCGGTTCCAATGCTCGACGACGTCAGTGGTGATCCCATAATCCTTCATCTCCTGGGTCACAGCTGCCTCTCCCCGAGGATGAGCTTTGGGCTGGCGGGTTTCGAGGGTGAAGGTCTGCCACACCCGCGGGTGTGCTTCCTTCCCTGTCTCGGCCACATACCGTTCCACCGCGACTTCGATCTCAACCCGACGGGTCGAGAAATGACGGATCAGCTCCGGCGAGAATCCAGCCACATCAGCCAACCCATCCACAACAGGCTGCCAAGCCACCCCAAGACGTTCGGTGAGCTCGGAGCGAAGCGCAGCCTGATAGATGGTGCCGCCAGCCTTAGCATGGCCGTAAGCAGCCTTGGCATCGATCGCCCTCCACCCACCCTCAGCCCACACCCGGTTGATCACCACCACATGAGTGTGCACCTGAGGGTCATTGGCCCGGGAAGTGAAATGATCGAACCCCGCCGCCACATAACCCTCAGAACGAACCTGTCGAGTGGTGAACCTCCGAGTCCCGTCACGATCCTGAAACCGGAATCCAAGCCGGGACTGCGAACACCGCTCCTCCATATAAGATACCGTCCGATGAGAGGATGGATCCAATACCGGCCCGAACGAACCGCGCCATGGCGTGCCCGCTACTACGGGCTCGACGGACGGGAACGCTCCAAGAGCTTCACCCGAAAGATCGACGCCGAACGCTGGTTGAGCGCCCAACTCGCCAAGCTCGACCGCGGCGAATGGATCGACCCCCAGCTGGGCAACATCGCCTGGGCTGATTACTCCGAAGACCTGCAGGCGAGTCGTGTTCACATCTCAGCCAGGACCGCAGAGACCTACCGTGCCTGCCACGCTCGAGCCGTCCCCCTGATCGGCGACGTGCCACTCGCCCGGTTGACCCCCGAGCTTCTCCGGCGCCTCATCGCCGACCTCACCTCCGCCGGCTACGCCCCGGAAACCGTCGTCAAGACCCTGCGATGGGTGCGGCTCACACTCAACCAGGCCGTCAACGACCGGCGTCTGCTGACCTCACCCGCAAGAGACATTCAGCTGCCAGCTCCCCGCCGCTCCGACATGCGTCTCCTCGACCCGCCCCGAGTCAACCAACTCGCCGACGCCCTGCCCTATCGGTACCAGTCATTGCCGATCGTCGCCGCCTACACCGGACTCCGGTGGGGTGAGCTCGCCGGCCTTCCAGTCGCCAACATCGACATGCTACGCCGACGACTCACAGTCAGATCAGCGCTCATCGAAGCAGCCGGAGAACCACCTCGACTGGGCTCGCCAAAAACAGCCGCGTCGGAGCGCACTATCACTCTTCCAAGAGTCGTCATCGATGCTCTGGCTGTCCATCTGCAACAGCACCCGCCGGTCCAGGGAATCGTGTGGACGACCGATAAGGGAGCCTTCTTGCGCAGAGGGTCGTTCAGCAGAATCTGGCGCAAAGCGGTCGCCACGTCGGTGGGTCAGCCCTGCAGGCCGCACGACCTCCGACACACTCACGCCTCTTGGCTGATCGCCGCCGGCGAGCATCCCAAGACCATCCAGACCCGCCTGGGACACTCCTCGATTCAGGTCACGATGGACCGGTATGGCCATCTCATGGAAGGTCTTGACAGCCGGACTGCCGACCGTCTCGACGAGCTGGCTGGCTCCTGGAGCGGCCCAGGAGCGGCCCAAACCGACAACGAGGAAACAGAGACATGGCCAGAAAATCCCCTGACCAGGGGCGATGAATTGCAGTCCCGACCGGATTCGAACCGGCGTTTCCGGCTTGAAAGGCCGGCGTCCTAGGCCTCTGGACGACGGGACCAAAGGGGTGAAGAAGCAATCAGGATACAACCCCGCCGGATACCAGCCCAACTCTCCAGCAGAGCGCCACGGCGGGTCAACCAGTGAGAAGCGAGCGCGCCGTGTCCAGCCTGGCGATCGTCTTCTCCTGGCCCAGCACTGCCATCGACTCGAACAGGGGCGGGCTGACCGAGGAACCGGTTACGGCGACCCGCATCGGCTGCAGGCCCTTGCCCACGCCGATCTCCATTTCGGCGAGCAACGCCCGCAGACTTTCCTCGATCGCCTCGGCCGTCCACGTTTCGAGTGTCCCGAGACGCTGTGATGCGGCGGCGAGAACGTCGGCGACGCCGTCCTTGGTCATCACCTTGTCCCAGGACTTCTGGTCGTATTCGTCGATTTCGGTGAAGAGGAAGGTCACCTGCTCCCCTGCCTCGGGCAACAGCTTGGTCCGCTCCTGGACGAGGGGCGAGATCTCCTCGAACCGGGAGAGTTCTGCCCCGTCGAGCTCTCGGCCCACGGCATCCTCCACGAACGGAACCACCAATTCGATGAACCGGGCCGGGTCCATCGCCCGTATGTATTCCCCGTTCATCCACTCCAGCTTCTCCGGATCGAAAGTCGCCGGGTTCTTGGAGACGTCGGCAAGATCGAAGGCGGCTACCGCCTCGTCCCGGGAGAAGATCGTGGTCTCACCGTCAATGGACCATCCGAGCAGACAGAGATAGTTGAAGACTGCATCAGGAAGGTACCCGGCGTCGCGGAAGTCGGTCAGCGACGTCGCATCATCGCGCTTTGACAGCTTCTTGCCATCGGTCCCGAAAAGGAGCGGCAGGTGGGCGTATACCGGCTCACCGGCTCCCATCCCCCTGGTGATCAAGATGTGTTTCGGCGTCGAGGGCAGGAGGTCCTCACCCCTGGCGACATGGGTGATCCCGTAGTCGACGTCGTCGACCGTCGATGCCAGGTGGTAGGTGGGGATGCCGTCGGTCCGAAGAATGACGAAGTCATCCACGTCTCTGGGCTCGAAGCTGACCGAACCCCGGATCATGTCATCGAAGACAATCGGTGCGTCCTGGGGAATCGAGAGCCGGATGACGCCGCTGTCGAACTCCTGATCGGGCCGGCGGATGTAGTGGCCGGGGTGCTTGCCCTCTTTTTGCGCCTGCTGGCGGAGGGCTTCCAGCTCGTCTGCCGGTCGCTGGTCGTAGTAGGCAGCCCCGGACTCGATCAGCTGGCGGGCCACCTCCCGGTAGCGCTCGTAGCGGTCCGACTGGCGATACGAGCCGTGAGGACCGCCCACTGACACACCCTCGTCCCAGTCGAGGCCGAGCCAGCGGAGCGACTCGAGGATCCCCTCCTCGTACTCGGCTGTCGAACGCTCTTGATCGGTGTCGTCGCTACGGACTATGAACACTCCGCCGTTGGCCCGGGCATACAGCCAGTTGAAGAGGGCAGCTCTTGCGGTGCCGACGTGGAGGTTGCCGGTCGGGGAAGGAGCGATCCGGACCCGGACCGTCATCGTTTCACCACACGGTTGGTGAGGGTCCCGATTCCGTCGATCTCGATTTCCATCGTGTCTCCCACATTCACCGCCGAGACCCCCGAGGGTGTCCCGGTGAGAATCACATCTCCGGGCAGGAGCGTCATCACCTCGGTGACGTGTTCGATGATCGCCCCGACTCCGAAGATCATGTCCGATGTGAAACCGGCCTGGCGGACCTCACCGTTGACCCTGCAGATGATGGCAAGACGCTCGAGCGGATCGAGCTCGGTCTCGATCGCCGGGCCGAGCGGGCAGAAGGTGTCGAACCCCTTGGCGCGGGTCCACTGGCCGTCCGATCGCTGCAGGTCTCGTGCTGTGACGTCGTTGGCTGCGGTGTAACCGAGGATGAAGCCGCTTGCATCCTCGGCCTTGACGTGACGGGCCACCTTGGAGATGACCACAGCCAACTCTGCCTCATGGTGCAGTTCGCTGGTTATCGGCGGATAGACCACCGAGGCGTCCGGCCCGGTCACCGAAGTTGCTGGCTTCATGAACAGCAGTGGCTCGTCAGGAGGCGGGGTCCCCATCTCGGCGGCATGGTCTTCGTAGTTCTTTCCGACGCCGATCACCTTGGTCGGGATGACCGGTGCAAGGAGCTGGACACTGGCCCAGGGGACCACCGACTCGGTTGGTTCCCATGCGACAAAGGGCGATCCCCGGTAGATCTCGACTCCGTCGGTGTCGGCGATTCCATAGGCGATGTCGTCGCCTGACTTGATACGAACGATTTTCATAGAACTCGACGGTAGTTGTCCGGCTGTACTGCCGACAGCTCAGGTGCGCCGGAGCACGGCACGCAGCTGATCTGGTTTCAGAATCAGATCAGCATCGTCGACCTCGGCGACAGCGGTCTGTCCCGGTCTCCGGTCGTGGGGCGCAGCAGCGAGCCAACGCAGTCGCCTCGCTACGAGCGGCGTCGGGCTTTCGGGCCAGTACCCGCAGAGCATCAGCGCGACCTCGATGTCTTCGCTGATTGGAGCCCGGCCCAATGCCGCAGCGCGAGCCTGGGTCAAGCCTGCGACCACCGACCTGAGGTCGGGGTCGTCATCGGGCAACTCGTAGCCACTGATCAGCCGCAGTGCATATCCATGGTCGGGGCCGATGTGCCCGAACATGTCACCCGTCGGATTCTCCTCCGGAGCAGTGACCAGGCCGGGTTTGACCGGACGCCAGCGGCGGGCCGGTCCGGGCTGGAGGTTTGCCCGGGGCAGGTCCGACTCGGTGAGCTCGAGATTGGGTTGTTGGCCCACGATCAGAAGACTTCCAGCCACTTGCGATATTCCTCGAGCTCGCCGCGCACGGCTCTCGTGAACAGGGTCTGGGCTTCGGTTGTGATCGGGCCGGGAGAACCGGAGCCGATGGTACGGTCATCGATCTCGACCACCGGGGTCACCTCAGCGGCGGTGCCGGTGAGGAAGATCTCGTCGGCCACATACATCGAGCCGCGCGCCAACTCCTCTTCCCGCACCTCGTAACCGCGATCGCGAAGGATCTCGATCACTGAGTCCCTCGTGATCCCCTTGAGAATGCCGGCTGAGACCGGCGGGGTGTAGACGATTCCCTCAGAGACGAGAAACAGGTTCATCCCGCTTCCCTCCGAGATCGTCCCTGACTGATTGAGCATTATCGCCTCGTCATACCCGGAGCGGACCGCTTCGGACTTGGCCAGCGACGAGTTCAAGTAACCGCCCGAGCCTTTGGCGTTGGGGATGAAGTCCTGATGCGATATTCGCCGCCAGGATGACACCTTGGCCCGGATCCCGTGGGCGACTCCGTCGTCGCCGAGATAGCTGCCAAGGGCAAAGGCGGCCATCATCGTCTTCACTTTGCTTCCGGCCGGGTTCAGACCGAACTCGCCCAGTTCGTGGAAGACGAGCGGCCGGATGTAAGCCCCCTTGAGCTCGTTGACCCGGAGCAGCTCGATAGCCGTCTTGTTGAGGTCGTCGACGGAGTACTGCAGCGGGATCCCGTAGGCGCGGGCGGATCCCTCGAGGCGAACCATGTGATCGGACAGGCGGAATACGGCCGCACCATCGACTGTCTCGTAGGAGCGAATGCCCTCGAAGACGCCGGTTCCGTAATGAAGCGCGTGCGATAAGAAGTGGACGGTGGCGTCGGCCCAGGGGACCATTTCGCCGTCATTCCAGATGTAGGTTGCCTGTTCCATCCCGCAAGGGTAAACCAGATCGCGCCGGCAATGTTGAACACGGTGCCCGAGCGCGGTCGGGACGGGGCGGTAGCGTTGTGCCGGTGACAAGGCTGATTGCATCATGGTTCAGGTCGGGCCTCATCCTGCGTAGGGTGCGTGGCTCAGACGCCGGATCGGGAACGGTTGCATCCGTATTTGCGTTTCCCGTTGCGATCTGGCTCGGGAGCCTCGGGATCCTGGCTCAGGTGGGTGCGGCGGCGCTTGTCACCGCTCTGGCGCTCTGGTCGGTGTCCGACCTGGTCGCGACCGAGGGCGATGCCGGCTGGATCGTCATCGACGAGGCGGCAGGCACATTCATCGCGACCATCAGCCTGGGTTGGGGCCCGGGCCTCGTCGCACTGGTGATCTTCAGGGTGGCCGACATCTTCAAAGCCGGATTTCCCGGAGTTGCCCGGGCCGAGAAGCTCCCTGGGGCCACCGGAGTGGTCGCCGACGATGTGATCGCAGCCTTTTATGGTCTGGCGGCCGGCCTCGTCGCCCAGAATTTGTTCTAGCGGTCTGTCGCTAGGCGGAGACGGTTACCCCGCGCCAGAAGGCGATGTGATCTTTGATGTTGGAGGCTGCCGGCTTGGGGTCTGGATAGAACCACGCTGCGCCCTTGTTCACCTCGCCGTCGACGACCACGTCGTAATAGCTGGCAGTCCCTTTCCAGGGGCATACCGAGGAAAGCTCGGACGGTTGGAAGAACTCGCTCTTGATGGTGTGGGGCGGGAAGTAATGATTGCCCTCCACCATCTCCGTCTCATCCGATTCTGCGATTACCTGACCGTGCCATGTGGCGGTTGCGATTTGAAACTCCCATTTGCCTGTGACTGTGACAACGCGGCTCAACCCCTGGTATTCCCCATCTACCCTCGCCACATGCCGGTAGCCGCCATCATTCCGATCAGGTCGTTTGCCCGCGGCAAGGAACGGCTGGCGTCAGCTCTCGATCCCGGGACCCGACACATGCTCGCTACATCGATGGCCGTCCGCACCGTCATGGCAGCCGAGGCGGCGCAGCTGATACCCGCCATCGTCACCGCCGACTCCGGTGTTTCCAGCTGGGGCACGTCCCTGGGGGTTCCGGTGATCGAGGAGAGCGGAGGCGGGCTGAACGGCGCCGCCACCGACGGGGTGCACTGGGCGGCCGCCAACAGCATGCGGTGGGTGGTCCTCCATGCCGACCTGCCCCTGGTCACCGGCTCCGACCTGGACGGCATCGGCGCCGCGATCGAGGGCGGAACCGCCATCCTCGCTCCGTCGGCAGATGGCGGCACAACTGCGCTTTCGTCACCCCACCCGATCGAGTTTCGCTACGGGGCGGTCAGCGCCCACCTCCATCTCGCCCAGATGGGCAATGTCGAGATCTTCGTCAGGACCGGTCTCCTTCACGACCTCGATTCGCTGAGCGACCTGCAATCGGCCATGGAGCACCCGGAGGGGCAGTGGCTCCGGAGTCTGATCTGACAACACCCGAATCCTGGCGTCCCTGCTGCGACGGTCCGGTGAGCCGGCATTAGAGTTGAGGCAGGTCAATCAAGGATTCAGTTGAGCAAAACCATTGTTATCACCGGCGGGACCGGCGGATTGGGCACTGCCCTCAGCCGGCGCCTTATCGAGCACGATTACCGACTGGCTTTGACATATCTGCTGCCCGAGGAAGCTTCCCGATTCGAGGAGCAGTTCGACGTCTCCGAAGACCGGCTCACCCTGACCCGCGTCGACGCCACCAACACCGCATCTGTTGCCAACTTCATGAAGGAAGTGGCAGAGAAGAACGGGGGGATCCACGGGCTTTGTGCGCTGGTCGGCGGTTGGGCGGGCGGCCGTGACGTCGAGGAGACCGACGACGTCCGATTCGAGCGGATGCTCGACCTCAACCTGAGGTCTGCTTTCTACGCGGTCCGCGCCGCGGTCCCCTACCTCCGCGAAGCGGGTTGGGGCCGCATCCTCCTTGTCGGCAGCCGCGGAGCGGTCGATTATCCGACCGGCCAGGCGGCGTTCAATATCGCCAAGGCCGGTGTTGTGGCGTTGGGCAAGACGGTCGCCGACGAACTCGACGGTTCAGGAGTCACCGCAAACGTGATCATGCCCTCGGTGATCGATACCCCGGCTACCCGGGCTTCGCTGCCCTATGCCGACTACGTCGACTGGCCGACCCCCGATGAGATCGCCGCCGTCGCCGAATTCCTTCTCAGCGAGGACAGCGGTGTGATGACGGGCGCCCTCATCCCCGTCTACGGACGCACCTGACCCGATCTATAGGGCTGAATAGTCGAGGTCGACCCATTCTCCGTGCGGGTGTGCCCGGCCCAGCTCGGCGAGCTCCACTTCGTCGCCCACCTCGAGACGCGCCCAGTCGTCCTCCATGTGGACCAGCTCCAGCGAGACCCGATAGACCGGGCGAAAGCTCCGGGTGGCCTCGGCAATCTGTTCGACTTCGCCGCGCTGGCCCGGGTCGAGCTGAAGCAGAACAAAGCTATTCATCACCACCACCGGCTCACTTCCGGGAAGGTCAGTTAGAACCTGTTCCAGCCGGTCGAGCACATTGCCCTCCATAAGCTCCAGGTCCATGCCGGACGTGACCTCGAGGGCGCGACGGAGGCGCTCGCGCCGCTCGTCGTGCTCGGGCCAGATGAGTGCGTCGAGCCACAGCCGGTCGTCGCGATCGTTTCGATCGATCACGTTGATGTCGATGCCAACTCTCCGACCGATTTCGATGGGCCGGAGTCGTGGCTGATCGCCGGGCACGCCGGCAGCGAGAAGGACCGGCGAATCGGGCCCCCACTCGAGACCGTCGAAATCGTATCTGTACCTGTCCAGGGCGAGGTTGAGCCCGGCACTGGTCCCGATCTCGACCAGGTGAAACCTATCGAAGGACGAGGTCATCACACCGGGGAGCAACGCCACACATCGACGGCACTCATTGGTCTGGGTGTAGCGGCTGTTGGCCAGACAGACGATCGCCTCTTCGTTTGCGACGACGAACTCGACGAAGGCATCGTCGACACCTTCGACGGGCAAGGGGTCGTCCACCAGCGACCGGTAGTACCGGGCGAGTTGTGACGATTGGTCCTCCATCAGGAGAAAGTGAATCGCCGCGAGGTACACGTTCGGCGGTGGCCGGTTGTCGATCCGCTGGATGACCCGCATCAGTTCGGGTCTGTGGATCGTCAGGTCGATGAGGTGGGCATAAAGCGGTGATCGATGAGTATGGCGCGCCCAGGCACGGAGATATTCGGCGTCCACCGGGTCGGGGAGGGTCAATGGCTCCCCCTGCGATAGGAGGTGGCAAGCGCGTCCGCATACTCGTTCCACCGATAGCCGCTGTGTGCCTTGATCCACTTCACGGTGACGCCGGGGCGCTCCTCGTAGAGTTCGTACGCCCGCTGGACCAATTCGAGGTTGGCGATCGGGCCGGTCTTCCTCTTCCAACCTTTCGCCTTCCAGCCCTTCGCCCAGGTGTTGAGGGTGTCGACGATCAGCTTGGAGTCGGTGTAAACGTCGGCACCGGAGTCGAGGGGCAGCATCTCGAGCCCGGCGACCATGGCGGTCAACTCCATTCGGTTGTTGGTGGTATGCGGCTCGGAGCCCATCTTCTCGTCGACGATCACACCGTCCTCGACGTAGACGGCGCCCCATCCTCCAGGGCCGGGGTTGCCTTCCGATGCGCCGTCGGTAAACACTCCCGTGTCCGGCCCGTCCGCGAACGAATCGAGCACCTCGCCGACAGTTAGGTCACGGTTCTTGCTCTTCGACGCCGGCCGCTTGGCCACCTGGCTTGAAGGTTGGATCGTCTTGTTCCGGCAGTCGAGGCACTGGCGGGGGGTCCACGCCGGGTACCGGTCGAGCACGTCCTGTCTAAGCTCGAAAGTCTTCCCGCAGTCCTGGCAGTTGAACGCCCCCATCAACCGTTTTCCTGGTCGACGGGCCTCTCCGCTCGCGCCCCGCCTGTCACCTTCTCCAGCACCGAGACGAACTGCGGTGACTTGATGAGGTTGAACTCGCGGTGACGCTCCTCGAATCCGTGCGGGCCCAGCATCATCAGGACCTTCTTCGGTGTGAGCTTCTGGCAATGGATCTTCCTGGCCATAAAGGGGTTCTTGTGAAGGATGACCGCGGTCGGAATCGCATAGAGGCCCATGATCGGCTCAGCCGGGTAGATGAACAACGCCTTGCCACCCGCTTTGAGGACACGCGCCATCTCTGCGAAGGCACCCTTGAGATCGGGGATGTGCTCAATCGCGTGCACGCTGATAATCGAATCGAACACCCCGTCGTCGAACTGGAGTGCCTCGGCCCTCATATAAACAACACGCTCCGACTCCGAGATATGGGAAGCGTTCGGGTTGGCATCGATACCGGTGATGTCGATCCCGCGGTCAGCGAGACGCTTGGTCAGGTGTCCCTGCCCGCACCCGATCTCGAGGACCCGGTCTCCGGGCTGGAGATCGAGCAGGCGGTCGATCTTCTCCAGGTGGGATGGGTCCCAGCGGTTGATTACTGCGTACCGCTCGGAGTTGTACTCGGCTGTCATGAGTCGAGGGCCTCGAGGTGTGGCGCAACGCCGTAGTCGAGGATCAGCGGCCCCCGATCGGTCAGGGCGACATGGCTGAAACTCGTGTTCCGCGGGGTGTACAAGCTTTCAGCGTACGTGTCGGTGGAGGCGGTAAGTGAGGAGATATAGGCGCGGATTGCGCCTCCATGAGCCACCACCACAGTCGGCTCGCCTGCTGCTGGCTCGATGGTTTCGACCGCCGACGTGACGCGTGTGGTCAACTCGGCCCATGACTCGCCGGTTGATCCCCGTTTCAGGTCGACACCCTTGCCGTAGATCTCTTCGAGGACGTCAGGCCAGCGAGCCTCGATCTCGGGGGTGGTCAGCCCCTCCCACTCACCCATGTGGAGCTCCTTGAGATCGTCCACCAAAACCGGATCTGCGTTCGCGACGAAGTCTGCGGTATTTCTTGCTCGCTGCAACGGCGAGCTGAAGACAGTGTTCCATTGTCCGTAGGAGGAGCCGAGGGCAGCGGCCTGGCGATAGCCCAGCTCGTCGAGATCCCAGTCTCCCTGACCCTGCCACCGCTGCTCGACATTGGCTTTGGTCTGGCCGTGTCGGATCAAAGCGACGACAGGCTTGCCGGCAGCGAGGAATTCGGCGACCTGTGAAGAGCGCGGGCCGAGGTGGCCGGTGTCGTTGAAGGTGGCAAGCCGTGAATGGTCGTCGAAAAAGCGGACGGTGGTGATCGCCGTGTTGGCGACGAAGGAGTGGGCCCGATGGGTGCCTCCCGGCAGGTACTGGTGAAGGATCGTCTGGAGCAGCCCTCCATGGGTCACCACCGCAGCCGACGATTCGTCGGGAAGGGAGGCAACCAGCTTGTCGACTGCGTTGAGAACCCTCTCCCCTGCCTCGTTGAGGGTTTCACCTGTTGCCCCCATCGGCGATGTCCGCTCACTGATCGCAGTGCGGAGCGCCTCCGAATCCTGGCTCTGCACTTCCTCGGTCGTCCATCCGTCCCAGCGGCCGAGGTCGATTTCCACGAACTCGGGGTCCAGCACCACATCGTCGCTGAAGGCAGCTGCGGTCCGGCGTGCTCTTTCCAGCGGGGAGGAGATCACGACGTCGAAGCCGGAATCGCCGAGCCTCTCCCCCAGCGCCTTCAGCTGGGCATGGCCTTCTTCGCTCAGCGGCCCATCCGACCTTCCGTTCCAGATCCCGGCGCGGTTGGCAGCCGACTCCCCATGGCGGATGAAAGTGATCTCCTTCAATGTCCCACCGGAGCAAGCTGTCCCACCGGAGCGCAGCGACGGGCTGTCCTCCCGCTTGCGGGAGGAAGGTCCCTGCGCCCGACGAAAGGAGGGCGGAGGTAGGAGGGAGAGGTCCCCTCGGGCTGTGAGGGCGGACGCTTCGCCAGCGCGGAGGGGACACCCTGTCGGCGCAACGAAGCGATTGGGTCGTCCAATGCCGACCTCAACCGATGAATGCCGATGCGAAGATCAGCGAGACGATGGTCATCACTTTGATGACGATGTTCATCGCCGGCCCCGATGTGTCCTTGAACGGGTCGCCAACGGTATCGCCGATCACAGCAGCGGTATGGGCATCGCTGCCTTTGCCGCCAAACGCGCCGGTCTCGATGAACTTCTTGGCGTTATCCCATGCTCCACCTGCATTCGCCATGAAGATGGCGAGGAGAAAGCCGGTCACGAGCGCACCGGCAAGGAGACCCCCGAGTGCCTCGACGTTGATGAATCCGACCACAAGCGGAAGGGCAACGGCCAGAGAGCCCGGGAGGACCATCTCCCGTAGGGCGCCGGCAGTCGCGATATCGACACAGGTCGTGTAATCGGGCTTTGCGTCAGGGTGTCCTTCCCGCAGGCCGGGAATCTCCCGGAACTGGCGACGCACCTCGTCGATCATCTTGTTGGCGGCACGGCCGACAGCGTTCATGGTCATGGCCGCAAACAGGAAGGGGAACATCCCGCCAATGAAGAGGCCGATCACGGTTTCAACATGGGTGAGGTCGATCGACTCGAGCTGGACAGCCTGGGTAAAGGCCGCGAAAAGGGCCAAAGACGTGACCGCTGCTGAGGCGATGGCAAACCCCTTGGCCACGGCCGCTGTGGTATTGCCCAAGGAGTCGAGAGCGTCGGTCGCTTCGCGTACTTCTGGAGGGAGATGTGCCATTTCGGCGATGCCGCCTGCATTGTCCGCAATCGGGCCATAGGCGTCTACGGAAATGGTGATCCCGAGGGTGGCAAGCACGCCGATGGCGGCGATGGCGACACCATAGATTCCTCCACCGTCGCCCAGAGCCCAGTCGCCGGCCCAGAAGGCGGCGCCGATTCCTGCAGCGACCACGATCACCGAGAACGCCGCCGACCGCATTCCTTCTGCGATACCGGTGATGATGACGGTGGCCGGGCCGGTTTGTGCTTGACGGGCGATTTCCTTGACTGTCTTGTGATGGTCAGA
Source organism: Acidimicrobiia bacterium (assembly GCA_040878225.1). Taxonomy (GTDB): domain Bacteria; phylum Actinomycetota; class Acidimicrobiia; order Spongiisociales; family ZC4RG35; genus MA-ANB-1. The sequence goes on from JBBDMR010000058.1 coordinate 21,719, forward strand.
GGTGAACCACTCGGAGATCTTTCCGACGAACCAGCCGACCACGAGCCCGGCGACCACGGCTATCCACAGGCCCAGCGGGTTTTCCGCGGTATCACCGAAGATCCAGTAGACCAGGCCCAGAACCCCAATTGCGGTGGCAATGAGCGAGAAGTTGGTGCCCCGGTGGAGCGCAGCGGCAAGGTCGTCGTCGCTCTTTGCCCGCACCAGGAACGATCCGATGATCGCCGCGAACATGCCGAGTGCGGCTACGGCAAGCGGGAAGATGATGGTCTGGGCACCGAGGTCGCCACTAAAGACAAAAGCGGCATAGACGATCGGCGCAACGATCGAACCGACGTAAGACTCGAAAAGGTCGGCACCCATGCCGGCAACGTCGCCGACGTTGTCGCCCACGTTGTCGGCGATGACGGCCGGGTTGCGGGGATCGTCTTCGGGGATGCCGGCCTCGACCTTGCCGACAAGGTCAGCGCCGATGTCGGCAGCTTTGGTATAGATACCCCCACCGACGCGGGCGAAGAGGGCTATCGACGAACCGCCGAGCCCGATTGCGGTGATGATCTCGGCCCAGTTGGGATCTTCGAGGATCTGGCTGAAGAGCAAGAACCCGAGCCCGACGCCGAGGAGACCGAGACCTGCCACCGTGAAGCCCATCACCGCCCCACCCCGGAACGCGATCGGCAGGGCTGCTGTGATTCCACCGGAACGTGCCGCCTCGGTGGTCCGGGCGTTGGCGGCAGTTGCGATCCGCATGCCCACGAAGCCCGCCCCGGCAGAGAGCAACGCTCCGAAGACATAGGCGACTGCTCCCCAGGGCAAGCCCCATTCGAGGAACACAGCGATGAGAGTTCCCATGAGCACGACGAACACCGAAACCCACATGTATTCACGGCGAATGAAGGCCATCGCCCCGGTCCGTATCGCGGCCGAAAGCTCGACCATGCGCTCATTACCTTGTGGTGCCGCCAGCACCGAGCGGGTGTAATAGGTGGCCAGGAGAAGCGAGGCCAGACCCGCGGCAAGCGCGATATACAGGATCGTTTCCGTCATCTTGAAGAATCCTCCGTAGACAAAAGGGGAATCGGGGCGAGCGGGAGTATAGAGCTGAGGGCACACACAAGCTAAAAGAGCCGTATTCTTGGGCTGATTCGACGATGCCAGGTCAAGTGCAGATGCGTTTGTGACGATACAATTCCATGACCTTCAGATTGCCGTTAGCCGAACTCGACATCGTGTCAGCGGTACCGGTCCCGGTCCTTGTCGCCGACTACACCCCGATTATCGAACGCTTCGACGGCATGGATGGCGAGACTCTGCGGCATCTGCTCAGAACCGACGAGGCCCTGCTCATGGAGGTCCTCAGCCTTCCCCGAACCGTGGCCGCGAGCCCGGAGTGGAATCGGCTGTACGGATCTCCCCTTGTCCCCGACCCACCGGATTTCGCCGCGCGCAGCTTCACATCAGCCCGATACCCCGACCTCTTCAACACGTTGATCGAGCAGTACACCGCGCCGTTCTTCGGCACGACTTCGATCATCAGTGAGCACACGGCCCCGACGATGTTCGGTGACGTCGTGGTTCGATCACATTGGAAGGCTGTGACCGATGAAAACAACCCCCGGTGGGACCGCATCGTCATCATGGACCTCGACGTCACCGATCTCCGGATGGCGCAGCACGATCTCGAAGCATTGCTTTCCGACAAGCAGAAGCTGGTCGAGTCGAAAGACCAACTGATTGCGTCGGTGTCTCACGAGATCCGCACCCCGTTGTCCTCGATCGTCGGGTTCGCCCATTTGCTCAACGAGAAAAATTCGGACCTGTCTCCAGCGGAGCGCAAGGAGATGATCGAGCTCGTTGTTCAGCAGAGCGGGGACCTGACGAACATCGTCGACGATCTGCTGGTTGCCGCCAAGGCCGACATCGGCCAACTCGTAGTCTCGAGTGTTCCCGTCGATCTCCGAGCACAAGCGGCCCAGGCCGTCGAGGGCCTCGATGCCGAATCACGCCGGGCTGTGAAGTTGAACACGACGACAGCCCGTTGCGTGGGCGACCCGGCACGGGTGCGCCAGATAGTGCGCAACCTGGTCTCGAACGCCGTGAAGCATGGAGGGCCGACCATATCGGTCGATGCTGTGGTCGGTCCGGATGTCGGGCGCCTGATGGTGTGCGATGACGGGCCGGGGATTCCGGAGACGCACAGGGAGATGATCTTCGAGGCCTACCACCGCGGCGACGGGCCGCCTTCCGGTCTGGCGCCATCGCTCGGGCTGGGACTTCACATCTCCAGGTTCCTGGCCAAACGGATGGGCGGCGACGTCACCTACCGGTACGACGGCAGGAGCACCTTCGAGTTCACCCTTCCGCTGGCAGCGAAACAATAGCGGACAAACAAAAGGATCCCCGCCCACCATGCGGGGATCCGATCTATCGGCGAGTTGGCTCAGTTGCTCTGGTTGCGCCAGATGAGAACTATCGCCCCGATGACAGCAGCGCCCAGGAGGGTGAACAGTGTCACCTTCATCGGGCTTCGCTTCGGTTTGCCGGCCTTAACTGCCGCCTTGCCGGCTGCATGAAGGCCTTCCTTGGCCTTGGATGTGGCTGTCTCCGCGAAACTGTCCGCGGCGTCCTTGATCTTTTCAGCTGTGTTGTTCATTTTCTTTCTCCTGTCGATTTGTGTCGATTACTTGCGGTCTTCAAGGCTGAGACGCCTTGCCTTCTGGATCCATTTGGAGACTGTCGCCTTGCTTGGGTCCTGAGAAGGCAAACCGGGCCGGTCCAGGCCGCTCATTCTATCGACGATGGTGCCGGCATCGGCATTGGCCAGTTGGGTCATGGTCCCGATCCCGATCGCATGCAACTCACGCTGGTAGGAGTCGCCCACACCGTCAATAGCGGTGAGGTCGACCTGAGCCCGCCAGTCGGCGAGACTGTCGGCGGCGATCCCTGTCTCATCGGCGAGTTGCTTCAACCCGGTCTCGGTGGCCGTCCTGTTAAGAAGGCTGGAGATCCCGGGCACACCGGCAGACTCCAGTGTGGCGGCGGTCGCCGGTCCGACTCCCTTGATCTCGGTCAGCTCGATGTCGGGCTCAACGAAGTCGAGGATCTCGTCCAACTTCGAGGCGATCCCCGTCACGGCTGAGCGAGCCTGTTCGGCTGCACCGTGGCGAGCCGAGCGCAATTCGGTCGGGGTGTCCGTCGAGCGCACCCAATCGACCACGCGATCGATAATCGCCTCGCCCTCAGCTACCCAGTCCTTGAATTCTCTCTCGACATCGGACTTGAGGTCTTTTCGTTTGTCGCTGACGGCCTGGCTCAAATTATCAGTTCTTTCTTTCAGGGCTTTGACGCCGGCGACGGGGGCACCCACCGCGGTGTAGGCGGCCTTCTCCAGGCCTTCCCTGACCTTCTCGAGGTTCTCTTTGACAGTCATAAATCTTCCTTGATTGCGTGCCGAGACATATACCCATTTGGCCTTGAGATCAAACAGGACCGGCTGAGGTGGGGAGTGGATTGTCGTGTTTGTCGTAAGGCCGGGGCGGGTAGACAATGCCCCATGGAATTACCCCTTCTCTGTGCGTGCTCTACGCCGGGCTAGGTGAGATGGGATCGTGAAGACCAGCCTCGTCATCCTCGCCGTTGGAGCCACCGCTGCTGTGATAGCCATCGCGCTCTCGATCTCGCGTCGAACCGTCGACCCCATCGACGCGGGGCCTGAGAAGCGCAAACTAATCAGGGCGGTGTCGCGCCATCCCGGCCTCGCGGCCTTCGTCAAGAAGAGGCTCGATCGAACCAGCGCCGGCGGGCTTCTCTTGACAATCGGATTCGTAGGAGTGTTTCTCGCCGCACTTTGGGTCGGCGCGGTATTCGACATGATCGACAACGGTTCTGGTTTCGCCCGGCTCGACTCATTGGTAGCCGACTACGGCGCCCGCAACGCCGATGCTGCCGCCTTCGATGTCTACGCCCTGTTCACCCGGCTCGGGGGTACCCCCTTCGTCACCCTGGTCACCATCGTGGTGGGCGTTTGGGGATGGTGGCATTACAAGAATCCGCACGTGGCCGTGTTCCTCGCATCGGTCTCGATCGGCCAGGCGCTCTTGAACAACGGGCTGAAGATGATCGTGGAGCGCGAGCGACCCGGTCTCGCCCAACTCGCTCCCTGGGCGGGAAGTTCGTTCCCTTCAGGGCACGCTGCCGCAGCCGCGGCCACATTCGCGGCCGTGGCTTTCATCCTGACCCTGGAAAGCGATCGCCGCGCCAAGGCAGTGGCAGGAGGCGCCGCGGCATTCATGGCCTTCGGGGTGGCGGCGACCCGCGCATTGCTCGGCGTTCACTGGGTAACCGACGTGATAACCGGGATGGCAGTCGGCTTCGGATGGTTCGTCATCTGTGCCGTCGCATTCGGTGGACGGATTATGCGCTTCGGTCAGCCGAGAGACGACGTGGCACGGGCACCTACCCGCGCCACAGAAGGCAATTCTCGATGATCGGCTACCAGGCACAAGAAAAGCGCAGCGAGCGGAGTCTCTGGCAAACCTGGCCAATCCGGGGGGACACACTCGCCCGGTTTGCGTTTGGCTACGCGGCGCTGGTCATGATCGGGCTTGCAACGGGCTGGTTGGCCACGGGACCGATCGCGGCATCGAGATTCGGATCTGTCGATACCAACGCCTCGATCTGGCTGGAAGCCCATCGCTCACCCGTCTGGGACACCGTGAGCCGGGTGGCAGATTCCTTTGCCGACACCATCCACGTGATTCTGGCGATCGTTGTCCTTGGCACCGTATTTGCCTGGGTCTGGCGGAGATGGAGGGAGTCACTCACTCTCGGATTCGGCTTGGCGCTCGAAGCCCTGGTGTTCCTC
>JBBDMR010000059.1:0-26411 GCA_040878225.1 Acidimicrobiia bacterium
AAGGGTAACGCCCGAGTGACCCTCCAAAGCCTTCTCCGCACTTCCCCGAACGGATCGTTCTCCGGCTTGCCTCTCGGGCGTTGGTTCGAATGTAGGTCCTGGCAATTCCCAATACAACGGGGTCGTTCGCGACGTTAACCATTGTCGTATACCGTCAAGTCACGAAAACAGCCTGGAAATTCCACCCAAACGAGGGCTTTTCAACAGAAATCGGGGTTATCCACAGGGGTTGTCCACATCGGTGTGTTCACAAGTTTCTAACCCGAATTTTCGCGAAGCAGCTGGATGAGAGGTCGGAACGAGACCTCGACGGACTCATAGATTTCACCGAGAACGAGGTCGAGTTCCTCATGGGTGACACGGGCCGCAGGGAGGCGGCCACGGAGGACCAGGCCGCCTTCACCGTCGAGAGCAAAGAACGCACGCCATGCCCGCTGGTTTTTCGCAAGAGCAAACCGATAGGCCGCCGTTGCTCCGTCCGGCACCGGAAGGACATACGCCTCGTACTCCAGGCTGCGCTCCCGGGGCTCGAACCAAACGGTCGTCGCCTCCCGGGTCAACTGTCTCATCCTGACCGCCCACCGGCCCTCGAGAAGTTCGGAGTACTCGACATCGGACTCCGGGTCGTCGAGCCAGGCAGCAATCCGTGCGGTCAGCACCTCGATCAAGTGACCACCTGATAGATCTCGATGATTCTCTCGACCGCGCGCTCCCACGAGAAGTTCTCCGCGTGCAGAGGCCCCGATGTCGACAGCGCCTTGCTCAGCTGAGCGTCACCGAGGATGCGGGTGATGGCGGCAGCCCAGTCGTCCGGGTCCCATCCCTCGACGGTGATCCCACCCGAGCCCTCGGGCACCACGTGTGCCAGGCCGCCGGTGTTCGCGGCTATAACCGGCACGCCAGACGCTTGTGCTTCTGCGGCAACCAACCCGAAGGACTCCGAGCGGGAAGGCACCAGCACGACATCTGAGGCGCGGTACACATCGGCCATCTGCGAGTGGGGAACCGGTTCGGCGAAGGTCACCATATTGACCAGGTCGCGTTCCTTGACGAGTTTTTGGAGAGCGGCGAAATCGCGCCTGCCATCCGGTCCCGATGGGGCTCCAACCATCACGAGTCGAATCCCGGGAATATTCTCGGAGACCCGGGCGAATGCCTCCAGGGCGACGTCGGGGCCCTTCAGCGCCTGAATCCGGCCGACAAAGAGGACAGTAGGAACGTCGGGCCAGCCCATTCGCATCCTGGCCGGCCCTTTCATTCCTGGTGTGAAGAGGTCGTGGTCTACCCCGGGGGCCGCCACGCAGATCTTCTCCGGCTTGGCCCCGTAGTGCTCGATGAGGTCGACCTTCTCCGACTCGGTCGACGCGATGATCCGATCGACCCCGGCGATCACCTCTTCCTCAGTGGCAAGCCGGGTGGGGCGGGCACGTGAGCTCCCCGCTGCAGCGTTTAGATCCTTGACCCGGCCGAGAGTGTGAAAACTGTGGACCTGGGGCAGCCCGGTGGCCGACCGGATCCGCAGCCCTGCCCACCCCGACAGCCAGTAGTGGGAGTGGATCAGGGAAAGATCGGGGATGAACTTCAGCTGGTCGAGGACATGGTCGGTGAAGACGCCCAGGAACCGGTGAGTCCTCTGCGGGTCGATCTCCCGGGGTGGCCCGGCGTCGATGTGGTGGAGCACAACCCCCTTGTCCACTGTGACGGTTGCCGGCACCTCCTTGGAGTGCCTCCTGGTGAAGATGTCAACCCGGACCCCTTCCCGGGCAAGAGCGCGAGCGAGTTCGTCGACGTAGACGTTCATCCCGCCGGCCCAGCCCGAGCCAGGCTGGAGCAAAGGGCAGGTATGGACGGTCAATAGCGCAATCCGTTTCATCGGAGCGAAACCCTGTAGAGGGGCCGTGCTTCAGCACCCATCCGGAATTTGTAGATCTCGTCTCCCTTGAGCAAGTCGATTCGCCGGCACCCCGAGCTGACCAGATGCTCGATCAGCTTGTACAACGCCACCACGCCGGGCGATGCTTCCCGATATTCAGGGTCGTACGCGCTGTTGTACAGGTAATAGGCATCGCTTTCCCGGTACCCGAACAGCGAAGCGGCAACCCTCCCGCCCGCGCTCAGTTCGGCGATCTCCCATCCCGGGCTCGCATAGAGGCGGCGAAAGAACACCTCCCGTTCGTCCGTCAGGAACCGTCCTTTCTCGCCGTCGGACAGCCGGTGGATGGCGACGAAGCGGTCCATTGCCGGTTCGCGATCGGTGCAGACCTCCAGCTCGGGCGCCCCCATCACTTCGGTGAAGCGGCGCTCCTTGCGCCGGACCTCATGCCGCTGTTTCTTGGACAGCCCGTCGAGGTATTCGCCTTCGACGACGATGACGGCTGCCGCCTCGTCCTGGTCGACCTCGATGAGCTCACCGGCCTCCGCGAAGGCGGTCTGAAGAGCTTTGAACGAGTCCGGGGGCAACGAGTCGAGGACCACCGACGCGACGGAATCCCTGATCTCGAGGAGGGAGGGCACGAGATTCCCGGGTTCGGCGCCGAGCGGGCTGTGGTAATCCGTGACTCCGGCTTCGCCGGCGATAGTCACCAACCCGTCGACCGCCACGAGAGGCAGGAAAGCATTCGCGCCAGAAGCGGACAGTGGGCTGCCTGCGCCCAGAGTCGCCATCCAGTCGGTGACGAAGCGCTCGCCCGGGAACGGGCCGACATGTTCGTCATACGGGCCATCGTCGGGAAAACTCCAGGCCGCTCCGGTCGTCACACCAACCTCGACTCGAAACTGCCTACCGGTTCGCCGCCACCGAGCACCAACGGGCTCATCACGGGTTCGAGGGCGGTCGCTACGGCAGGGACCGGCGGCATGACCGAGGCCAGGGCGTGGGCAGCCGCCAACTCGGCCACCTGGCCCACGCCGTCCCACGACTTGGCGCCGACCCCGAATTGGTCCTTGACTGCGATCCCAACGCAGCCGGCAGCTCCTCGTTTCGCGGCCGCATGAAGCGCGGTTGCGATAAGGGTGTCCCCGTTCCCTGTGCCAGAAACCAGGGCCGGGTAGTTGTGCATCGACGCGAACACCATGCCGAATCGCTCCTCCCCCGCCAATCGGGCGAACATCGTCGCGATTGCCCTCACAGTGGTGCGCAGGACCGGGGCCCCGCACCCGTCGATTCCCACCGGGTCGACCGGGAAGCTGCCAAGTTCGCTGACCAGCTCCCTGATCCGCTCCTGGAGGGGATGATCGGGCTGGAGGTAGGTCTCCGTCGGCCAGTTGTTGGCAACACACGATCTCAGCCAGGCAGCGTGCTTCCCGGAGCAGTTGTGCCAGACGCTTCTCGGTTCGGTGTTGACGGCAGCGACCAGATCCCGGGCACGTGCACCAAGCGGGAACGAGGGCGGACAGCGCAGGGCCGACCCATCGAGGCCCACCTCCTCCAACATCTGTTCGACCAGGGCGACATGGACCGGATCACCATCGTGGGAGGCGCATGCCAGGGCGAGCTGCAGACGGCTCATCTCCGCCCCGGCCTCCTGTGCGATCAGAGCCTGGAAGGGCTTGGCCGATGACCTCAGGAAGAAGACCGTGTCGATGTCGCCGGAGCGAGCAACCACTCTGCCTGACATATCGACGACCGCAACCGCCCCGTGGTGTGTTGTTTCGATAAGACCCGACCGGGTCCGGACTGCGAGGATCCCGTCGAGCCCGGCGCTGCGTTCAGGACCGACCGAATGGGTCGTCTCCGGGTTCACCTCTGCCCGATCAGCCGGCTGGGGTGGGCGTGCCGTGCTGGCTCCGGTAGCGCCCGACTATTTCTTCCTGGATCTGGTCGATCACCAGGAAGAGCTGCTTGCGTTGCAGCGAGAGCTGGCTTTCGAACTCGCGCAATTCCTCGAGTGCCTCCGTGATCTCCTCTGCCGTCAGGTCCGGCAACCGGGCCAGGACCCCGTCGTCCATGATCTTGTCGATCAGGCGCTTGCCCGTCGACTCCGGTAGCGGAGGCATCACTTCGATATAACGCAGTGTTGGCTCGTTGCCGAGGATCATCCCTTTGGCGAGGATCTCGGGAAGGGCTTCGAGAAGTGTGCGCTCCTCGGTGCCGGACCTCCGGCGCAGCTCGAAGTCGAGAAGGTCCATGCGACCGTGAAGGAGCCGGCGATAGTACGAGACCTGGATTTCCACATCTTCGGTGGTGTCCCTCCGCTCGCGAAGTTCGGGCAGATCTATGTCCTGGAGATCAGAGACAAACTCGGGTTGGAGTACCCGGTCGATGCGTCGTCGGCTGTCGTTCACAGTCACAGGTTACTTGCACGCTCCGGCCACCGTTGGATACGGGTTGACCGCAGACGAGCCGCGGCCCCCGGGGTGGATCTCGAAGTGGAGGTGGGGGCTGCCACCCACTGCATTCCCGGTATCACCATTGAACCCGATCGTCGCTCCCTGGCTGACGGACTGACCGCTGGAAACGTTGAAACCCGAGAGGTGGGCGTAGTAGTAGGCGACGCCGTTGGTCGCGGTGAGCCAGGCCGTTTTTCCGCCGAGACCGCTGCTGCCGGTGCTGACAGTTCCTGCGGCGACTGCGTACATGGGCTCATTCCACGCCGCGAACATATCGACACCCTTGTGGGTACGGCCCCCTGACCTCGGGAAACCCCATGAGTCGATGAAAGAGGTGCGGCCCGGAGTGAACGGACAGATGAACGAGCCCACCTGGACCGAGCCTGAAGCGCGTTGGGCCGCTCTCGCCTTGGCCTCGGCCTGCTCCCTGTCGTATGTCACCTGGAGGTCTTTGCACCTCCCGCTCAGCTTGGCGTAGGCGTTCTGCTCGGCGGTCATCGCCTCTTCCTGGCGGTTCTGCACGTCCAGAGCTGCAGCTTCGGCATCCTTCAACTCGAGCCTCGTCGAGTCGAGGTCCTCCTGGAATCTGCTGAGCTCGCCGCGTGCGGCGAGGTACTGGTCGATGGACGACTGTCCGCCGGTGGCCACAGAGGTCAGGAAACCGGATGTAGTCATCACCTCGTCGACCGACGAGGCGGACAGGATGATCCCCGGGTTGGAGAAACCGCCCCTCATGTAGAGCTCGACCGCCTGTTGCTCAAAAAGGCTCTGCATATCGCCGAGCTCGACGCTTTGCGACTCGACCGAGCCTTGAACCCGCTCTTGCTTGTCCTCGACCTTGGCCACCTCGAGCAATGCGCTCTCGTACTCGAGGGCCGCAGCCTCGAACTCGGCCTGGGCTGCCCGGTATTCATCTAGCTGGGCGCGTGAGTCTTCACAGGCAGCGTCTACCTGTGATTTACTGACTGCTTGACTCGTCTGGGGAAATAGTCCGGCAACCAGGATGATGGCCAGGACTACCAGCAGTGCGCGCAGGTTTGATCTCTCAACTGCCATGCCCCGGGGATAGTACCTCCTGTCGGGCCTATGACGAAGTCATCCGCCCTGGTTATCGCCCGTGCCGCGGTACACCCGGACCTCGGCGTCCTGGACGGTGACCAGCCCGTCTTCGATCATTTCGTCGAGCGTCGGCAAGATCTCCTCGATCTTGTCGGCGGTGTCGACACACTCGATGAGCAGGGGCAAGTCTTCCGACAGTCGGAGGACGTTTGCAGTGTGCAGCAGGCTCGATTTCCCGAAACCTTCGACACCACGCAGGACGGTGGCCCCGGCGATCCCCTCCTCGCGGAGCTTCTCCACGATCGCCTGGTAGAGAGGACGGCCTTCGTAACTGTCCGCTTCGCCGATGAAGATCCGGAGCAGTTTCTTGTCAGCGTCGTTGTCCATGAATCGTCTCCTTCAGACCGTAACGTAATACCCCAGAGCCGCGCATGCTATGCCCAGGATCGAGAGCAAGACGAGGTTCGCGGTGGCCCGGGTGGAGGGCCTGGGAAGCACGCCGAGACGTGCCGTTTCCACCATCCACGTAGAAAAGGTGGTGAACCCGGCAGTGAATCCCGAAGCTGCGAGCAGCCATCCCGTTGGTGTCGGGTCGATGCCCAGGACCACTCCCACACCGAGCGCGCCGAGGAGGTTGACGATGGCGGTTCCAACAGGCATGGTCGATCGGGTCCGGCGCTGGATCGCCCCTGAGAGGAGATAGCGGGCGACCGCCCCGACCGACCCTGCAAGGGCCCCGATGACAATGGTCATCGCCAAACCTCGCCGATGCGGCCACCCATCACCGCAGCAAGGAGCCCTCCGACAGTGGAGGCGACCACATACCAGGCTGCGGTCCCCGCGGAGCCTGCCTCGACAAGAAGGACCACCTCATAGCTGAACGTGGAGAAAGTAGTCAGGGACCCGAGCACGCCGAATGCCCAGAACTGGAGAGAAAACCTCGACGTGACCGCCCGCTCACGACGTGCCAGATAGAAGCCGAGTGCAAACGAGCCCAGCACGTTCACAGCCAACGTCGCCGAGGGGAGCGCTCCGTGAGGGGCAGGAAAAGCGAGGCCTGCGGCGGTGCGGAATGCTGATCCGACGATCCCGCCCGCCAGTACGGCAAGCGAAGCTGCGACGGGGCGAGGGATCCGGGAGATGGAACGGGTCGTCATCGGCGCCGCTCATCGGCTCGACGTGTGGACGATCGCGGAGGGGGTGTCTCTCGGCGGACCGGCTGAATCAGAGAACGATCCTGATCAACGGGTAGTAGATCGCCGCGGCGAGGAGGACACCGTCCAGTGAAGCCACCGCTCCCGGTGAGATCTCAGTGAGACTGACCCTGCCCAGCCTGAGCATCGAGCTGAGGCCGCGTCCGGCGACAAGGCTGACTGCGACACCGAGGCCGACCAGCAGGTAGCCAACGATGTCCAGGTCCCAAAATGCGGCGGCACCGACGGAGGCGAGGACCGCGGCCAGCGCCGTCACCGAAAACGGGTCGAGCAGCGGTATGTGCTGCATTCGCGCTGCAATCGCCCCGAGGGCAACAGCAGCGACCACCATCACCAGGAACACGTCGATCGCCCGATCGCTCGGGCTGAATGCAGACCTGGAAAGGATGAGGGATGCCGCAGCCAGGCCGCCGATCAACGATGTCAGCAGCATGGGGCTGTAGATGTCGATCTCGCGGTATGCGACGAATGCCACGGGCCATCCCAGACCGACCAGAACTGCGATCGCAACTGCGAGCCCGTAGCCCGAGGAGCCCATTGTGTGCGCTGCGATGACAGCTACGGTGCTGGTGACCACGATGGGCAGCGCCGGCACCTCGCGGCCCCTGGCCCTGAACATCACGCCGAGGTCCACGGCCCAGATTGCAGTGGCAAGGACGAGGAAAGCGCCCCATATCGCCTGCCCCTGGAGGTTGGCCAGAAATGCGAGGATTGCCACTGCCAGCGGCAGGAACCCGACCAGGTCGGCAGCCGCCACCGCCTGTGCGGGCTGGGTGCCGCCGGACACGGGGGGAAGGAGCACGACCTCGTCGTCGGCTCCGACTGGAGTGTCGGGGGAGGCCGGGTCGCCGTTGATCCAGACACGGGCACTTTCGACCCCGCGTCCGAAGTCCTGGCCGAACCTCTCCACGGCAGATTCGACCACCGCACCGACCGTGTCGGCGTCGATCTCGATCTGCGTCTCACCCGCGATTTCACGCAGGTTGGCAAAGAGGCGGAGTTTGGCCATGACCCAAGCGTAAATGACTCGTCGCCGTCATATGCGCCTCTGGGGGAGAATTAGGTGAAGCCGGCAATTGCAGTGTGGGTCGGGGCGATGGTCAGAAAGCGTGGAGACCGTTAGCCTCACATTCATGGAAGACGCGGTGTTGGTTGCCGTCGAAGTTCCCCTCGAGGGAGACGAGCGGCACAAGAACTGGGCGAAGATCATCCATTCAGTCGACTCCAACAAGAGCTCGGGGTGGGCTTATGAGGGTGAGTTCATCGCCACAGGCGGGATCCAGGACGTTCCGGCCGGTTCCGTCTTGCTCGTCTACGGCGAACGGGGCTCGCGGGGAAATCCCCAGATTTCGGCTTCGGTGTTCACCGTGAATCCGGACGGGACCCTGTCCCTCGAAGCAGAGGCAAAAGGCAAGGCGTGGGCCAGGACCCTGCGCGATCCTGTCGAACACTGTCTCGGGGTCGACCGCCCCGTCTATGACCTGTCCCACATCCCCGACAGGGTTTTGAAGGAAGAGCTGACCTCGCGCGGCTGGGATGTGAGCCGGTGAAAGCGATTGTCGTCTCCGAGCTCGGTGGTCCCGAGCGACTCGAATACGTCGACCAACCCGACCCGACGCCGGGGGCCAACGACGTCCTGATCGAGGTCGAGGCGGCCGGGGTCAACTTCATCGACACTTATCACCGCACCGGCCTCTACGACGTCGGGCTCCCCTTCATCCCCGGGCTCGAAGGCGCCGGCACTGTGATCGATATCGGCGGCGCGGTAGAGGACGTGGCCGTCGGAGCCAGGGTTGCCTGGGTCAACGGACAGGGAAGCTACGCCGAACGAGTGGTGATCCCAGCGGACAAGGCCATCCCCGTCCCCGATTCGATTTCGGCCCAGACCGGTGCCGCCCTGCTCCTCCAGGGGCTCACCGCCCACTACCTGGCGACGGACACCTACCCGCTCGACGCCGACACCACATGCCTGATCCACGCCGGGGCGGGCGGGGTCGGCTTGCTGCTCACCCAGATCGCCAGGATCAAGGGTGCCCGGGTGATCACCACTGTCGGGGCACCGGACAAGGCCGAGCTGAGCACGGCGGCAGGTGCCTGGGAGGTGATCCTCTACAGGGATGTCGACTTCGCCACCGAGACCGAGCGATTGGTGGGCCCACACGGGGTCGACGTCGTCTTCGACGGTGTCGGCGCGGCAACTTTCATGAGAGGACTGGACGTGCTCCGGCCGAGGGGCCTCATGGTCACCTATGGAAATGCCTCGGGACCTGTTCCGGAGATCTCGCCGCTATTGCTGATGAGGAAGGGGTCGTTGTTCCTCACCCGCCCGACGATGGGGCACTACCTGCAGACCCGAGAGGAGCTGACCGGGCGCGCAACAGAGCTGTTCGCCTGGGTGCAGTCAGGAGAACTCGAAGTGAGAGTGGGCGACGACTTCGACCTCAAAGACGCCAGGGATGCTCACATCGCCCTGGAGGCAAGGAAGACCACGGGCAAGGTACTCCTTCACCCGTAGATCGTCGGCTAGATGAAGATCGTCTGCGCCCCCTCGGACAGGTCGATGAAGTCTGTGGCGCTGATGATCCCCTCCACCCGCTCATAGAGATCCTCCTCCGCGATGTGCATCATGTCCGCAGACATCCGGCACGCCCAGAGGTGGCCACCGGCGTCGGTGATCATCTCGAGGAACTCGGGCACTTCGGGGATATCGATCCCTTCGATCTGCTTCTTCATCATGTGAGTCGCAAAGGACGTCATCCCGGGCAGGCCCATGAGCATCGGCGGCATGTGCGTCGCCGGGTTCCCGACAGGAGTGAACTTGAGGTGGCCCATCGTCTCTTTGTTGATCATGTCGAAGCCCCAGAACGTGAAGAACAGATGGGTCTCGATACCTTCACCCAATGCGGCATTCGCCAGGACCAACCCCGGGTAGGCCATGTCCAGCGAGCCCTTGGAGCAGATGATGGCGAGCTTGCGGTCGGTGTCGACATCGTCGAACACGGGGATCGGTGCGGTTTCGGTCACAGTCATTGTCACTACCTCTTAACTAAACGCAGCCGACCGGCTTGGGCAGGCCGGCCACGTAGGCCATCTTCTTTGCCGGCTTTTTCGGGAAGAGCTGGAACATCTCTTTGGTGGGAATCCCCCCGACGGCGGTCACCCGTCGCAGGGTGGGGGTCTCACCGGTTTCCTTGTAGTCCTCCCGCAGGAAGCGGATCGCCTTCCAATGCGGTTCCGTGAGCTCGATGTCGATGTTGGCGGCGAGTTGGCTGGCAAGTTCTTCAGACCACTCGTCGTATACCGTCATGAACCCTTCTGCGTCGACGTGTACTTCTTTGTCCGCGATCGTCGCAAGAGTCATACCTTTACCTCCGTGTCCATGTTTGTGTCCTTACCGGCCATCGACATCAGGGTCGGCACCGGAAGCTTTCGACCCGGGAGCAGGGCGTTCCAGTAGAGCCACTTGAAACCCATCTTCCCGAGGTGGTTGATCTTTGTCTCTTCCAACAGCGCCATGGGTCCCACCACCGGGTAGGGGTATTTGCCCGGGAGCGGCTGGACGTCGTAGTTGAAGTCGATGAGCATGGCTTTGCCGGCGCCGGATTCGACGAAACAGTTGGTGTGGCCGTCGAATCGGTGGGTCATCTCCTCTCCCCTGGCCAGTTGCATGAAGTTCTCGGTGAATACCTCGACGGCGAAGTGGGCGGCGGAGCCAGCTTTCGATGTGGGTAGGTCGGCGGCGTCGCCGATCGCAAACACATTGGGCCACTGCGGCGAGACGAAAGTCTCCTTGTCGACCGGGACGTAGTTGAGCTCGTCGCCCATGCCGCTCCTGGCGATGAACTCGGCGCCCATGTTGAGGGGGACCGTCACCAGGAGGTCGAAGGGGATTTCCCGCTCGTCATAGGAGACGAGGGCTTTCGCCTCGTTATCGACTCTCTCGATGTAGAAATCGGGCTCCATGGTGATCTGCCGATCGTCGAGCATGCCTCCCAGCCGGCCGGCCGCCACCGGTTTGGTGAATGCCCCGTCGAGAGGGGTCACATAGACCAGTTCGACTTTGTCCCGCATCCCCTTTTCCTTGAAGTAGGAATCGGCGAGGAAAACGAACTCGAGAGGGGCCACCGGGCATTTGATCGGCATCTCGGTGATGTGGACTACGAGGCGGCCGCCCTCCCAGCTCTCCAGTCGCTCTGCCAGGGCGGTTGCCCCGTCGAGGGTGTAGAAGTCGAAGACGCTCTTGCGCCATTCCTCCCCCAGCATCCCGGGAGTCTGGTCCGGCCTGGCTGTCGTCCCGGTGGCGATGACGAGGTAGTCGTATTCGAGTTCGTCTCCACCCTCGAGGATCACGACGTTGCGGCCCGGATCGACAGTTTCCACAGAGGCGCGGCGGAACTCGACGCCTTTCGGGTGGTATTTCTCGATCGGTTTCACGATGTCGGACGGGTCGTATCTGCCAAACGGCACGAAGAGATATCCGGGCTGATAGTGATGCTCTGAGGCCCCGTCGACGACGACGATCTCCCAACTCCCGGGGTCGAGTCTGGGGCGAAGCTTATTGACGACGGTTGTTCCCGCCGTCCCTGACCCGAGTACTACGAGACGTTTCACAAAACTCCTTAGAAGGCTTGGGACCAGCATGTTTCAGGCCGGGAGAACAGAACAGAGTCCCACGGCCGCCAGGGCGAGGACTTAAGTCACCTTCTGTGCCAGCCCTCGAGGCCGTATAGGCTCCCCGAAACCAAGGACCAAGCCATCACCAGCCTCGAATACCTGACCGACGATCCGCCTAACGCCTCAACACCTCTGTCCATGCTCGACGGACGACGGCTTGCCCCCGGTTCGATATACCAGCGCAACAACTTCTCCGTCCCCATATCACCGGCGCGGGAGATCGCAGTCAGGACCGGCCTGGGGGGGTTCGCCCTCAACCTCGAAGAGCTCGGCCGGCTTCCCCGGGTCGACCTCGACATGATGCTGGAGTGCGCCGGCAACGGACGGGCGTTGATGGACCCGACCCCGGAAGGGACGCCGTGGGCCCTGGGCGCGGTTTCACCTGTGCGTTTCAGCGGTGTGCGGCTGCTCGATGCTGTCGGTGTGCTTCCCGAGACCGTCGTCGAGCTCGTGTTCACCGGCAGCGACAGCGGGGTGGTGGAACCCGAGGGGCGCGTCAACTACCAGTTCTCGATCACTCCCGACCTCTGGGACCGTGCCCTCCTCGCCACCCACCTGGACGACCAGCCGCTGCCGTTCGAGCATGGCGGACCGGTGCGGCTTGTCGTGCCCGGTCAATACGCGATGAAGTCGGTGAAATGGCTCCGCGCCATCGATGCCGTCGAAGAGCCTTTCTCCGGGCATTTCGTCAACAAGTACAGCTACTTCGGTGACAACAAAGAGCCGGAGGCTGCGCCGGTGGGCGACATCGAAGTCAGGTCGCTGATTGCGGAACCTGCTGATGGCTCGACCCGGCCTGAGGGGAAGCTGGTGGTGAGAGGGATGGCGTGGAGCAGCAACTCCGGGATCAGTTCTGTGGAACTTTCGCACGACGGTGGAGAGACCTGGTCTGCGGCCGCAGTCCAGCCGTCCCGGTCCGACTACGGGCCGGCCACCTGGCAGGCAGAGCTGACACTGGCACCGGGGATCTACGTGATTGCAGCGAAGGCGACCGACACTTCGGGCGCGGCCCAACCCGTAGACCCGCGCTGGAATCGGAACGGGTACGCCAACAACGTGGTGCACAGGGTGACAGTGACCGTCACCGGAGATTCCAGCTGAGGTCCACTGGCCCGGTTCTCTACCTCAGGGGATGAGCCCGGCTATCAGAGCCGCAATCCGGTCCGGTGCCTCGTGTACGGCTTCGAAGGCGTCGACCGTCTCCAGGCTGGCGCCCGCCACCCCCTCGATGAGGCGATCGATCGATTCCTCTGACACCTTGCCCTTTGTGCTCCAGACGACAACGGTGGGTGCGGTTATGTCGACAAAACGCGACGGAACGATTGCCGCTGCAGGTGTGCTCCGGAAGGCTTGCAACGAGTGGCTGGTTCCGGCGATCTCCTCCGCCAGATCGCGAACACGACTCTGTTCCAGCGTCAGGCAATGTCCACCCTCCTCGCAATAGGGATGGCGCGACGAGTCGCTGAAGGCGCCTGAGACCTCGAAGGCGTGGGTTACCGCGGTCCCGAGCCACGGCATTCTTTCGAATGCCTGGACCCAGCCGGCATGGTCATCGTAGAAGTCGACGTCGATCATCACGAGGCCGGCGACGAGGTCAGGGCGGCTTGCCGCCAGCTCAGCTGCAATCTTGCCTCCCATACCCACCCCGACCAGGACCACCGGCCCACCGGACCTGGCTTCGATCACCGGGATCAGGCGCTCGGCCATGCCACTCACGGTGTGAACGGGACCGTCGAACGGAAATCTTGTCGAGAACCCGAAGCCCGGAAGGTCCACCGCAACCGTCCGCGCCTGACCCTCGAGGGAGTTCACAAGCGACTCAAACAACGCACCACCGGCGAGGTTGACGTCGTGAAGCAGGAACACCGGCGTCTCTCCGTCACCACGATCATCGACACGGAATGTGGCGCGTTCGGTGACCTCGAATTCGAGACCCCCGACAGCGTCGGGCCGGAGGTCCTCGACGAGGGGGATCTGCTGATTGGTCACGGCCGCCCAGATGAATATCGCGAACATGATCAGCAATACAACGAGCACCGCCATGCGCGCCGCGATGCGCGCAGGAGTGTCTTCTTTGGGGGGAGCCTGGAGGCCTTTCATTTGATTAACACCACGTGTACATGTTTCGGCCCGTGAACGCCAAGGTTGAGGTGTTGCTCGATATCTGCCGTACGGCTCGGACCGGTGACGATAACCAGGTTGGCCGTGCCTCCTATGCCATCCGGGTACAACCGCGCCCAGTCGGCGAGCGACCTGTAGATCCGATCGACACTGACCAGGGCAACATGGACCGAAGGCAGTGCGCTGACCAGGCGGCTCCGCCCGGAATGATGGCGCAAGACGACACTCCCCGAGTCGGCGAGCCCGGCCGAAGAACCGGTCACCCCGAAGTCGACATCCCCCATTGGTGTTCGCCCGAAGCCTCCACCATCGGCCACTCCGGGGACAACACGGTGCCAGCCTTCCGACGCCAGTGCCGAAGCCACTCCGGGAGCCGGAAGGTCGTCCCAGGTCGCGAAGGTATCGATCTCATGGCCGGCGGCGACGCCGGCGACCGCGCGGGGGACGCTGTGGCGGGGCATCGGACCGTGGACGACCGTGTTGACCAGCTGGGCGCGGTTGCGAAATAACTCGACGAGGTCGGTCTCATCCTCGACGGAAGTGTGTGGAATCACTGGCTTTGCGGGTGGAAGCTCAGCCTTGAGGACTCCGGCTGAGACCCGGGCGAGGAAGGCGTCACGATTCATTTCGCCTCCTGAACCAATCCGAGAAACTCTCCTTGGCGGGCCGGCGCATATCGCGGAACCGGGTCCATCCCCGGCCCGGCCCCGGGATTCTGCGGATCCAACCCCCGGACGAGACGATCCCGGACAGCCGCCGTGCCCAGCGCGTCGCCTTTTTCCAACGGGCCGGCTCCGTGGCCACGTTGCGATAGCGCCTCATCCCTTTCTCCAACCAGCCAGGAAGCATGCCTTCGGCAGCGGCTCGCTCCCGAAGCTTGAGCAACATCGACGGGATCTGGATGCGCACCGGGCACACCTCTTCACAGGCGCCGCAGAGCGTTGATGCATATGGCAGCTCCCACCACGGATTCATCCCGTACAGCCCCGGGGTCACAATCGATCCGACCGGTCCGGAGTACACGGACCCGTAGGCGTGACCGCCCACTTCCCTGAAGACAGGGCAGATGTTGAGACATGCACCACACCGGATACAGGCGAGGATCTCGGCAATGTCGCTGCCGAGGATGTCACTCCGGCCGTTGTCGATGATCACGACATGGACCTGTTCGGGGCCGTCGGGGTCTCCCTCCCGCCGCGGCCCGGTGACCACATTGGTGTACACCGAGAGACGCTGACCGGTGGCGGAACGGGCGAGGACCTCGAGGGTGTCGGCGGCGTCCACCCATGAGGAGACGATCCGCTCCATGCCCATCAGCGCAATGTGGACCTTGGGGACCGACGTGCACAGCCTCCCGTTTCCCTCATTGGTGACTGTGACAATCGAGCCGGTCTCGGCAATGGCCAGGTTCACCCCGCTGATGCCGGCATCGGCAGCCAGGAACATCTCTCGGAGATGGGTCCTCGCTATCGAGTTGAGCTCGGTGGGGTCGGAGGTCTCCTCCACACCGAGCTTCTCTGCGAAGAGCGCGCCTACGTCATAACGCGTCATGTGGAGGACCGGGGCAATAATGTGGCTCGGCTCGTCATCGGCGAGCTGGACGATGAATTCGCCGAGGTCGGTCTCCACCACCGAGAAGCCGCGAGCCTGAAGGTAAGGGTTCAAGTCGATCTCCTCGGAGACCATCGACTTCGCCTTCACCACCCGGCGCGAACCGGTATCGCGCAGAATCCCGGCAACGATGCGGTTGGCCTCCTCGGCATCGGCAGCGAAGTGGACCACACCACCCGCCTCCGTGAGCTGGTCGGCGAACTGGGCGAGCAGCCGGTCGAGATTGTTCAGGGAGTGGAGGCGAGCCGCACGGACCCGGTCCCGGGTCGCTTCCATCCCCTCGAACCCGGCAGCAGCGGCCTCCCGATTGCCGTCGAGCCGCCTCACCCCACTGTTGACCGCGGCCGACTCCGGGGTGTCGATGAGGTTGCGGGCCCGACCGAGGAAAGTGACCGGATGGCTGCTCATGTGCTCCCGAAGTGACCCTCGAAGAGGTCCATCACATAACGCCAGGCGTTCTCGAAGTATTCGAACGTGGCCGGCCAGTCGGACTCAGCACGGGCAAGACCCGACTCCGGCCAGCCGAAATGATCGAGAGTGACGGTGCAGCCGTCCGCATCGTCGTCGAAGATGAGCACCACCCAGGTCTGCTCGGGTCGGGTCTTCAGAGTCGGTGGGGCATTCCATGTGAACGACAACATCCGACCTGGTAAGAAGCTCAGAACCCGGCACCAATCGCCCCCTTTGTCGCCCGGCGGCTCCTCAGGGCTGAAGAAGATCTCGTAGTGCCCTCCCGGCCGAGGGTCGACCCGGGTGTTCGGGGTCCACCATCGGGCAAGTCCCTCAGAGCTAGCCCACAGGTCCCATGCCTCCTGAGCGCTGACCGGCACATGAGCGCTGTACCCGATCCGGTTCGTGGAGATGTCGTCAGCTTCGGCATGGGTCAGCGGTGCGGCGAAATGCGGGTTTCGGATCAACCCGAACTCGTTCCCGAACGGGTCGATGAAGGTCCCGACGACGATCCCATCGCCGGTGTCGGTCAGATCCATGCCCGGCGCGGCGCCCATTTCCAGGGCGCGGTCCAGATGTGCCTGAGGATCCTCGGTTCCCCAAAGGAATAGTGCCCCGTCGCTCGACGCCGTTCCCGGCATCAGTCCGAACTCGTAGCCCGCCACCTCGAATCCGACGTAAAACGGCTCGTCGAAGTAGGGGTCCACACCCAGGAACCCGGCGTACCAGTCCCGGGCCGCCTCGAGATCCTCGACCCGGAACTGCGCAGTCCTCAAACCTCTAAGTGAAATCTTCGCCTCCTATCAACTCGACAAAATGTCGAACGGAGATATCACTGTTTCGACGCCTCAGCCCACCTTCCATATGGAGGAGGCAGGAAATATCCCCGGCGACGAGGATGCTGGCGCCTGACTCCTCGACCCGGTCGAGCTTGGTCCGCATGATCGCTGCCGACACCTCGGGCATCTCGATCGAGAACAGCCCGCCGAAGCCGCAGCATTCCTCGGCGCCTTCGAGAGCGACGATGGTCGCACCGGCAACCGAACCCACCAGTTTGTCGACCTCGTCTTTGATTCCGAGCGAGCGAAGCCCGTGACAGGAGCGGTGGATGGCGATCGTGCATCCGTCGCACACCGAGTCGAAGCCGGTCAGTTCGCGGTCGGTAACCAGATATGTCGAGAGCTCCCGGGCCCGGTCGGCTACCCGCCGCGCCTTCCCCTCGTATTCGGTGCCGGCGAGGATCTCGGGGTAGTGCTTGATCACCATCGCCGCACACGACCCGGAAGGGATCACGATCGGGCCTTCGGTCTCATCGAAGACGTCGAGGGTGTATTTGGCCATCTCTCTGGCGTCGTCGGTGAGTCCCACGTTGAACGCCGGCTGACCGCAACAGGTTTGGCCTTCGGCGAACTCGACCTGGCATCCGGCACTTTCCAGGACACGCACGGTTGCCCTCCCCACTTCCGGGGCAATCTCATTCACCAAACATGTCACCATCAGCTGGACGCGCTCGTCGGCCATACCCCAACGATACGACCAAAACCCGCGTTCCTAAGGCTTGCGGTATCAAATGTGATAGCTGGGGCACAGAGAAAGAGGTAAACCGGATCGGCCCTTCGTGCGTGTTATCTCTGTGAGCACGAGAATCCAGGATCAAAGGAGGCCGGTCATCGCCCGGCACAAACATGAGAAGGCGCCGCCATCGTTCGACGCCTTCTACCGACAGGAATACGCGTCAATGGTCGCAATTGCGCGCGCCCTGGTTGCGGAGCGATCCCAGGCCGAAGATCTCGTACAGGATTCGTTCATCTCAGCCCACCGCCATTGGGGCCGGGTCGGCACCTACGACCAACCCCGTCTCTGGGTGCGGAGGGTGCTGATCAACCGGGCGACCTCCCTCCGCCGTCGTCTCGGCTCGGAGTGGAGGGCAATGACCAGGCTCAAGGCTGAGCCCCTCACCAGAGTGGTCTCCGACCTCTCCCTTCCCACCCTCGAAGTCTGGGAGAAAGTCAGGAGGCTCCCGGCCCGTCAGCAGCAGGTCGTCGTCCTCCACTACGTCAGCGATCTCAGTGTCGCCGAGATCGGCGAGACCCTCGGATTGTCCCCCGGCACGGTGAAGGCACACCTACACCGTCCCCGCCAGCAACACAAGACCACCCTTACCGCATGGGAGGAAGACTGAACATGAACCACGAGAAAAGACACCAATCAGCAGCCAATGAGCTCAACCAGTCGGCGCGCAACTCGTCTCCCCCTCCGCTTCGCTTGGCGAGCGAAACGATGCGGCCGTGGATGGCATTTGCCGCTGCTTTTGCTGTGGTATTGGCAGTGGTAGGCGTCCCGCTGGTTTTGACCAACCTCGGGACAGGAGGTCCATCTGACAGTTCGCCTCTGGCCGGAGCGGGATCGACCAGCACCACCGAATGTGCGGTCGCATCGACCACCACTGCGGTCGGTGCATGGTCAGGCGATTTCCATGTAATCGCCTTTCTCAATGACGAGAACTCCACGGGCGTGCCCCCGGGGGCCCATGGTGAGCTTGTCACCGAGGTGGAGTCATGGGATGAGGTGGCGTCAGTGTCGTATTTCGACAAGAACGACGCGTGGCTCGAATACCAACAGGTGGTCGACGGCGATGAAGCGCTTCTCGACATCGACCCCACCATCCTCCCGGCCACGATCCGGATCGAGCTCATCGACATCGCGCACCAGAGCGAGGTACAGAGCCGCCTCGAGCAGCGCACCCCGGTGGTTCGGGAGGTGCAGACCGCTCCAACGAACGACTACTTCGACGCACTCGAAGAGCCGTCCACTGATACCACCGGCTGCATCGATCCCGGAGACACCACGAGCACCGTCGTTGAAACCACCACTTCAGGTCCGACATGTGAGGCAGGCGAGCTGGTTCCTCCAACAACGGTGGCGAACGGCGACCCGTCGTACGACCTGACCGAGCCGGTCGCGGAGAAGCTGACTGCGATAGCCGCGGCCGCAGGGGCCTGCGACGCGAGCGCTGTGGCCGCCCTGGCAGCTTCCGACATCACCACCACCTTCGGTCCAGGAAGTGGCCCGGAGGACATCGCCTCATGGGATGGCGACGACGAGCGGTTCGAGATCATCACCGAGCTGTTCAACATGACGCACGCCGTCACCGAGATGCCCGACGGCTCGGCGCTCTACGTCTGGCCGGCCGCATTCGCCTTCGATGCCTGGGAGGAGATTCCCGCCGCGGCGATGGACGAACTGCTGCGGATCTACACCCAGGAGCAACTGGACCAGATCTCCCAGCTCGGCAGCTACGGCGGCTGGCGAATCGGAATCACCGAAGCGGGTGAGTGGATCTTCTTCGTGGCCGGCGACTGAACACCATCCAGTAGAGGGTCGCTCTATCATCTTCCCGAAGCGTCGCCTGCCGATTTGAGCCGCGAGTTTGCCTTTGCGGGCACTCTCTGTGAAAGTGGTGTTTGCCGCTTTACCCCTTACCGCTTGAAAGCCACGATGCGCACCGCTCAATCCCTCTACATCCCGGCCAAAGGTCCCCGCCTCACCCGCCGGGTGGTCCAACTGGTCATTGGCCTCGTCGCCTTCGGTTTCGGAATCGCACTGATGCTCCAATCCCGTCTCGGCGTGCCCCCCTGGGATGTCCTCCACCAGGGACTCGCCGAGCGGTTCGGGCTCACAGTCGGCATCTGGTCGATCATCATCTCGGCTGTCGTCCTGCTCCTCTGGCTCCCCCTGCGCGAGCCCTACGGCCTCGGCACGCTCCTCAACGCCCTGATCATCGGGGTTGCCATCGACGGCTTCGCCTTGATCATCCCCGAGCCTGAGGCGATGGCGTGGCGGATCGCCCTTATGGTGATCGGGATCGTGACCATCGGCCTCGCCTCAGGCATGTACATCGGAGCGCACCTCGGCCCGGGCCCGCGCGATGGGCTGATGACCGGAATCGCCAGGCTCGGACCCTCGGTACGTCTCACGCGCACTTCGATCGAAGTCGTCGTCCTCGCCCTGGGCTGGATGCTGGGCGGGACCTTCGGCGTCGGCACCGTCGCGTTCGCCTTGTTCATCGGCCCTATCGTCCAGTTCTCCTTCCGGATCTGGCCACTCGAGGTCGTCGCCGATGAAGTGGCCACCAGTGAGGCCCGCTGACCACCGTTCTGTGAGTGACTTGCGACACAGGGTGTGTTCAGACCCTCACGGAACGGTTCTTGGGATCGCTCGCGACGATCGAATCAGGGCTTGTATTCAGCCGACCAGTCGGACCCGTCGGGGGAGGTCAGGGTCAGGGTGCCGTAATCCTCATGCAACGAGTAGAAGGCCTTGAGGGTATTGATCTCCTCAGCGTCCAGAGGGAAGTCCACGTCCAGAGACGCGAGGTTGTCCTCGAGCGAGAAGTCATCGTCGAGATCAGGTTCCTTACCGGCCTCTACCAACCATGACCGGAGATCGTCCACCGACGTCAGGTCTTCGATGCCGGGACGAAACCGCCACACACGAAGCTCGATTGATGCACCGTCGGACAGAATCAGTCGTGAGCTATCGATCCCAACCATCGCGTTGGAGTTCTCCGGCGAGATGTGCACCGATGCATCCGACGGAAGCGAGGACAGGTCCAGTGGCCTCTGTTCCCAAGCGGTGAGATCAGTCGACGTCCATACCCGAGGGAGCGGCCCTCCCCCACCAACGTAGCCGGCACGCTCCGATCCAACCCCCACCCAGGCTCCATCGAGCCAGAACAGCCTGCTTATGTGACCGTCGACATCGACTGTCGGGATGATCGACCAACCATGTAGGTCTTCGGAGACCCAGATGAAGTCGAACGAATCGTCACAGATCCCGTCGGCATTGAGGCGGTGCTGCCCGAGGATGGCGAAACTGCTGCCTGCGGCGATATCGCTCCCATCCACCCAGCTCTGCAGCCCGCCAAGGGGGCACGTCGTATCGTCCGGGTCCATGGACGCCGGCTCCAGGTCGTCATACG
Organism: Acidimicrobiia bacterium; assembly: GCA_040878225.1. GTDB lineage: Bacteria > Actinomycetota > Acidimicrobiia > Spongiisociales > ZC4RG35 > MA-ANB-1. Next base: position 20,440 of record JBBDMR010000059.1, read on the forward strand.
GCAGATCGGGTCGTGGAAGCTCGACGACTTCCCAGGAGTCGCTTCCCGGGTCGTAGACGTGGAGGTCCGGCGTGCCGTTGACAACCGAGTTCGGGCCCAACGCCTCCGAGTAATCGTTCTTGTTGTCTACCCCGAGAACACCGCCGTCGTCGAGGACGAGGAGCAACTCGATTCCGCCGCCCTGTCTCCAGACTGTCCAGCTGACGCCATTGTCGTCCGATTTCCAGATGCTGCCGCTGACCAGACCGACGAGAGTTCCGTCCTCCAGACTCTGAACTTGGGCGTAGCCTTCGATTTGTGGCGTTGTGCTTTCGCTGACGGTGGCGGCAGTCGTCGCTACGTCAGGTTCGGGCAACGGCTCCGTCGCCAGGGGCGGCTCCGGCGCTTCTCCGCCACCGAAGAGCAACGCCGGCACAGCAATGAAGGCAGTCACGAACGCTGCTGCAGCCAACGCCGCAATGGTCCTTCTCATCGCGTAGTTCGGCTTGGGCGCCGTCGCCATAGATCGGGTCAGAGCGGCCGCGATCTCCTCCGTGGTAACAGGCGGCTGCCGCTCCTCGTGGTACCTCCCGTACTCGAGAAGCTGTGACTTCAGATCAGTGCTCATACATTGACTCCCATTCTCCGGCGGAGCGTCTCGAGGCCCCGAGCGGCATGTCTTTGAACTGTCGATTTGGAAAGGTTGAGCAGGCCCGCCACTTCTGACATCGACCACTCGAAGCAATAGAGGAGGACGACCACCGTGCGTTGCCGCTCGGATAGATCCTCGAGCGAACTGAGCAAGCCGGGTTCGACCCATGGGATCCTCCCTTGTTCGATCGGGAGCAGGGTGACCCGTCTCCTCCGATTGGCTCGCCGTCCGCGGTTCCGCCCGGTCACGTAGAGATAACCGACCGGGTTCTCCATCGACGAGATCCGGTCCCAGTTCTCCCACGCATACGCCAGGGCATCCGCCGTTGCCTCACGCCCGCGGTCGCTTCCAAGCGCGGCAGACAACGCCTGACGCAACCGGGGCTCGGCATCGATCACGAAGGTCTCGAACGCCGTTCGCCGTGTGGGTTTAGAGGTCAACATTGGTCCACTCGCTCATTCACCTTCTCAAAGGGAGTCGCGGCCTGATCGTATGACACGTTTCCTGCCCACCGTTCTTGGGGCCGGTCGCGAAATTTCTTTGGTCGAAAGACTCGCCCTGCGATGCCGTGACATTTAGTGTCGGCAGCACTTCCCCGACGTCCCCGGATCTGACGTTTCTTCCCCACGAGACGACCGAATTTGGCCGTTCCCGGACCTGATCAGACCTGTGGATAAGTGGTCCTTGACCAATGACATGTTTGTAATTACAGTGTTGAAGCCCATACCAGATGTCGTGGTTCCGGAAACGCACACCACAACATGTTGTGGTTGGGGGCAATGGAAGACAAATGATTCCGGACCTCGAAATCGAGCAGAGGACGGCGATCACGGTGCATCAGGAGGCACATAAATGACCAAAGGCTTGCGAATCGACCGCCGCTTCACCAGCAAGGGCGAAGACCCCTACGACCAGATCGACTGGTCCCGTCGCGACTCCCGCATCACCAACCCCGACGGCTCGACAGTGTTCGAGATGGCCGGCGCCGAGATCCCTGCCGCATGGTCTCAGGTCGCAGCCGACATCATGGTTTCCAAGTACTTCCGCAAGGCCGGAGTCCCCCAGTTCGACGACAACGGCGAGCAGACCTTCGACGAGAGCGGCCAGCCCGCCACGGGCCCGGAGCGCTCCGCCCGCCAGGTCTTCGACCGCCTCGCCGGCACCTGGCGCCACTGGGGTGAGAAGGAGGGCTACTTCGCCTCCACCGAAGACGCCGAGGCTTTCGAAGACGAGCTCAAGTACATGCTCGCCACCCAGATGGCAGCACCCAACTCGCCGCAGTGGTTCAACACCGGCCTCAACCACGCCTACGGCCTGACCGGCCCCGCCCAGGGCTTCTGGTTTGTCGACGGCGAAGACGGCGAGCTCAAGGCGTCCCCCGACTCCTACAGCCGCCCCTCCCCGCATGCCTGTTTCATACTCAGCGTAAGCGACGACCTGGTGAACCCCGGCGGGATCATGGACCTCTGGGTCCGGGAGGCACGCATCTTCAAGTTCGGCTCCGGCGCCGGCTCCAACTTCTCAGCGATCCGCGCTTCCGACGAGCGTCTCTCCGGTGGCGGCAAGTCGTCAGGTGTGATGTCGTTCCTCAAGATCGGCGATCGTGCCGCCGGTGCGATCAAGTCGGGCGGGACCACCCGACGCGCCGCCAAGATGGTCATCCTCGACGTCGACCATCCCGACATCGAGACCTTCGTCGACTGGAAGAAAGTCGAAGAGGAGAAGGCCCGCATCCTGATCACCGCAGGTGGCCTACCTGCCGACTTCAACGGTGACGCCTACGCCACCGTCTCCGGGCAGAACTCGAACAACTCGGTGCGGATCACCAACGACTTCGTGAAAGCAGTCGAGGAGGATGGCGACTGGCAACTGTTCAACCGCACCGACGGTTCGGTCCGCCGCACCATCAAAGCCCGCGACCTATGGTCCCGGATCGCCGACGCGGCATGGGCGTGCGCCGACCCCGGCCTCCAATTCGACACCACGATCAACGAGTGGCACACCAGCCCCGCAGGCGGCCGGATTCGGGCATCTAACCCATGTTTCACTGGGGAAATGCGGGTGGCAACGGACAAGGGACTCATTCCCTTCAAGTCGTTGGTCAAGCGGGTCGCCGAGGGTGATTCGTTCCAGATCTACACCCACGATGCAACTCGCGGGGAGAACCCGTCAGAGACGGTCGACCTCTCCTCGCCGACCCAGGTCATGGTGACCGGGACCAACCAGATTCTCCGCCTCGAGTTCTCCGATGGCAGAGTCCTTCGGTGCACACCCAATCACCGGCTATGGACGGCGAACAGAGGATGGGTGCGAGCCGATGAGTTGTCCGAATCGGACGAGGTCCGGCTCCTCGACCGGGAGATCGACTTCGGAATGGCCTCGTGGGCGATTCCGGTGGCGACGGATGCCGCCGAATACCAGAAGAATTCGAGCCGCAAATATGCGGTGAACCTGCCCGAGAAGTGGACCGAAGACTTCGCCCACTATCTGGGCTGGCTAGTCGGGGACGGGAGCATTTCCGATAACGCCACAGTCACGGTCTATGGCTCGACCGAAGAACAACAAACAGCAATGGTCCTGCATCGCGAGCTGCTCGCCAGCTTCAACGGCGGGTACGCCCCGAAGCCAACCCGCATGGAGAACGGCACTTATCAACTCCGCGTCACCCGGAACGCAATCCGCGGGTTCATCGAGGCGCTTGGGGTCTCGAAGGTCAAGGCTGGCGAGAAGCGGGTTCCCTGGTCGATCTTCGAAGCGCCGAAGCCAATCGTTGCGGCCTTCCTTCGTGGGCTCTACGACGCCGACGGCTGCGTTCGTTATGGGGATACGACTCGGTATGTGGGGTTGGGGAGTGTGTCGAAGGAGCTTCTCCAGGATGCACAACAGCTGTTGGACACGTTCGGTATCCATGGCTCAATCTACGGCACACGAGCGACGCAAAAGGCTGCCTTCACATACACAACCATCGACGGTGAGGTGCGCCATTATGACGGGCGTCAGGCGTTTGATCTGCGCGTCATGGGATCCGATCTGGAGAAGTTCTACACGTCGATCGGCTTCGGGCTGAGCAACAAGGACGACATCCTCCACCAGGTCCTAACCGAGACGACCAGGTACGCCACCAAGCACTGGGTCCGTCTTCGCGACCGGGCTGAGGATGGTTGGGAGACTACGTACAACCTCACCGAGCCGAAGAACCACAGCTACCTGGCTGCCGGGGTTCTCGTCAGCAATTGTTCCGAGTACATGTTTCTCGACGACACCGCTTGCAACCTGGCCTCGCTCAACCTGGTCAAGTTCTACGACGACAAGTCGCAGGTCTTCGACATCGAGGGCTACCAGCAGGCAGTCCGCCTCTGGACCATCGTCCTCGAGATCTCGGTTGCAATGGCCCACTTCCCCTCCAGGGAGATCGCCCAGGGCTCATACGACTACCGGACCCTCGGACTCGGCTACGCCAACCTCGGATCGCTTCTGATGCGCCAGGGAATCGCCTACGACTCCGAAGAGGGACGCGCCATCGCCGGTGCTCTCACCGCGGTGCTCACCGGCTACTCCTACGCCACTTCGGCTGAGATCGCCGCGGTCACCGGCCCGTTCCCCCGTTATGGGGAGAACCGGGAGGCGATGCTGCGGGTGATCCGCAACCACCGCCGGGCCGCGCACAACCAGACCGACTTCGAAGGCGTCAGCTCGAGCGTGATGACGATCGACCCCGACCACTGCCCCGAAGATCTGCTCGCTGCAGCGCGGTCCTCATGGGACCTCGCTCTGGAGCGTGGAGAGAAGGACGGCTACCGCAACGCACAATCCAGTGTGTTAGCGCCGACCGGAACAATCGGGTTGCTGATGGACTGTGACACCACGGGGGTCGAGCCCGACTTCTCTCTGGTCAAGTTCAAGAAGCTGGCCGGCGGCGGTTACTTCAAGATCGTCAACCAGTCGGTGGCTCCCGCGCTCCGGCGTCTCGGATATACAGAAGACCAGATCAAGGAGATGGTGCAGTCCATCGTCGGCACCTCGTCGATCGATGGCGCCCCGCACATCAACCGGGAGACGCTGATCGAGAAGGGATTCAACGATGAAGACCTGACGAAGTTGGAAGCGGCGCTCCCCGCCGTCTTCGAACTGAAGCATGCCTTCAACGTCTTCACCTTCGGGGAGGACACGATGACCAGGCTCGGGTTCGGGCCGGACGACTACGCGTCGTTCGACTTCAACCTGCTCCGTGCCCTCGGGTTCACCCAGCAGCAGATCTCCGAAGCCAACGACCACATCTGCGGCCGTCAGACCATCGAAGGCGCACCCCACCTCGCCGACGAGCACCTCAGTGTGTTCGACACCGCCAACAAGAACGGCAAGTACGGGGAGCGGTTCATCCACCACATCGGCCACATCAAGATGATGGCTGCGGCCCAGCCGTTCATCTCGGGGGCGATCTCCAAGACGATCAACATGCCTCAGGAAGTGACCACCGACGACATCGAAGAGGCCTACCAGCTCTCCTGGGAGCTCGGCCTCAAGGCGATGGCGCTCTACCGGGACGGGTCGAAGGCAGCCCAGCCGCTCAACTCCACCTCCGATGAGGGCGAGGACAGCGAGGACGAGGACGCCGCGATCACCGCAGCCGTCGAAGCGGAGAAGGCAATCCACTGGGGCAACCTCCCGGCGGGCATCTCTCCCTCGCAGGCTTACGCCCGTGGGATGAAGCCGCCCAGGTTCCTGCTCCCGTCACGGCGTGCTGGATACAACCAGGAAGCACGGATCGGCGGGCACAAGGTGTTCCTCCGCACCGGCGAGTACGACGACGGGACCCTCGGCGAGATCTTCATCGACCTGGCCAAGGAGGGGGCGACCCTCAAGGGAATCCTGAGCTGTTTCGCCATCGCCGTCTCCAAAGGCCTCCAGTACGGAGTCCCGCTGGAGGAGTACGTCGACACGTTCACCTTCCAGACCTTCGAGCCGAGAGGCATGGTCGAGGGGCATCCCAATATCAAGATGGCCAACTCGATCGTCGACTACGTGTTCCGTGCCCTCGGTGTCGAATACCTCGAGCGTGACGAGCTTGCCCAGGTTCCCCCGAACCGGGAAGGCGAACTCCCCGAGCCGGCGGCCGGCCTTGCCGCCGAAGCGGGTTACCAACTCGACCTGTCGGACGCAGCCGCCGAAGGCGATGTCGATGTCGTCCGCAAGGCCGCCGAGTACGCCGACTCCCCCAACGGCTCCGCCGCCGACGTCACGATGGTGACGGTGGTCGAGAGAGAGATGGTCGCAGTCGTTGCCGACGCCTCAGCCGGCGCCGTCGACAAGGTCCTGTCCGACAACATGGGCGCCGCCCCCG
>JBBDMR010000060.1:0-4874 GCA_040878225.1 Acidimicrobiia bacterium
TCTGACATAGCTCCTCCTTATAGAGCATGCCTCCACGGTTTCAGGGGAACCCCAGTGAACCCTACGTGGGGTACGTGAGCGACGGGATCTACCGGCTCAGTACCCACCTGCGAAGCGACATCGAACGCTTCACAGGCCACATCCGCCAAGCCGACCGAGCCGAAGGAACCAACCAGATCCAGCACCTACTTGACGCCCTCGACCTGGTGCAAGGGACACCGTTCACCGGAGCCGGCAACGCCTACAACTGGGCCCACACCGACGGGATCATCACCCACGCCATCGTCGCCATCGACAACGCCGCCCACCGCCTCGCCCAACACGCCCTCCAAGCCGACAACCCCGACCAGGCGACCTGGGCTGCCCGCAAGGGTCTCATCGCCACCGGAGCCTGCGAAGAGTGCTACCGCAACCTCATGCGAGCAGCTATCGCCGAAGGTAACCAAGTCGCCTTCGAAGCCACCTACACCGAACTACTCGCAGTAACCGACGCCGACGACGGACCCGACGCAGCGAGCTTCCTAGACCCGGCGACCATCGACCTCTACGAACAGCACAATCGCAGCCGCAGACGTCATGCCGGCTAACTTGCGGACCCATTTCGGATCAGTGAGCCGACACTCGAAACTCAGATCCACCTTATCCAGATGCAACTCGGGAACTGGCACGACAACCTCGCAACTCGCGTGGCTAGCGAAGCACAAGCGCTTTCTGACGAACCCTGCAAGCTCGCTCACGTCATGGAGTCCGATCCTTGCACCGAGGAATCAATAAGGCTGGACCTCGTCTGACAGTCGAGTTTGGGACAACTCCATTCCCCTTCCGCTAAGGCTCGTACCCATCATTCGTCGGCTGATCGCTGCGATCAAGTGCAAGCGACTACAGGTTCATGCTGGGAATCGGGGTTCGCGTTCTCGTGTTGCGGTCACCACCCCATAGTTAGCGACGCAGAATGGCACCAGATACGTGATGGCCGACTTGACCCAGGTGCTCGTCGTCGCCTCACCGGCCAGAACCACGTCGAGATGGTTCACACAGAACAGGATCGTTCCGACGATGACCGCGGCGCTGATCGTCCTGATGAGATGCGGCCGATAGCACACGACAAGAGGTATCTCTCGCGGTTTCACCCAGCTAACTTGCTTACCCAGCTGCCCGCCGTCCACCACCGCAGACCCGGTTCCTTCCACAAGGGGATTGTAAACCAACCTGAGTCGCCCCGCCACGTCAGCTGAGGCCCTTTCTTCGCCAGTAAAACGCTGACAAGTTCTTGCCCTAAGAAGCCTCCACATATCGCGTTCGCCTAAGACCGAGGACAGCGCTGCGACGACTCAGAAACATGGCGGTGACGGTGAGCCACGCACCAACCGCTATTTCTCATGCGATGCGCGGTCGCGTTGGTATCGAGTTTCTTGGTGGCGCCGTCCACTGAGGAGGTAGCCAGGTCGTGGGCGAAGTACCCAGTCAAACCGGTTCCGGCCTTGGCAAACGGGGTTCGGGCCCCGCCGACGATTGCGACGCGATCTTGATTTGTCATGAATTGGCTTCCTGAATTGGGTGTGTTCGAAATTCGCTGCTATTTCTGTGGTGACCCAGCAGGTGCGCCGGGAACTGTGTCCAGGTGCCGGTCCGGCTCGCCGAGTCGAGGAAGCTTCGGGTCGTCTCCAGAGAGGCTGAGATGAGTTCGTCGGCCCGGCTGAAGTCGTGGGGCGCGACCCGAACCGGGCACGGCGGCGGGAGGACGACGAGCCGGGTTCGGTCGGCCAGCAATTCGGTCTCGGCGCGCAGACGCCGGGTGACCAGCAGGCTCGTCGAGTGCAGAAACATCGGGATCGCACCCCTTGGAGGTTTCGCCAGGGCGCAGGCGCTGCCGCTAGTCAACACGTAAACGGTGTCAGCGCCAAGCTCGACGGCATGGGAGATGGGTGCGAAATTGGAGGCTCCACCATCGATGAGCGGCACGTCGTCGATAGGAATCGAGGGGAAAACACCGGGAATGGCGGCGCTGGCCAGAACGGCCTCGACAATTGGCCCGCTAGAGAGCCGGACCTCGTCTCCCGTCAAAGCGTTGGTGGCTATCACGTGGAGCGGTATCGCCGAGTCCTCGAGACGGGCAGGCTCGAGGTGGCGGGCAAGCAGACGTTTGAGGGCGCGATTGGGCACGAAATGCGAGGTCCGACCAACGAACCCAAGCAGCCCCTCACCGAAATGCAGCGGGAAGACCTCGGCCCGACGCAGATGCCGCCACACCTGACCGAGGTCCTGAGCAGTGCCTGGCGTTTGGGGGCGCGAGGCGATGAACGCTCCGTTGATGGCACCCACGGAAGTCCCAACGATCACATCCGGCGTGATTCCCTTCTCGTACAAGGCCTCCAACATGCCGACATGGACCGCACCGAGACTGGCGCCACCGGTGATCACGAAGGCGTTCCTGCTCAACTCCGGATCCTTCCCGGCTCGACTGTGATGAGACCGTCACCGACCAGGCTTCGACTCAACGTCTCCAGGCTGGCGTTCGCACCGAACACCGTGCCCTCGGGGATCTCGAGCCAGTCCTCGTCGGTGAGTGGCTCGGACGCCACTACCACCGCCTTGTAAGTCTCGTCGGCCTGATCGCAGTGTGACATACCGCAGCTAGCGCAGTCGATCACTCCTCGCCGGAATGTCCAGTAGAGAGAGTTGCCCCATCGCGACGCCACCAGGTGGCGTCCATCGCTGATGACGAAATTCAGCTCGGGTGTCTCCTCCACTTCGGTGGCGATGGCGACACGCAATAGTGCCGTCACGGATTCTGCTATCAGGTCGACAATCGGTTCGAGGTCGTCGGCAGGCCGGTCGGGATCGAGGCCGTAATCACGCATCCGATTGAGGATCCAGCGGAAGGCGAGCTCGGAGTCGGTGTCGCCCCAGGGTGGCGCATAGAGCCCGAGATCGAGATGGGTCCTCACATGTTCAATATTCGGGATGGTGCCGTTGTGGGCTAAGGCCCACGGGCCATGGTCGAAGGGGTGCGTATTCTCCATGGTGACCTTCCCCACAGTGGCCGCCCGAACGTGGGCGATCACGGCGCGGCTTTTGACCGTCGAGGCGGTGTCGACGTAACGTCGGTCAGCGAAGGCGGGGTGGGTGTTCCTGGTCAGTTAGGGAAGGGTGGAATGCCACTCCGCAATGCCCCACCCGTCAGGATTGCGGTGCCCGCGGAGGTCCCGGTCGCTTTGGACGATCAATGAGTTTTGAGCCTCGACCAGACTACATTCCAACCCGGTGGGCTCGGTCGCAAGAAATCCATAGAGTCGGCACATTTCATACCTCCGTCCCGGTCAACAACCCTGGCATAAAAGAGGGCGCGAGAATGTCGATGTGCCGACACATTCTCGAATGGCACCGCAGGTTCGGGCCGCGCGGCGCTAATGCCGACTCCTTCAACTGGTAGGCACTACAACCCACCAGACTGCCAGGACCCCGGTCACGCGCCTACGACCCCCACACCCCTCTCATGCCCGAAGAGCCGGCCTTCCACATGTGGGTGCGTGGACCAGGCGACGAGGGCTGATACTGCTGGCTTGACTCTCAGCTGAACTGCCCTATGGCGGTGTCAGTGTCGAGGACTTCACTTGCGATGAAACCGAAGTTGACCAGAGCGGCCTGGTAACCGTCACCCAACTCTGGGTGCTTGGCTGCTGCTGTGGCGTCTTTGACAACAGTCACCTGAAACCCATCTTCGGTCAGTTGGCGGAGGTGTGCCTCCACACAAAGATTCGCCGACATTCCGGTGAGGATGACCTTGTTGATCCCGCGCTTCCTGAGTTGGAGGGCGAGATCGTTGGTCTCGGGGCCGTAGACCTTGTGTGGGTTGGTGACGACGGTTTCTCCGTCGTTGATGAAGTCAGCGAGGTCCGAATGCCAGTCGGCTCCCGACCCTTCGAACCCCTCCAGGTCGAGCTGGCCGCTGCGATCGAACATGTTGATGTCATGCATCATCGCCTCGACCGTCCCACCGAACTGCCACCCGTGGTCGGTCGGGTAGTAGTAGTGAGGCGAGACGAACACAGGGATGCCTGCGGTTTTGGCAGCTTGGAGCAATCGCTGGATGTTCGTGACGGTGTTGTTCTCGGTGACGCTCTCGCCGACCAGACCCCACGTCACGCCTTCTGGGCTCAGAAAGTCGTTCTGAGGGTCGGTGATTACCAGTGCTGTTGCGTTGTCCATTATCAATGTCCTTGTCCGGGATGTCTTCTGGCACTTAAGTCTTCCAGAGGCGACGAATGGTTTGGTACGTAAAGTGTCCTGAATCGTCCAGCCCTGAAGTGTAGATTTGGGCACACGGTGTTGATTAACAGGATCATCGAGTCTCTCGACGTGAAGGTCGAGCCTTTCGCCATGTGTGAGATAGGCGAGGGGTCCGACCTGACCTTCGGCGATCTCGGATGGGTGACCATGCACTTTGTCCTCGCTGGCGAAGGTCAGATTCGGTATGGGCGCCGCCAGGTCATAGAAATGCCGAAGTACAGCCTTTGCCTTGTGAAGCAACAGCACGACCTTCATGGGACCGCAGGTGAGGACTCGGTCGTTCACATACCCTCCCTGGACGGGGTGGAGCACTTGTCTGGCACACCATCGGGGGATCCTGACTTTGTGGTTGCGTGCGGTCGGATCCAGGCGACCTATGGATTGGCAATCGGGTTGTTCGACCTCATCGACGAACCCCTCGTTGTCCACTTCTCGGGATCCTCAACGGTGCGTGACCTCTTCCAAATGATCTTGGAGGAGAGCTCGAATCTGACCGAGGGCAGCCTCGGGATGATTGAGGCAATGATGCAACAGTGTCTCATCATGTTGCTCCGCGAGCTCTCGAGGAACGGGCCCGAGGGTCT
>JBBDMR010000061.1:0-25938 GCA_040878225.1 Acidimicrobiia bacterium
TCCTCCGCCGCCTGGACCGCCGCCAGTCGGCGTGGATCACCATGCCGGTGCTGGAGGTTGCCCACGGTGACGGTGGAAGTTGTTCGATCACCGGTGGAGTGGTTTACCGGGGGTTGCTGATCCCCGAGCTCGAGGGTCACTATCTGTTCAGTGACTATTGCGGTGGGTACCTCCGCAGCTTCCTCCCCGGAGCCGCCGAGCCCGAGGTCGTCGACTGGACTGGAGATGTCGGTGTGCCGGGGATGGTCACCGGCTTTGGTGTCGACGGCGACGGCGAGGTGTATGTGACGACCACCGGCTCGGTGCTGAAGCTGGTTGCGGTCCGCTGACCGATCCTGGGTAGGCTCCGGCCCATGCCGTCGCTGTTCACGAAGATCATCGAAGGGGAGATCCCGGGAACCTTCGTATGGAGGGACGATTTGTGCGTGGCTTTCTTGACAATCGCCCCACTCCGGCCCGGGCACACGCTGGTGGTACCGATCGAGGAGATCGACCATTGGATCGACCTTCCGGATGAGCTCAGAGACCACCTATTTGCTGTTTCCGCAACGGTGGCCACCGCGATCCAGGATGCGTTCCAACCGGCCAGGGTCGGGCTCATGATCGCCGGACTCGAGGTTCCGCACGCACACATCCACCTGGTGCCGATCGATGGTGTTCATGACCTCGACTTCGCCAACGCCGATGACTCTGCCTCCCGGGAAGACATCGAGGTGGCGGCGGACAGGATCAGCGCTGCTCTAGAGACGAGGGGTTCCTCCGGGGTCACCGGCTGAATGGCCCGTCCCGCAAATACTTGTGGCGTCACTTACGCGACGGACCATTAGTGGAAGTCCTGCTGGGTGGGATCACTTCGATCCTCTACGGGGTTGCCGACTTTCTCGGAGGCGAGGCGGCGCGCAAGGTCAATGCGGCAACGGTTGTCGTCTGGTCCGGCGTGTTCTCCTTCCCTGTCCTGCTCGTGGTCGTCGCTTTCACGGGTGGCGACGCGACCGGTGCCGACTATCTCATCGGATTTGCTGCGGGCGTGTCCGGGGCAATCGGGCTCGTGATGCTGTTCACAGGGCTCGCCCGCGGAAGAGCGGCCACAGTGGCACCGATCGCGGCCGCGCTCGGGGCAGTGGTCCCGGTGGTGGTCGCCGTGTTGGCCGGAGACCGTCCGTCGCTCCTGGCATGGGCCGGGGTTGGCATCGCCATCCCGGCGATAGCCCTGTCGGCATGGACCGATGAGGGCGAGGGCAAGACCCGGTCCGGCCTTGCCTTCGGCGCAATTGCGGGTCTCGGTTTCGGAGGGTTCGCCGCGATCATCGGGTTCACCGGTGAGGATTCCGGGATCCTCCCCCTGTTGACGGCGCGGGGAGGTCTGCTGGTCGCCCTCGTGGTTCTTGCCGGGTTTGGTGTCTGGAAGCTTCAGGGCTTTTCGAAGACCCCGAGAGGGATCGTCCTGGGGAACAGCGTCATGGACATCTCGGCGAACATCACTCTGATCTACGCGTTGCGGGCAGGCTCGTTTGCTCTCGCCGCAGTGGCCGCATCTTTCTACCCGGCGGCAACGGTGATCCTGGCAAAGCTGGTCAACGGTGAGTCTCTACGGACAAGGCAGATCCTCGGGATCGTCATGACCCTGGTCGCCCTGGGCCTCATCGCCGCCAACTGAGTGGCCCGTCGGCCCAATACTGACGGCGTTTCTACGCACGCCCTATTTGACCGACAGACCACTGTTCGTCTGATAGCTCCGGATCGTTCCGGCCAGGTAATCGAGGGCGGCGTCGTAGCCGCGGGACACGTGGGTATGGGTGTAGTTGAGGACCCGGCCGGTCCAGAGTCTGAAGAGAAGACTCTCCCAGGCAGGATCACCTAGGGTGAACCCCTCGCTCGCCACGAGCAGGATTTCCCACCAGACGTGCTCGTCGAGATAGTCGACATCCCCTGTTGTCATCATCCGATGGACCCGGGCCGGGATCGCTCCGGGCAGTGAAGCGATTACCTCGGCCTCTCCCGAAGCCAGAGGAGTTGCGAGCAGCGGGCGGGTCCGGTCGACCGAATAGCCGGTCTGCGATCGCAGCGTTTCGGGTGCCGGCGATTCGTCTTCGCGGGCGTGGTCGACTTCCGGTGGCTGGTCATCGGGCAGGTTTGCCACCGCGTCGAAGCATTCGACGAGCATCGTCTTCAGCTCGTCCAGCGACCCGTAGAGCGAGTGCGACTTGCCCGCTGAGACGTGGTGCTCGTAGAGGCTGCGACCGGAGGCAACCATTGCGTGTGTCAGCAACGTGTCGATGCCCCAGTCGGAGCGGGCGGACACTCCCGGTGACGTCGCCACCGCCTCAATCGCGTTCCCGACGAGAAGGAGCTCACCCCCCAGGGGTTGGCCGATGGTGGGCAGGACCGTTCCCGGGTATTTCATCGCCAGCATCGGCTTTGTCACCATCCAGGTGATCATGGCGTCGGTCGCAGCCCGGGGAAAGGTGTGGCGGACTGCTTGATATCCCAGGTCGGCCGCGGCTTCGGCCCCGTCTATCCATCCGTGGTCGAAGTTGGTTATGTCGGCGTCGTAAAAGTGGATCCGGTCGACACCGTCGGCGACGGCCCGCCGGAGTGCAGTATTCATGGCATCACCTTTTCCGGGCCGGAAGATGCCGATGCGGCTGTCGGGGATGACCTCGACTGAAGTGCCGGTGGCCATGGCGATTGCGGGCACTCCTGCGGACACCACCTCCGACTCGCCCACGGCCCACACCATGTCGATGCGGCTATTGCTTGCCGCCACGGCGACATTTGCCAGGACGAGGTCGGGGTCTTCTTCCTTGAATGGAAAAGCCACGGTGCTCACCGGGTCACGTTAAAGGTGTTCCGCCCCTGCACCGCCGGGTTCTGTCAGCGGCTCCGTCTACGCTCGTCTGACAGATGGCAGATTTGGTGGGAAGAGTTATCGGCACCAGAGACTCCACGCCGCTGGAGTTCTGGGTAGGTGTCGCGGAGGGTGAGTACCTTCAGCTCGACGATGTGGTGGCACTGGAGCGGGTGCTGCCGACCGGCGAGATGGTGAAGATGTACGGAATGGTGGGACAGGTGATCGCCCGCCATGAAGGAGCGCGCTTCGACTCCGATGTCTTCCTCATCGAGGCCGGGATCCTCCCGGCGCAAGTAACCGAAGCTGCCCAGGTGACCTCAACCCGTTTCGAGCCGGAAGTGTTCGTCCCACCCAGCCCTGGGCAGGCAGTGCGGATTGCAACTGGAGAGGAACGGGACAAGGCGCTGTTCTTCGACCGGATGGAGCAACGGTTCCCCGTGGGCCTGGCCAGGAATGGCGAGCCGCTATGGGTCAACTTCGAATTCCTCAACGGTGACCGGGGTGCCCATGTCAACATCTCGGGGATCTCCGGAGTCGCGACCAAGACGTCGTACGCCACCTTCCTGCTCCACTCCCTCTTCACCAGCGGTGTCCTCGGGAATGCGTCGGTCAACACCAAGGCGCTGATCTTCAACGTGAAAGGCGAAGACCTGCTCCACCTCGACCGTCCCAACAAGAACCTCGACGAGGAGCAGCGTCTCAATTACACCCTCCTGGGCCTGCCTTCGACACCATTCGAATCAGTGGGCCTGTTCGCCCCGCCCCGCATCGACGACCCGAAGGCGACCGCCGACGTTGCCTCCAGGACCGATGTGGTCTCGTTCTTCTGGTCCATCCACGAGTTCTGCGCCGGAGACCTGATGCCGTTCCTGTTCTCCGACGCCGAAGACGACAGAGCGCAATACACGACAGTGGTCTACAACGTGATGGCCCAGCTGAGAAGGTCGGAGTCGACCGATTCCGGTGCCGCAATCGTCGAAGGGGTGAAGGTCCGCACTTTCCGCGAGCTGGTCGATCTCGTGACCGACCGGGTCCAGGACGAGGACACCCGGCGCGATTGGGCGGGACCGGCCATCGGCATCGGCACCGTCAACGCCTTCGTCCGACGGCTCCAGGGCTCGGTGAGGCACATCGAACGGCTGGTCCGTGCCGATGTCCCCAATCCCGAAAAGCACAAAATCAGGCTGGACACCAACCAGGTGACAGTTGTCGACCTGCACAATCTCAACGATCGCGCCAAGAGATTCGTCGTGGGTGTCACCCTGCGCAAGGCTCTTGAAGACAAGGAGCGGGCGGGCCAGAGCCGGGAGTTGTTGATGGTCGTCCTCGACGAGCTCAACAAGTACGCCCCGCGTGAGGGGACGAGCCCGATCAAGGAGGTACTCCTCGATATCGCCGAACGGGGTCGCTCCCTCGGCGTGATCCTCATCGGGGCCCAGCAGACGGCGTCAGAGGTGGAACGGCGGATAATCGCCAACTCCTCGATCAGGGTGGTGGGCCGGCTCGACTCAGCGGAAGCGTCGCGGGAGGAGTACGGATTCCTCCCGGCGGTCCACCGCCAGCGGGCCACAATCGTCAAACCGGGAACGATGATCCTCAGCCAGCCCGAACTGCCGGTCCCGCTGGTCCTCCAGTTCCCGTTCCCGGCGTGGGCCACGAGGGCGTCGGAAGCACTGGCCATACCCGGGGGCAACGTCCCCGACGACCCCTTCGAAGGGCTCTAGCCGCCCAGGTTTGCACGATAAAACCGGTTCTGTCACACCGGGGTTTTACGATCGTTCCTGTGACAGTGAAAGTTCTACATACATCCGATTGGCATGTCGGTCGGAAGATCGGCGGCCGCGATAGGTCGAGCGAGCACCGGGTGGTGCTCGATGAGATCGTCGGGCTTGCCGAAGAGAACGACGTCGACCTGACGATCGTGGCCGGCGACCTCTTCGATACCGCGTCTCCATCACCTCAGGCCGAGGCGATCGTGTGGCAGGCCCTTCTCGATCTTTCCCGCATTTCCCGGGTTGTCGTCGTGGCCGGGAACCACGACAACGCTGCCCGGCTCGAGGCGGTGGCGCCCCTGCTCGACCTGGGCCAAATCACAGTCTGTGCCAGTCCGGTTGCCGCCACCGACGGCGGTGTCCTCGACCTTCCCGACCTGGACACGAGGGTTGCCATGCTTCCCTTCGTCTCCCAGCGAGGGATCGTCAGGGCAGAACAGATCATGAATCTCGACCCCGACCAGCACGCCGGGCTCTATGGCGAGCGGATGGCCGCGCTCATCGAAAGACTCACCGATGGGATGGGCCCCGACACCGTCAATGTCCTCACCGGACATCTCACCGTCTACGGGGCAGTCGAAGGAGGTGGGGAACGCCAGGCCCACATCTTCGGATACGCGATTCCGTCGTCGGCCTTTCCCGGGCACCTCTCTTACGTCGCCCTGGGCCACCTGCATCGCCAGCAGAAGATGCCCCATGGTGCTTCGGTCTGGTACTCAGGCTCGCCGCTCCAACTCGACTTCGGTGAGGTCGACGATCAAAAGGGTGTTCTGCTGGTGGAGGCATCGCCCGGTCTCCCGGCGAAGGTCACTTCTTTGCCGCTGACCGGGGGCAAGCGCCTCGTCACCTTGCGCGGCACACTCGACCAGGTGCTCGCCCGCACCGAGGACCTCGGCGATGTATACGTCAAAGTCGAGTTGGACGAGAAGGCCCGGGTGGGCCTGGCCGATCAGGTACGGGCGGCGATCCCTGACGTCGTCGACGTCAAGCTGCGCGTCAGTACCGAGTTGAAGGCGCGGAGTTTCGAAGATCGAACCACTGTCACCGGCCCCGAGGCTTTCAAGAAGTACCTGCAAGACAACAACACCGAAGACCCACGGCTGGAGAGTCTTTTCGTCGAATTGCTCGAGGAGGCCACGGTTTGAGGCCGCTGTCAATCGAGCTCGAAGGCTTCTTCGCCTACCGGAAGCGGGCGCGGGTCGACCTCACCGACGCCGACTATTTCTCGCTGGAGGGACCTACCGGATCCGGGAAGTCGAGCCTGATCGACGCAATGATCTTCGCCCTTTACGGCAAGATCCCAAGGCTCGGGGGCAACACGGTCGCTCCGGCGATCTCGGCGGGCGCCGAGCGGGCCAGAGTGTCCTTCCGATTTCTTGCCGATGATGTCGTGTACACCGTGACGAGACAGCTGGAACGAGCCTCGACCGGGGGAGCCCGGGCCACAGAGGTTCGCCTGGAAACAGAGTCCGGCCCCGTTGCGTCGGGAAGTTCGGATGTCACCCCGGAAGTAACCCGCTTGCTCAATTTGAGTTTCGAAGACTTCACCCGCACCGTGGTGTTGCCCCAGGGAGAATTCGCCCGCTTTCTCACAGCCACCCCCAAGGAGCGCCAGGAGTTGCTCCGCGGCTTGCTTGGCCTCGACGTGTACCGGGCCATGGGGTCTCTCGCTCGCGGGCGAGAGCAGGTCGCGCTCTCGGAGCTGAATTCAGCATCCAACCGGCTCGATCAGCTGGCAGTGCCGACGGATGAGGAGCGACTCGGTGCGGCCCGGCGACTGGAGGCCATCGTCGCCGTCTCCGGAGAGGTCGACCGGATCGAAGTGCACCTTCAGACTCTCGACGGGCGCCTCGATGACCTCACGAATCAACTTGATCGGTCCGAGGACGCAAAGGGACGCCTTGAGAGACTCGAGGCCCCGCCTCACATCGAGGAGCTCTCAGCGGTGCTCGCCCGAGCGGCCGACACCGCCGACCGGCACTCCACCCGGTTCCGGGAGGTTGAGAAACTCCATCTGGCCGCGGTTTCACGGCTCGAACAGATTGCCAACATGGAGTCCCTGGAACGGGTGGCGAACGTCTACGAACGCCTTGACACCGTAGACGCCGAATTGGCCGGCATCGACCTCGAGGCAACCCGGGCGATACTCGCCAAAGCCGAGAACGAGGTGGCGTCGGCCCGGGAGGAACTCGACCGTGCAGTTCGAAATCGTGACGACGCGCGCTCGAACCATGCCGCCCATGACATCGCCCGGCACCTGCAAGCCGGGGCCTCATGCCCGGTGTGCCTCCAGGTGGTGGCGACGGTCCCCGATCGGCCGGTCCCCGTCGATCTCGATGCGACAGAAAATGCGGTGAGCGACGCGACGCAGGCTCTCGAAAAGGGGCGAGCTCTCGTCGCCACCGTTGGGACAGGTCTGGCCCGGGAGGAGGCCGCTCACGATCAGCTGACGCTGAAACGCCAGGAGCTGGCGGACGACCTGAGTGATGCCCCCGCCCGGGAGGACGTGCCGGGGCTGATGCGCCAGTTCCAGGAAGCGTCGCAGATGGTTGCCGACCTCGAGGAGCAGAAGCGACAGGTGAGCAGGCTGATGGCTGCCAGCGAGGAGGAGCAGGCGAGGCTGTCCGAGCAGCAGAGGACACTCGGGAAGACCTTGATGTCCGAACGGGAGAAACTTGCCGACCTGAAGCCCCCGATTGCGGAAAGCGAAGACGTCATCATCCAGTGGAAGGAGCTTCTCACGTGGCGTGATCTCGCCGTCGGCGAGATCACAGCCGGTCTGGCCGGGCTCCGCGATGAGATCGAGAAGACCCGGCACGAGCTCTCCGGGGTATCCGCCGATCTCGAGAAGAAGCTCGGCTCACTCGGAATCGCTGCCGGTGACCGCTCTCCGTCGGTTGCGCTCGCCCGCGCCGAGGAGCAGGCGAAGCAGACCTTGAAAGAACAGGAGGCTGCTGTCGAAATGGCTAGCGGTCTTCGCCAGGAAATCGAGAAAGCAACCGGAACAGCCGCGGTTGCCGAAACTCTGGCGAAACATCTCAGGGCGGACGGGTTCGAGCGTTGGATGATGGTGGGAGCGATCGCCGATCTGGTGGCCGGAGCCAACAGCATTCTCGACGAATTGTCCCGCTCGTCTTATTCCCTCCACTCTGACGAGGACGGATCGTTCGACATTGTCGACCACAGGAACGCTGATGAGATCCGGCCGGTCGCCACTCTCTCCGGGGGAGAGACGTTCCTGGTTTCCCTTGCGCTGGCTCTGTCCCTGGCTGAGACGCTCGCCGCAGCCGGCGGATCGAAGCTGGACGCGATCATTCTCGACGAAGGCTTCGGGGCCCTCGACGACGAGTCGCTCGACGTCGTGGCGTCGGTCCTGGAGAGTCTGACCATGTCCGGGCTGATGGTCGGGATAATCACCCATGTCAAGGCTCTGGCAAATAGGGCCCCCGTTCGTTTTGTGGTCCACAAAGGCCCGGACGGCTCGAGTGTCGAGGTGGCGGAATGAGGTACACGGTCGAGTCGTGGGACCCCGATTACGGTGCTCCATCCAACGCAGAGCTCGAAGATGCGTCGGGGAACGTCGACGTGAATGTCGAGGTCGCCTCTGCTGCCTGGACACCTGTGCTGCCCGACGCCGAGCCGCTGACCGACATGCTCTTCGTCGACGGGGTGAGGCGGGTGGATGCCAGCCTGTGGATCGAACAACCACCCGACTTTCCCGGGTTTGCCCTCGCTGCCACCTACGCCGCCGGAGCAGTCCGGTGCAACGGGCGTGCGGAGCTGGAGTCCGCAGACATCGGACGAGGGCTCTTCACATCCTCCGCCGCTGACGACATCGAATCGGCGGTGGGCATGTACAAGGTCAAGGCCACGAAAGGGACGACGTCGGAGGAGCTCTGGTTGGGAATTCAGCAGCGAATGGCCGACCTCGAAGCCAAAGTCGCCCGGGAGGCGGGACCGGCCGAGGTGGTCGTCGTCGATGGGCCGCTATCTCACCACCGAGACATCGAGAATGCCGTCGGCTACATCAAGACCCAGAAGGTCCAGTACCTCCCGATGGAGTTGCGGCCCGTGCTTACGTCGCTCCTACCCGGGTTCAGGACGCCCCTCTTCCTCACTACCACGTCCTGGAGCCGCTACTCGTGGTACCTGCGGCTGGCCAACCATTCAGGCCCGGCCGGAGGCTTGGTGCGTTGCGAGATCGATGGGGACGTCAATCGGGTCCAGGCCATCCGGCTCGCCGACAGTGTCAGCGCATCCCTCCCGCGTTTCGCCTCCGAGCGCCACAAAGACCCGCGGGCACCGCAGAACCTGTATCCGATAGGAGGGCTGGAACGGGAGCTGCGGCATCGCCTCGGTGATCGGGAGATGGCGATCAGGGCGCTCCGCCTCGCCGCTGCGGCCAACTGATCATTCATTCAACGCCAATCGGGGGGTCAGACAACCCCCCGACATTGCGATGTGGAGGACCGCACGAGTGCGGTCAAGTCAGCGAACGGTTTCCCTGTCACCGACCCTTTTTTCTGCATTCAGGGAGGAATGCGTTGCGGGTCTATTCGGAATCGCCCGGGGTTATGTCGAGATTGTCGGCAACCCGAATAGCCTGGACATCACCTGGTGGTAGATAGTCGAAGAGGCTGATGTCGCTGTTGACGATGGCTTCGTGGTCCGGAGCGGCGAGTGGAGCCGAACCGGGGGTGAGGGGGGTTCCCAACCTGGCTGCGGGGGTGGCGCTGATGGCGACGATGATTACCAGGGCGGTGAGGGCCATCGCCCCGGATTGGGCAATGGGCTTGGCGAGAACTCTCAGTTTCCTGAGAAGATCGACCAGCTGCGGCGGTAGGAACGCCCGGCGGTAGGCGAGGGTCTCGAGGCGGAGCCTGTGGTCGAGGGTCTCGACGAACCTGTCGATCTTCGGAGGTTCCGGCGTTCTCCACTCAGAGGGCATAACCAGCCTCTTCCTGGGCAACTCCGACAAGGGTGGTGTCGAGGTGGCTGCGGACGGTCTTCCGCGCGCGTGAAAGCCGGAGTCGTGCGGCATTTGGAGTGATGTCGAGGGCGATTGCGGCTTCGCTTGGAGTGAGCCCGTCATAAGCGATCAGCTCCAGGACCTCACGCTCGGAGCGGGTCAGCCTGGCCATGGCCTCCTCCAGGGCAGGGGCCTGGCGGGATGCATCGATAGCCGACGCGATCGCGTCGTCTTCGGATGCGGTGAAGACGGGAAAGGCGTTGGACACTTTCACCTCGAGCCTCCGGTTTCCAACGTATTTGCGTCGCTGCTTGGCGAGCAACCTCCGGGCGATTCCGAAGAGCCACGGCAGGGCGGTGTCGGTTTCGGGCCGGTAGCGGTGGGCGGCTTGGAGGGCGACGAGGAAAGTCTCGCCGACGAGATCGGCAACGTCATCGGGATTGGCACACCGTCGTATCGAGTATCGGGTTATGGGCTCGACGTGGCGCCGGAAGAAAGCGGAATACGAATCCGCTGAACCTGCCGAAGCCGCAACGAGCAATTCCGCGTCTGAACGGTCCACCACACCGTCATTATGCCCGTCTGCGCTCCTGCATGTCACGATCCTTTCGTGAAGCCGACAATTGACGCGCCGCTGTCCTCAAAGCCCCATCTGGATCCCGCGACTCTCGCCCTCCGAAAGAAGTCGCTGCCGCTCGTCAGGCTCGAGGATGCGGTCGATAAGGACGTGTCGCTTCCTGTTGTTGGTGACGAGAACCAGACCGCGTCGCCGTGGTTTGACGATTGCGGCGATCTCGTCCCAGTTCAGGCGATGGTGCCGGAGGAGACAGACCCTCACCAGGCCTTTGTCGTTCAGTTCGATCGCAATCGGGTAGTCGAAGATCACGACCGCGCCGAGAAGTGTCCCGAGAATGCCGAAGACAACCGGCACGGGCATCGGCGATTGCACGGCCAGGGTGAGCAGCGCCATCCCGAGCAGCATCGGCGGTGTCAGCACTGCGAGGGCCACACGGATCTTTGACTCGGGAATTCGCATCGGCTCAGTTGTCTCGCTCATCGTCAGGTAACTCCCGGCCGGCCAACCATATGTCAGATTAGAGCTGCGGCGAATGGACCCCGACCCTCTGCACTAGATCTCCCCACGCGAGGCCAGAGCGGCGCCAACTATGACCAGGGCGACACCGGCGACCGCGATGGGGGCGATGACCTCGTTGCGGAAGACAACACCCAGGACCAGTGCAACGACGGGGATTATGTATGTGATGAAGGTCGCCCTCGTCGGGCCCACCCGTCCGATCAGGTTGCTCATCAGCACGAAACCGAGACCGGTTCCGAGGACCCCGACGGCGACTGTGGCGAAGAGGGAGGGCCATGCGAACGAAGAGTTGGCCGCCCCGTACAGGCCGTAGGGAAGCACGAGGATCACCCCCAGCCACTGCAGCCTCGCCATTATCGCCAGGGACCCGTGCCGTTGCTGCAGCGGAGCAACGATGTTGGAGGAAAAAGCATAAGAGATGGTGGCCACGAGCACCAGAAGCACACCCAGCGCGGCAGTGGGCCTGGCGCCGGACGAAGGCATCGCAATCGCGATAACCCCGGCAAAGCCAATGACGAGCCCGGCCAGCTGGAGCTTCCCCGGGAGCTGTCTGAGGATGAAAGCTGAGATGATCGCGGTGAATATGGGGGTGGCTCCGTTGAGCATTCCGGCTACCCCCGAGTCGATCCACTGCTGTGCGATCGGGAAGATAGTCATCGGGATGGCGATCCAGATCAGGGCCAGGGTCGCAATCGTCGGCCAGTCTTCACGGGGGATCGTTGTGGGCCGGGAACGGGAGACGCCGAACATGACCATTGCCCCGAACCCGACGCGGAGGAGAGTCACCAGCCCGGGATGGAAGGCGTCGAGCCCGATGGCCATGAAGAGGAACGAAGACCCCCAGATCGCGCTGAGGCCGGCGAACAGCCCCCAATCGGAGCCCGAGAATGCCTCGCGGTTGGTGCCGTGGCTGGTTGTGAGAACACGTGTCATACGTTGATGAACCCCATTCGGGTGAGCTGGTTGCAATCTGGTTCGATACCGGTTCTAACGCCGGTATGGGTCGAGGTAGTCCGGGAGTTTTATCCCTGGGTGGAGGTGGGGATCGGGAACGGGGGCACCCGCTGCGATGCTCAGGGGAATCACCCCGGCCCACACGCCGGCATCCATGTCGCTTTCGTCATCTTCAGGTGGGCCGGTGCTGACTTTGGCACTCACGTGTTCGAGAGGGACCTCAATTGTGGAGGTCTGTCGGATCTCGGCCTCGGTGGGACGGCGCAGCTCACGAAGGCGGCCCGGGATCAGTGCCTCGACGGTGCGGTCGAGAGCGTCGATATGCTCCTGGCCCTGAAGGATCCGCCCGTGCCCGTGGATCACAACGCTCCGGTAGTTCGCCGAGGAGTTGAAGCCGCTTCGTGCCACCACCACACCGTCGATGAGGGTGATTGCGATGCTGAGCGGAGATCCCCTGCGAACTGCACGCGTCATTCCCGCCGCCGTCGACCCGTGGAGGATGATCGTGTTGTCGGCACGGGCATAGAGTGTCGGGATGACCACGGGGCGGTCGCCGGCCAGATAGGCCACATGACAGATGAAGCCTTCGTCGAGAATCTGATGAATCGTCTCCAGGTCGGAGACCGCCTTCTCGGGGAGTCTCCGGATGGGGGTCGGGTCAGCTGTCATTACTCGGGCTTGGCTTCTCTCGTCATCAGGCTGAACATCGCCTCCCGGGGGCCGAGGCCGTCGTAGAGCACCTTGCCGACGTGGGTCGCGATCGGCATCTCCACATCAAACTTCGCTGCGAGGTCGAGCACCGCCCTCGTCGTATTGACCCCTTCGGCCACCATCTTCATTTCATCGATCACCTCGTCGAGGGATCTGCCTTGCGCCATCCCGAACCCCACCCGGTGATTCCGGCTCTTGTCGGAGACACATGTCGCGATCAAGTCGCCCATGCCGGCCAGCCCGGCGAACGTCCCGGGGCGGCCACCGAGGCGGACACCGAGACGGGTCAGCTCCGCAAGTGCCCGGGTGATCAGCGTTGCCCTGGTGTTGTCCCCGAACCCCAGCCCGTCCGACATCCCGGCAGCGATGGCCATCACGTTCTTGAGCGCGCCTCCCAATTCTGATCCCACCACGTCGTCGTTGGTGTAGACACGGAACAGCGGCCGCATGAACACCTCCTGGATGTCCCCGGCGACTTTGGGATCGCCGACTGCGATCACTGCTGCAGTTGGTTGTTCGGCTGCGACTTCGCTGGCCAGATTCGGGCCCGTTAGCACACCGATTTGTTTCGGGTCATGGTCGGGGAGCAGACCGGCGATGATCTCCGTCATGCGAAGAAGTGAGTCACGCTCGATCCCCTTCGTCAATGAGATCACCGGGACGCGAACCGGGATCACCGGCACGATTTGTTCGAAGACTTCCCTGAAACCGTGGGAGGGCACGGCCACCGCAACCAGATCAGCGCCGGCGACGGCCTCGGCAAGGTCGGATGTCGCCCGGACCGCAGGCGGGAGCTTGCATCCGGGGAGATACCGGCTGTTGAACCCCGACGAGTTGATCTCATCGGCGACCTGGTTGTTGCGCGCCCAGAGCCGCACCGGGACATTTGCCGCTGCGAGCCATGCTGCGGTGGTACCCCACGATCCAGCGCCGATGACAGCGACGTTTTCCATGCCCGCACGCTAGCTGTGTAGCGGTTGCGAGCGCCTAACCTTCGGCGGAGATGAGCCTCTCCATAGGCATCGTCGGGCTCCCCAACGTCGGAAAGTCGACACTGTTCAATGCGTTGACGAATGCGGGGATACTGGCTGCCAATTATCCCTTCGCCACCATCGAGCCGAATACGGGTGTCGTCCCGATTCCGGACGAGCGGCTTCCAGTCCTCGCCCGCCTGTTCGATACCAAGAAGATCGTTCCCGCCACAGCGACCTTCGTCGACATTGCGGGACTGGTGAAAGGGGCCAGCGAGGGGGAGGGCCTGGGAAACAAATTTCTCGCCAATATCCGCGACGTGAATGCCATCTGTCACGTGGTGCGTGCTTTCGACTCAGAGAATGTGGTGCATGTCGACGGGATACAGGACCCGGCTCGCGATATCGAGACGATCGAGACCGAGCTGGCGATCGCCGACCTGCAGACCATCGAGAAGCGGTTGGCACGACTTGAGAAAGAAGCCAGGATCGACAAGGGCCTCGCTCCAAAACTCGACATCGTGAATCAGATCAGACACGTGGTAGGCGCTGGTGAAATGGTCTCATCTCGTCTTGATCTCATGAGCCGGATCGACCTGTTCGCAGACCTCCACCTGCTCACCGCAAAGCCGGTCATCTATGTGTTCAACTGCGACGAGTCCGTCCTGGTCGACGCAAGTGCCAGAGCGTCGTTGGAGGCCCTGGTGTCGCCGTCGGTGGCGATCTTCCTCGACGCGCAGATCGAAGTGGAGTTGACGGAGCTGGATGACGAGGAGAAGCGAGAGCTGCTTGCCTCGGTGGGCCAGCCCGAGCCAGGGCTCAACTCGGTGATCCGGGCCGCCTATTCGACGCTGGGGCTGCAGAGCTATCTGACCGGCGGTGAGAAGGAAGTCAGGGCGTGGACGATCAGAAAGGGAGCAACCGCGCCCGAGGCAGCCGGCGTGATCCATACCGATTTTCAACGCGGGTTCATCGCTGCCGAAGTTGTCGACTACGACGTCCTCGTCGACGCAGGCTCCTGGGCGAGGGCGCGGGCCCTGGGCAAGGTGCGCACCGAAGGCAAGGGATATGTGATGCAGCCGGGCGATGTGGTGGAGTTCCGCTTCAACGTCTGACCGGGTGGCACTGCCAAGCGGGACCCCGTTTCCCATGGTCACCGTTTGGCGCGTATGATGGGCTCCGCCGAAGAAGCCGGCCGGGAGAGTCCCGCTGGTGGTGTGTCGGTCAAATAGGTTGTGGGTGTCTCCGAGGGCCGGAGAGACTCCATCATTATCTGAGCGACACACCACTTGGGGCGCCGAAGGGGCAACATCCTCCAGAAACTCTCAGGCATGTGGACCGTCCGGAATAGGCAACGCTGAAAGCGCAGCTGACAGCGGGAGGGCAGCGAGTTAAGGAACCCGACATGCCCAACCCAAACGAAAGCTTCGTAACCCGCCACGTCGGCCCCGGAACCGGGGATATCGCGAAAATGCTCGAGGTTGTTGGGGCTGATTCCCTCGATGCCCTGATCGATGACACGGTCCCCGCTTCGATTCGGGACGAGCAACTCGACCTGCCGCCCGCCCTCAGCGAGCCGGAGGTGGTGAACCACCTGCGTCACCTCGCAAAAAAGAACCAGATCGTTCCGTCTTTGATCGGACTGGGATACCACAACACGATCGTCCCCCCGGTCATCCAGCGGAACGTCCTCGAGAATCCAGCCTGGTACACCTCCTACACCCCCTACCAGCCGGAGATCTCCCAGGGCCGCCTCGAAGCCCTCCTCAACTTTCAAACCATGGTCTCCGACCTCACCGGTCTGGACGTCGCCAACTCCTCCCTTCTCGACGAGCCCACTGCTGCAGCTGAGGCGATGGCGATGTGCCGGCGGATCTCCCGTGGCGACCGTACGGTCTTCTACGTCGACCCTGACTGCCATATTCCGACCACGGCAGTGGTGGCGACGAGA
The DNA here is from genome assembly GCA_040878225.1 of Acidimicrobiia bacterium. Lineage (GTDB taxonomy): Bacteria > Actinomycetota > Acidimicrobiia > Spongiisociales > ZC4RG35 > MA-ANB-1. The sequence continues at coordinate 15,276 of JBBDMR010000061.1, forward strand.
GCCCGCGCTGTCGGGATCGAGATCAGGCTGCTGAGGGAGGATTCCGACCTTTCCCTGGCTTTCGGAGCGCTCCTCCAGTATCCAGGGTCCTCAGGGTCGATCGTCGACTACTCCGGCCTGGTCAGCCGCCTCCATGAGGCCGGGGTGACGGTAGCGGTGGCCACCGACCTCCTTGCACTCACCCTCCTCCAGCCACCGGGCGAATGGGGCGCCGACATCGCAGTTGGCTCGGCACAACGGTTCGGTGTGCCCCTCGGCTACGGCGGGCCTCATGCCGGCTTCATCGCCACCAGGGAAGAGCACGTCCGAAGCCTCCCGGGCAGGCTGGTTGGTGTGTCCAAGGACTCCGGGGGGCGGATGGCCTACCGGCTCGCACTGCAGACCCGGGAGCAACATATCCGCAGGGAGAAGGCGACCTCGAACGTCTGTACCGCTCAGGTGCTGCTGGCTGTGATGGCCGGTTTCTACGGTGCATGGCACGGGCCCGACGGCCTTCGCGAGATCGCAGGCGAGGTTCACCGCCTCGCTTCCGAGTTCGCATCAGGGGTCCGTTCCGCCGGATACGACGTCGTCAACGACACCTGGTTCGACACTGTGTCGGTGCGGGCACCTGGTCGGGCGCGGGAGATCACCGAAGCGGTGCTCGCCAGGGGCATCAACATCGGGCTGGTCGACGAAGACACAGTCCGTGTCGCCTTCGACGAGACCTCGAATGCCGCCACCGTCGCTGCTGTTGTCGCTGGCTTTGGCGCCGGGCCTGTGGACGGGGTGTCGCCCTCCGGCCTGCCCGGGAGCCTACATCGAAGCACTGCATTCATGGCCCACCCGGTGTTCAACGATCACCGATCCGAACATGAGATGCTGCGGTACCTGAGGCGCCTTGCCGACCGCGACCTGGCGCTCGACAGGTCGATGATCCCGCTCGGATCGTGCACCATGAAACTCAATGCGACATCGGAGATGATCCCGATCACTTGGCCTGAGTTCTCAGATATCCACCCTTATGCCCCGGTATCCCAGGCTGCCGGCTACCTGGAGCTCATCGGCGAGTTGGAGTCGTACCTTGCGGAAGCAACGGGTTACGACCGGGTTTCGATTCAGCCGAACGCCGGGTCTCAGGGAGAACTTGCCGGATTGCTCGCAATTGCCGCCTATCAGCGTGAACGGGGCGAGGGTGACCGGGACGTCTGTCTCATCCCGGCCTCGGCGCACGGGACGAATGCGGCCTCGGCGGTCATGGCGGGCATGCGGGTGGTCGTGGTCAAGACCGACGGAGCCGGCAACGTCGATCTCGAAGATCTCGAGAAGAAGGCGTCCGCCCATGGCGCCACCCTCGCATGCGCCATGGTGACCTACCCGTCGACCCACGGCGTGTTCGAGGAAGGCATCAGGCGGCTATGTGAGATTGTCCACGCGTACGGTGGGCAGGTCTACGTCGACGGGGCGAACCTGAACGCGCTGGTCGGTCTCGCCCGACCGGCAACCTTTGGTGCCGACGTGAGTCACCTCAACCTGCACAAGACCTTCACGATTCCACACGGCGGGGGCGGTCCCGGCGTCGGCCCGATCGGCGTTCGCAGCCATCTCGCCCCCTTCCTACCAAACCATCCGCTCCGGGAGGAAGCAGGGCCGGCTCGCGGTGTCGGGCCGATCTCGGGGGCCCCATTCGGTTCCGCGGGCATCCTTCCCATCCCGTACGCCTACATCAGGCTGATGGGCGCCGACGGCCTGCGCCACGCTACAAAAGTGGCGATCCTGTCTGCCAACTATGTCGCAGCGCGGCTCGAGGATCATTTCCCGGTCCTGTACCGGGGGGAGTCCGGCCGGGTTGCCCACGAGTGCATCCTCGACCTCCGTCCGATGACGAAGGAGTCCGGTGTGACTGCCGAGGATGTTGCCAAACGCCTCGCCGACTACGGGTTCCACGCGCCGACACTGTCGTTTCCGGTCGCCGGCACTCTCATGGTCGAACCGACCGAGTCGGAGAGCCTGAAAGAACTCGACCGCTTCTGTGATGCGATGATCTCGATCAAGGGCGAAGCGGAGCGGGTCCGCTCCGGGGAGTGGCCCGGTGACGACAACCCATTGGCCAATGCCCCGCACACGGCAGAAGACCTGGTCGTCGAGGATTGGCGGCACCCGTACTCGCGTCGGATAGCCGTCTATCCGATGGACGGCCCGGCCATCGACAAATACTGGCCACCGGTCGGCAGAGTCGATGGCCCGGGTGGTGACAGAAACCTGGTCTGCTCCTGTCCCCCGCTCGAGGACTACGCCTAATCCCCTTGACATTGCCTAGATCGGTGGGAAGGTAATACTCTGGAATCTATGCCGAACGGGGGCGGCTGGCGAAGGGGTACGCTCACTTTGAGATTCACAGGACAAGTCAAGATCCCCGACCTCGATTATCCAGGGGTGCCTGCATCGGTTCAGCTCGATGGCAAGCAGGTCGAACTCTTCGTCGAGGGTGAAAGCCTCGGTCGCTGGTCGCTGGTCGATGTTCGCGCCGAGCGGCTCATCTCGAGCGCATTCTCCCTGAAACTCGCCGGTGAAGAAGTCACGTTCATCGCCGATCAGCCCACCGAATTCGCCTATGGCGGGGTGGAGGCGATGGCAAACGTATGGGCGAAGCACCGGTCGATGCGCCTTCCGCTGCGGATGGTGGCCAACAGCCGGTCACGCCAGGGGACCAAGCCTTCCCGTATCCCCGACCTTCGGGAAGCGATCGAGGAGACTCTTGCCGGGACTAGCTCCACCGCCCTTGATCCTGTCCGTCCACCCGCTCGAAGGGAGGCGTCGGGCGTCGCCTCGCTGCGAGAGGCTACCGACCGCGGAGCACCCGACACCGAACCCCCCGTCCCCGGGGAAACGGTATCTCCGGCCGAGGATCGAGCCGCAGAGCCTGAGCCGCAGCAAGTGTCGGCAGAGTCCGAGCCACCGAACCGCCCGGCCACAGCGGAGATCTCCGCCGATGTCGCCCACATGGACTCGGAAGAAACCTCTGACCACAGCGATCCGGTCCCGGACTCGCCGGACACTCCCGACGCCGTCTTCGCCGAACCGGAGACCGAGCGGGTGTCACAGCCCCCCGCCACTGACTCGGTGTTCAAACAGAGCGTCCCCTGGGCCACGAGCGAGGATGCTTCCGCTACCGAAGTGCCCGCTCCATCTCTGGCCGAGCCCGAAGATCCCGGGCCGGTGGTCGCTGAGTCTCCAACTCCGGACGAGCTCGAGGAGGCTGTCGAGATCGAGGAGGCTCCGGAGCCTGCGGTGCCTCAATCCGGGTCGGTGCCCTGGCTGGCACCAGTGGCGGACGACCCGCCCGGCGAAGCTGCCGGGACGTCGCCGGAGCCGTCGCCGGAGCCGTCGCCCGAGGACGCCCACGAGGACGCCCACGAGGACACCCACGAGGACGCCCACGAGGACACCCACGAGGTCGAACCCAATCGCGAGCCCGAGTATGTCGTCGACCTCGGCGCATTCGAAGATCGCCGGGACGATGCCCGCGAGCAACATGTGGTTGCGGCGGTCCCTGCCGAGGCCGATGACGACGAGGACGACTCCCTGCCGATAGCAACCACCGCGACCAGGGGAGGGATCATGGGGGCCGTCCGCTCGGCGTTTGTGCGCAATCGGGTCGAGCACACCCATGTCTATGTGGAAGCTCCCGGGGGCCTCGGGATCAAGCGCCAGATCTGCGCTGAGTGCGGCCATATCTCAATTGGAGTCGAATAGGTCGTTCACCGTACCGACCGTTAGTACCGTGTTCCTGTGAGTCGTGTTCGCAGCGTGGTGCTTTCAGGCGGGTCGGGTACCCGGCTCTGGCCCCTTTCCGTCGGGGCAAGGCCCAAACAGTTCATCGACTTGTTTGGTGGCAGAAGCCTCTTTGACGCCACCCTTGACCGGGCGCGTGCCATCCCGGGCGTGGTCGGGGTGATCGTTGTCTCTGGAACCGCGCACACCGATTTGATTGCTGAGGCGCTCGACGGGACAGACCAGGAGACCATCGTCCTCTCGGAACCGAGCCCGCGAAACACTGCCCCGGCGATCGTGGCTGCGGCACTCGTGGCGGACCCGCAAGACATCCTTGTCGTGCTCCCGTCCGATCATCTGATCCCCGACACCACCGAATTCAATATCGCCGCGGGCAAGGCGATTGAGCTTGCAGAAGCCGGGGGAGTGGTCGCCTTCGGATGTGTCCCCGACCGGCCTGAAGTCGGGTACGGATGGATCAAGACCGGGTCAGCTGTTGAAGGCGGATTCGAGATCGCCGAGTTCGTCGAAAAGCCCGATGCAGCTCGCGCCACCGAGCTCCTGTCCGGCGGGTACCTGTGGAACTCGGGGATGTTTGTGGCGAAAGCGGCGGCAATTCTCACCGAGGTCGAGGGGACCGAGCTCCTTGCTTCGGTGGCACGCGCAGTTTCCGAGCGCAGCAACGGACAGCTATCGGACGCCTTCTCGACGGCTCCCGCGATTTCCTTCGACCACCAGATAATGGAGCGGACCGAGCAAGGCCTCGTCGTCCCGCTCGACGCCGGCTGGAGTGATATCGGGTCCTGGCACGCGGTGTGGCAGGTCTCCGCGAAAGACGACGCGGGAAACGTCCTGATCGGCGACGTGGCGGCGATCGATTCGCACAACTCCCTGGTGCGATCGAGCTCACGCAGGGTGGCAGTCGTTGGCGTCGACGATGTCGTGGTTGTCGAGACCGAAGACGGGGTGCTGGTTATCCCCAGGGACCGGTCCCAGGAAGTGCGCGAGGTCCTTCTCCATTTCGAGGAAAACGAAACCAGGCCGTGAAGCTGTCCCATCTCCTGTTTCTCCTGCTCGTGGTCGCCGCCGGTTGTACGGGTAGGCCCGCGGCGGACGCGACGGGCGAAGAGATATATCTGCAGCTGTGCTCCAACTGCCACGGAGACGATCTGGGGGGTGGGGTCGGTCCCGCTCTCGGTTCGGGCTCGCCTGCCGCCGAGCATCCGGACACTTTCCTGGAGGCGTCCATCGTCGATGGCAGGGGGCGGATGCCGTCGTTCCGCTCCTCGCTGGACGACGACCAACTCGGGAGACTCATCAGGTACATCCGGGAGGTCCAGGGCCGGTGAGCCCACTTCTCGACGCGATTGAGCTCCACCCGGTTCGGATTCCGATGCGACACAAATTCCGGCGCGTCGATCACCGGGAAGCTGTCCTGGTCAAGGGCCCTTCGGGCTGGGGGGAGTTCTCTCCCTTCCCCGACTACCAGCCTGAGGTGACCACCAGATGGCTGGCGTCGGCGCTCGAAGCCGCCTGTTCCACGCTGCCGGACCCCGGCCGGCTACGAATTCCTGTCAATGTGACAATCCCGGTCGTAGCACCGGAGGTGGCAGCGGCATTGGTCGGCGAGTCCGGGGCGAAGACCGCCAAGGTGAAAGTGGGAGATCCAGGAGTGCCGGCTGAGGCAGATGAGGAGCGACTCGACGCAGTTGTCGATGCTCTCGGACCTGGAGGCAAGGTGCGGATCGACGTGAATGCAGGCTGGTCACTCGAGGAGGCCACTGAACGGCTCGGACAGCTCTCCCGGTTCGATTTCGAATACGTCGAACAGCCGGTGACCACCGTCGAGGAAATGATCGAGTTGCGACATCGGACCGGGGTGAAGCTGGCAGCCGACGAATTGGTGCGGCTGAGTCCCGACCCCCTCCGCGTGGTCGAGTCAGGTGCTGCTGATGTTCTGGTGGTCAAGGTCCAGCCGATGGGAGGAGTTGCCCGGGTCCTCGACTTCGCCAGCCGGACCAAACTACCGGTCGTTATCTCTTCTGCCCTGGAGACATCGGTCGGCATGTACTCGGGTCTCTTGGCCGCCTCCTTGCTCGATGACCTTCCTTATGCATGCGGCCTGGGCACGGTCGCGCTGCTCGAGGGCGATCCCACACTGGAGCCCAGGGTTGGCTTCGACGGCTTCATAGATGTGAAGCGAGTGGACCCCGATCCGGCGCTGCTCGAGCGCTGGAGGCCCGATCGAATCCGGGCGGCGGAGATGCTCCGGAAACTGCGAGCGGCCGCGAGGGTCCTGACATGATCCATCCGAATCCAAGTAGCGCGATGGCGTGGGTGATCGTCGACGAACTTGCCCGATGTGGCGTGACGAGGGCTGTCATCTCACCCGGGTCGCGATCGACCGCTCTGGTCCTCGCACTGAACGCAAGGGAAGAATTCGAGACCGCCATCCACATCGATGAGCGCTCCGCAGGATTCCGGGCTCTCGGACTCTCCGCGGGATGCGGGCGCCCCGGTCTTGCCGTGACGACATCGGGCAGCGCGGTGGCCAACCTCCTTCCCGCCGTAGTCGAAGCCGAACGCTCGGCAATACCACTGATACTGCTAACAGCCGATCGGCCACCGGAGATGGTCAGACGGAGGACTAACCAAACCATGGATCAGGAGTCTGTCTTCTCGGGCTTCCTCCGGGGTCGGTTCCAACTGGGGCCAGCAGTCGACACGGCGGGAGAGCCGGAAACCTGGCGCGAGGCGGTGAAAGCAGCTGTGGCATTGGCAAACGGCGGCGAGGGAGTCCCCGGCCCGGTACAGATCAACGTTGCGTTCGAGGAACCTACGGTCCCGGTGGCCGACGATGGAAGGTCGAAAGCGGCTCCGTACGCGACGGACACCGGGCGCCGCCGGGAGGAGCCCGTTCGGTCGTCGACGCCGCTGAACGTCCCGCCCGCTGACGTGACCTCCGGGAAGCGTTCGTTGGTGATTGCGGGCCGTGGAGACTACGACGCCGCCGCTCTCGTTGCAGTCTGTCGCTCTGCCGGCATCCCGATTCTCGCCACTGCCCTATCCGGTGCGAGGGGAGCCGGAACGGTCTCCGGGTACCACCACATACTGGTCGATGGTGTACCCGCGGGCCTGGAGCCGGACTGGGTCTACGTCGTCGGCCAAACGGGTCCCTCCGATCGGCTCGCGGCAGTGATGCAGGCCGGCACACCAGTGGTCCACGCTGACCGGTGGGGCCTCTTCTCCGACGCCTCGGGCACCATGACCGACGCCCTGCGGTCCAATCCGGTGGAATCGTTGAAAAGGCTCGCGGGCGACCAGGAGCAAGGTTGGTCGGACCGGTGGTCCGGGACCGACAGCGCGGTCCGCGACGCCATCGACATGGTGCTCGCAGAAACCGACCAGCCCACAGGCCCTGGCATTGCACGGTCACTCAACGACGTCGACTGGCTGGCGCTGGTGGTGGCGTCGTCCCTCTCGATCCGCGATGTCGATTCGCAGCTCACCCGTTCCGGGTGGGTTTTCGCCAATCGCGGCCTGTCGGGGATCGATGGATTCAATTCGACGGCGCTCGGGGTTGCAGACTGTAGACCCGGCACCGTCGCGGTCACCGGAGACCTGGCATTCCTCCACGACTCCAACGCCTTTCTAACGGATCAGATACCTTCGACCGTTTTCCTCGTCGTGGACAACGGGGGCGGAGGGCTGTTCGATCTTTTGCCCCAGGCACAACACGCGCCTGATTTCGAGAGACTGTTCATAACCCCTCCGGGGCGCGACCTGTCGGTCCTGGCCGGGTTCCACGGCCTCGCTTTCTCAGCAGTGAAGTCGGTTGCGGATGTCGCCCCGGAGCTGAGGCGGGCGATGCAGAACGAAGGGGTGAACGTAGTCAGAGTGACGGTTGACCGTCATGCAGACCTGTCGATGCGGCGCGCCCTCGACGATGCGGCACGAGCAGTCTTAGGTGTCCGATAACCCGAGTGCGTCGAGCATCGGCTTCAGCTTCCACACGGTCTCTTCGAGTTCGTCGTCGGGATTCGATCCCGCGACGATGCCGGCACCGCTACGGAGAACCGCCGTTGTCCCGCTGAGCAATCCGCAGCGCAGAGCAACGGCGAACTCGCAGTTGCCTTCCATGTCGAACCAACCCACCGGCCCCGAGTAACGCCCCCGTGAGGTCTCCTCCATGTCGCTGATTATCGAAAGTGCGACTGAGGTGGGAGTCCCGGCAACTGCAGCTGTTGGGTGAAGGTGGGGAAGGATGTCCCCGAAGTCGAAGTCTTCGGGAGTGGAGCCTTCGAAGCGTGTTCCGAGGTGGCGGATCTCTCCCACTTCTACGATGGTTGGCTCGGTCCGCGTGTATTCCAGGCCGGCGGCCGAGAAGGCATCACCCACCGAGTCGGCTGCGAGCCGGTGCTCCTCTTCGTTCTTCAGGGTCTGCAGATCGGGTCGCGCATCAGTCGCCGAACCCGCAAGCGGCATCGACTCGATATGGCCGTTGCCGGTGCGGAGCAAGAGCTCCGGGCTGGCACCGACCAGGCCCTCCATTGCGTAGACATGACACCCCGGTTGGGTGCCGATCAGGTGGGCCGCGACGGAGAACGGGTCGAGGGCGTGGTCGAAGCTTGCCCGGAGCCGCCGGGTCAGGACGACTTTCTCGACACGGCCCCGCTCGATCTCGACCAGCGCTTCGTTGACCATCTTCGGCCACCTCTCGGCGTCGTCTTCGTCGATTGTCCCGTTTGGCCTGGCGCCCGGCAGGGCTGCGAAAGAGCTTTCGACGCGCTCGGGGACGATTATCACCGATCCTTCTTCGTCGGGGTCGAACGTGAAGGATGCGAAGGCAAGACCGGCACCTATGTCTCCGAGCAGTTGCAGAGCCCGGTGATAGCGACCCGGGCCGGAACCGGGATCGAGCACGCGACTGGTTCCCCGCCCGGCGAGAGTCAGGCCAGGACGTGCCCAGAGGGCGTTGTACTCGGTTGTCGGGATCGTGTGTTGGTTCTCCACTGCTGACCTATAAGGGTAGGACCCCGTCGGGAAAGGAAATGCCTGCGACTGTTTTACTCAGTCTGGCGAATTGTGCGGCATCGCCACTGACCATTGCCCGGAGGGTTCCAACGCTATCGCCCCCCGGATGAACAAGCCGTGCCTGTCGCGCCACGGCGTGGGCCGGATCGATGATGGTGACTTCTGGCCCGACTGCTTCCTGGATCGCATCGACGAGGAACGTGAAGTGGGTACATCCGAGGACAAGGGTGTCGGCTCCGTTGCGCACCAGGGGAGAGGTGTGCGCCCTGACCTGTTCGATGACGCCTTCTCCGTCGAGGTGACCCGACTCGACGATTTCGACCCACTCCGGTGCAGCCCTCGTCAACACCTCGACTCCCTCGGCGTACTGGTCGAGCAGGCTCTCGAAGAGCTTGCCCTGGAATGTTGCAGCTGTTGCCAGCACGCCGACTATCCCGCTACGGCTCGCCGCTGCAGCAGGTTTGATCGCGGGTTCCATCCCGACAAACCGTGTGGTTGGCAGTTCTTCTCGCAGCGATGACAGCGCGGCGGCCGAAGCGGTATTGCAGGCGAGCACGAGGGTGGTCACGCCGGCATCGATGAGAGTGCGCGCATGTAGATGGGTCAGCGCCTGGACCTCCCCAAGAGTTCTGGTGCCGTAAGGGGCGTTGGCGCGGTCTGCCGCATAGACGACCTCCTCGTCGGCAAAGTCCGGAACCATCTCGCGGAGAACGCCGAGGCCGCCTATTCCCGAGTCGAAGACCCCAATCATCGCTCTCATCTCAGCAGGAGCATTCGGCGATCGCTGGTACCGTCACCGACTTCTCGTCACGAAAGGGTGCAATGAAGATCGACGGTTCGGTGGCAGTCATCACCGGAGGCGCATCCGGCCTGGGGTTGGGTGCGGCCGGGAAGTTGGTCGATGCGGGGGCGAGGGCGGTTCTCGTCGACATCAACGAAGCGAAAGGGGCTGAGGCGATCGCCTCGCTCGGCGGTGACGCCAGATTTCTCCCTTGCGACGTTTCCAACCCGGATGACGTCGCTGCCGCTGTCGCCGGGGCGGTGGAGGCTTTCGGCAAGGTCGACATTCTCGTCAATGCTGCCGGGATCGCGCCGGCGCAACGCGTGGTCTCCCGCGACGGCGACCTGCATGATCTCGAGGTGTTCCGCCAGACGATTGGCATCAACCTCATCGGCATGTTCGACATGATCCGCAACGTGGCCGGGGCCATGGCCCGCAATGACCCTTCGCCCGAAGGTGAGCGCGGCGTCATCGTCAACGTCGCTTCGATCGCCGCTTTCGATGGCCAAGTCGGCCAGGCTGCATACTCGGCGTCGAAAGGCGGCATCGTGGCGATGACCCTCCCCCTGGCACGAGACCTCGCCAATCTCGGCGTCCGGGTGATGACGGTGGCACCCGGAATCATGGATACCCCCCTCCTGGCCGCCGCCCCCCAGGAGCTCAAGGACTCCCTGGCCAACCTCGCCGCTTTCCCCAAGCGCCTCGGCACTCCCGAAGACTTCGCCAAACTCGTCGTGGCCATCGTCGAAAACACAATGCTCAACGGAGAAGTGATCCGCCTCGACGCCGCAGCCAGAATGCCAGCCAGATAAGCCCGGCGACAGCCGGGCGAACGTCTCTCCCTCCGCTTGCGTCTCTCCCTCCGCTTGCATCTCTCCCTCCGTTTACGGAGGGAGTACCTCCGACCGGGAGGTCGGAGGGGAGGGTGGGGCGCTCCCACCAACGGAGCTTGCGGCGCTTCCGCTCTCAACTCGTAGAGTCTCAGTCCCCCTTACCTCCGCCCGCCTATCGGCGGGCGCAGGGACTTTTCCCCCGTTCGGCTTCGCCTCCGGGGGAACAGCTTCGCGAACCTTCCTCCCGCAAGCGGGAGGACAG
>JBBDMR010000062.1:0-4736 GCA_040878225.1 Acidimicrobiia bacterium
GGGTCGCCGCCCGTGCCACCCGGGCACCGACCACCACCACGTCGTAGTCGGCCGAGCGGGGCCGTCCGAAAACGGCCCCATCCGGATGCGGCCCGGTGTCCGGGAAGTCGCCATTGGAGCGCACTACACAACCTCGACGGTCACCGCTGTCGGGTTGGTGATCGCGTCGTAGACCGCGGAGCGCTTCTGCGATTGGGCGACGATGCTTTCGATCTCTTCGCTGGTGGCGTCGGCGTCGATCTCATACCGCACGGTGATCCCCGAGAATCCGTTGCGGACCGACGGGTCGATACCCATGATCCCGGCCAGGTCCATGTCGCCCGCCACGGAGGCTTTCACCGACCGAAGTTCGACGCCGCGGTTTGCAGCCACCGTGGCGATCCCGGCGCCGAGACACCCCGCCAGGGCGGCAAGGAGTGTTTCCACTGGCGCAGGACCGTGGTCTTCGGAGGCGAAGATCTCCGGGTGGTCGGTGTAGAGGACGAAAGCCTCGCGATGAGACTGCTCTGCGCCGAGTCCGAAGAACCTCTCGATCGTGGTCCGAGAGTGCGTCCCGTCGACCCACTCCGCCTCTGCTTTCCAGGTGAAGTTCGCTGCGGCCGGAGTCTCGGTCAGCGCGGCCCGCGCCCCGAGGATCGCTTCCAGATTTACCCCATTTGTGAATGGTTTCGTCGATGTGGTCATTTCCAGTTCCTTTCTGCTTGGTGTCCCGTGCCGGGACTTGTTTGCTCGGCCAGCCCCAACAGGGGCCTGACCTGTCGGCGAAGGTATGGCACGGAGGTCCGATCTACATCGGTGCCTCCCACCTATCCCGACGCCATCTGTGGTGGGTGTCCAGCCCACCTATGCCTATTTGGCTCTGTTCTGAGTCGGTCGTTCGACCGATTCTTTGGGCATGGATATTCGTTGTGTGTGCGGGCTCACCTCCCTACAACAGTTCAGCTATTTGGGCAGCGGCTCGGGCCGCACCGTCGGTCTCAACCGGGACGTAGTCCACCTGCCGTCCGACCTCGGTCGCCATTGCGTCTGCGATCGAATCGGGATCGCTGGCTGCGTAGTCCATGTAGCGGCCGGCTCCGTATCGGTCGAGCCGGTGGCGAACGTGGTAGTTCTGCTCGAAGTGGTCCTCGAGGGGGAAGTAGAGGAACGGTCTGCGCGCCGCGGCCAATTCCATGCACGTGGTGAGCCCGCCCTGGACCACCGCCAGATCGCAAACGGACAGGTGGCGGTACAGCCGCTCCACATATCCCTCGATCTGAAGGCCCGGATACTCGGGCAGCGAGCCGGGGTCGATCCTGGGCCCCGCCACCACGATCATCCGTGCTTCGGGGACCAGATCCTTTACCAGCGGGTAGGCGGCGATGATCGTCTCGAGCAAGGCGCGCCCGACACCTGAGCCGCCGACTGTCACCACGATCACCTTCTCCCCGTCTCTGAAACCGAGCTCGTCTCTGATTCCGTCGATTTCGTCGGGGGCGGGCGGGATGAAGCCGGTGATGTAACCGGGAAAGTCGAAATGCTCCTCCGTCCAGTCTCTGATCTTGGGGAGGCCCGGACCGAAGGTCTCCGGGATGATGTCGTCGGGGTTCCCCACGAACAGCGCCCTATCACGGATTCGGGGAAAGCGCGCGATGTGCTCGATCATCTCGGCGTTGTAGTCCGCAGCGACGAAGGCCTCACGGTCTCCGCCCGACGGCATCGGGAGATAGCCGACGAAGTCGGTGAACCAGACGTGTGAGCCTCGTTTCAGCTCGGGGTTCTCGTGCCAGAAGTGGTCGACCTCCCATGCCTCGTCGCTGACTACGAGGTCGTAGTTGCCGTCCTCGACCACCTCCTGAAAGATCATGAAATTGGCGACGAGGATCTCGTCCATCTCCCGGATCGCCTGGAAAGCATGGAGATTGTGCTCGTTGGTCATCGACACGAAGTGCGCCGATTCGCTCACCAGCCACTCACTCGCAGGGTGGATGGTTTCCCCCTCTGCTTTGAGGACCCGGGTCACGGGATCCTGGGCGAGCCAATCGATCTCGATCTCTGGCCGGAGCTTTTTCAGTTCCTTGGCTACCGCCACGTCGCGTCTGGCATGGCCGAGTCCAATCGGAGACGATATGTAGAGCGCCCTCGCTGGCCGCTGCAGGCCTCTTGTCCAGGTCCGGGCCCGAGCCTCCACACGGCGCTTGCCGTCGATGAACATATCGATCTCACGGTTGACCCGGACCGGCTCGCGCGCCATCGTCAGGTGCCCCGCCCCCTCGATCAGAACGAAGTTCCCACCCGTGATCTCGGCCAACTCCCGTCCCTTCTCCGGTGACTGGCAGACATCCTCGCTGCCGTGGATCACCAAGACGGGAAGGTCGAGTCGCTCACACATGGCGACAAATTCCTCCCGGCCGGGAAGGTCGAGTTCGATCCCTTCCTCCCCCGCCACCAGGACCGAACCACTCGACTCGAGTGCCCAGCCGACCGCGTCGTCATACTGCTTGGTGGAGTGGGGCTCGACCAGCTGGGCATCAAAGAAGAACTCAACCCACCGCCGATGCTCTTCGATGATGACGTGCCGGTTGAATAGCTCCCACCCGACGGGGTCTTCGAGTCGATCGTCGAAAGTCGCCGCTGTCTGCACCCAGTGCGGCTGCGGAGTACCCAGGTAGGGAACCCCCGGGTCGATGGCGATCAATGCCTCGACGCGCTCTGGTTGGGAGTCGGCGAAATCGATGGCCCACCAGTTGGCGTGGCAATGGGCAACGAGAACCGCTCTGCTCGTCCCCGTGGCGTCGAGAACGGCGGCGACGTCGGCAACGTTTTCTGCCCGGGTGTGGTCGGCCAGGCCGGTGGGCCGGCCGGAGCCCCCGTTTCCACGCGCATCAAAGGTAACCACCCTGTGCCGTCTGGCGAGATGGGGGATCTGTGCCTTCCAGATCCGGGAGTGCGTGATCGGCGCGGGCGGAATCAGGAGGAAGGTGGTGTCTCCAGACCCGTAGACCTCGTAGTGGATCACAACACCATCACGGGACAATGTTTCGTCGACCACCGGTGCCAGCGCCCTCATGGCGTCACCCCGTCGATGAACTCACGGAGGGCGAGGTTGACCGGGATCGGATCCCGCAGATGGGCGCCGTGCCCACTGCCGGCCATCGTCAGAAGGGATGCTCCCATGACCTCAGCGGCACGGACACTCCCCTGGTGGGGGATTATCCGGTCATCGGTTCCGTGGATGAGCAGGACCGGACATGACACCGCCGAGGCCACCTCGAACGGGTCGGGATCGGCCGGTCGGCGCATCTCCGCCTCGAGGATCGCACCCGTCGTCTCCAGAGCCCAGCCCACACCGTCGTCCCATTGCTTTGTGGAGAAGGGCTCGGAGAATACTTTGCCCATGAAGAACCGGGCGAAATCGTCGTAATGGTCCCGCCAATAGGCAGCGTTGAATTTCTCCCAGCCCTCCGGATTCTCCGGATAAGGCTCGAAGAACCTCTCCCGGATCGGATCTCGCTCCGGCAACGGGTCGTCCAGGCCGAGGTTCGGGGCGATCAGTATGAGTGCACTGACGCGGCCCGGGTGTAGTTGAGCCATTCTCGCCCCGAACTTTCCCCCGTCCGAGTATCCGACCACGACAGCCCGATCGGCACCCACCGCATCGAGGACTGCCACCGCGTTGGCCACCTCGGCGTCGGTGGAGAACCGTTCCGGATCGGACGACCGCACGGTCCGCCCGTTTCCCGGGCCGTCGTAGGTGACCACCCGATTGCCTCGGGACAGGTACGGGACCTGCATCTTCCAGAACCGGGCGTGCATGATCGTCCAGGTGGGCAGGAGCAGCACGGTGGGGTCACCAGAGCCGAAGACCTCGTAACCGATGTCGAGGCCATCACTGTCGACAAATCCGTGATGATCGGGTTCTTTAGCCCGCATCGCCTGCTTCCTCCATTGCGCGGATGATCGCTCCCACCTTCCTCAGCGCCGATCGGGCCGGATATTCCTTCTCCTGGACCCCCATGAGCAGGTAAGCCTCTGCTCCAATGAATGGTATGCCGGCGAGGACGCCGATCTCCTCGGGCGTGAAAGGTCCGAGTCCTCCGAGTTTCGCAGCCGCCCGGCGCGCCACCCCGGCGAGGAGATCCTGCCACCCACTCAGCTGCTTCCAGACGACGGCGGCGATCTCGGGGTCGGACCATCCTGCTGCGATCATCTCGTGGAGGACCCGGACGTATCCGGACTCGAGATCGTCGTCGAGGAAGTCGCACGCCTGCTCCCACTGTTTCCAGAGCGGAAAATCGGACTCGAACATCTGTTGCTGACGTTCGAGGAGTCGATCATTCTCGGCTTCGAGGACGGCGAGAACGAGTCGTTGCTTCGAACCAAAGTGATAGTGGATCTGGCTGAGGGGCACGCCGGCAGCGTCTGCGATCGATCGCGTCGACAGCCCGGAGAGCCCGGTGTCGAGCAGCGATTCCTTGGCTGCCTGAAGTATCGATCTGGCTGTGTCGTTTTTCCTGGTGTCTACCACTGGTCATCTCTCGGTCGTTCGACCGAACGATATACCAAGTCGGAAGTTCTGTCAACCCTTTCGCGTCGCACGAACCAGAGAGTCGATGGCCTCGACGCTCCCCTCCTCGGTTTCGACCTTCCTCCGGATACGCCCGGAACGAACCACTGTCAGGTCTGTGAGTTCGCCGGCGATTTCCTCGGGGTCGTGGAGGAGTGTCAGGTCCTGTGGTCCGCCGTATCCCTCATTG
>JBBDMR010000063.1:0-25568 GCA_040878225.1 Acidimicrobiia bacterium
GTTCGCAGGCTCATGAGCAAGTCCTGGACGACGTGGTCGGCCTCAGTCAGCTCGAGAGACAGCATCTCGATTACCTGGTTGCGGACACCGGCGTTGAAGTCACGAGTCCTGTCATGGAGAAGGTTCGCCAAACCCACAGCCGATTCGAGGGGATTGGGCAGGTGGATGGCGTCTGTCTGACCGGGGCGCGTCTGCCCTGCGGTCGCTATTTTGACCGTGCCGCGGCCGGTCGCGTCCTGCAGCGTCAATATGCGGTTCGATTCTTTATCTGATGCAGGCACCGTTTGTTATCGGTTTCTCCAGGCACTACTTGAGTTCGCGCGCCAAGTCAGATCGTTCACCGGGTCAATCAAAGACCGCGGTCCGGTTTCCGTAGGCGAGGATCCGATCGTTGAGGTGGAGACGGACTGCCCTTGCCAGGACGACCTTCTCCAGATCGCGTCCTTTCTGGCGCAGTTCTTCGATGCCGTCGCGGTGGCTCACCGGGAGTACGTCCTGGGCGATGATGGGGCCTTCGTCGAGTTCCGAGGTGACGTAGTGGGCGGTTGCGCCGATCAACTTCACTCCCCGGGCATGGGCCTGGTGGTAGGGCCGGGCCCCGGCAAAAGCCGGAAGAAATGAGTGGTGGATGTTGACGATCCGGTTCCGGTATTCGTTGACCATTGATTCGCCGATGATCTGCATATACCGGGCGAGGATGAGCAGATCGACTCCGTTTTCCTCGCAGAGCCGGCGTATTACCTCACCGTGTGACTGCGGGTCCTCCGGGTCGACAGGGATATGGTGGAACGGGACGCCATGATGATGCACCAGGCTGGCATGGTCGGGATGGTTGGAGGCGACGAGTGCGAGTTCGGCCGGGTCCATTTCGCCGATATCCCACCTGCTGAGGAGGTCCGAGAGGCAATGGCTTTCTGTCGATGTCAGGACGGCAACCCGCCTCGGCCGGTCCGGCGTGCGCAGCGACCAGGTCATGTCGAACCCGCTGGAGAACATGGTGAAATCGTCTCTGAGCTTCTCGCTATCCAGGCGGGGCAGCGTGAATTCGATCCGCTGCAGGAACAGGTTTTCCTGTCTGTCGACGTGTTGGTCGGCATGGACGATGTTCGCCTCCCTCTCCACGAGAAAGGACGCGACCGCCGCTACCAGTCCAGGGCGATCGGGACACGAGATGAGCAAGGTGTAGGTGGAGAGTGCCATCATGGCTGTGTTTAGCAGGCGGCGACAGGAGCTCAGGAACGATCTCGCCACTTCTCCACGTGTGACCTTCTGACGTCACCGGATCTGCAGGTCTCAGTCGTCGTCCTCGTCGGAGTTGGCTCGGAGCTCAAACCCCATCAACTCCACAAGCTCGACGAAGTGATCCATGAGATGGTCTGTTTCCTCCGTGTCCGGAAGATCCTGGATCGCCTCACCGAGATTTTGCAGCTGGTCCGTCAGCTCCTCCTCGTCGCCGTCGGCCCACGTTGACATGACCGCGTCGAGAGCGTCGGAGACGCGCTTGATGTCTTTGGAGCGGTACTCGGGAGGGTCCAGCTCCTCGACGTGGATGGCCATCTCCTCGGCAACGCTCTCCGGAGTGGGGATGGTGGTGGTGGTCGTCGTTGTTGTCGGCGTCGTGGTGGTCGTCGTGGTGGTCGTGGTGGTGGACGTGGTGATAGGAGCCGTGGTCGTCGTCTCGGCCGGCAGGATCGCGGTCGTGGACGTCGCCGTTGCGAGGCCAGGACCGGTTCCGTCCGGCATCATGGCAAAGGCCGTCAGGGCGACACCGGCGACGAGTAGCACAGCGACCCAGGCCGCTCGCCGGGAAGGTCCGGGCGGCGCGGCGTCTCCCGTAGCTGGGATGACGAGGGTGGGGTTGTCGGGCACCTCGGAAACCTCCGCAGTTGTGGTAACCGGGGGCATAACGACGGTTTCGGCGGGCATCGCCAAAGTCGTCCTAGCCATCAGGTTTGCGGCGAATTCACCTGCGGTGGCCGGCCGCTTGGTCGGGTCGGTCGACATGGCCTCGAGTACGGTTTCCGCTACCGCGTCAGGGATCCCGTCCAGCTTCGGCGCGTCACCGGTTCGAATGGCTATGACGAGTGCACCCACGTTCTCCGCCCGGAACGGCGGGTCGCCGGTGAGCATCTGGTACGTGACGGCTCCCAACGAGTAGATGTCTGATGCAGAGGTGATCATGTCGCCTTCGATCACCTCTGGCGCGAGGTAGGCGAGTGTGCCGATCACGGCACCCGGTTTCGTGATCGTCGTAGGGTCGTCGGCCGACCTGGCAATGCCGAAGTCGGTCAGCTGGACGGTCCCGTCGGAGGCGATCATTAAGTTGGCAGGTTTGACGTCCCTATGGATGACGCCCTGGCTGTGGGCATAGTCGAGAGCGTCAGCGACCTGGCGAACGATCCCCGCGGTCGCTGCGACGTCAAGGCTTCCTTCGCGTTTCAGGAGGTCTCCGAGCGTCTCGCCTTCGACCAACTCGAGGACGATAAAGGGCCCGTCCTCGTCTTCCCCGGCGTCATAGACCGTCACTATGCCGGGATGGCTGAGACGGGCCGAGGAAAGCGCTTCGCGGCGAAATCGCTCGGAGACGACGGGGTCGTTGTTGGCGTGGGGGAGAAGTCGCTTGAGCGCGACCCAGCGGTCCAGGACGGTGTCTCTGGCTCTCCAGACGGTGGCCATTCCCCCGGTGCCGAGCGATTCGACCAGTTCGTAGCGTTTCGAAGCCAAACGTCTCCTTCAATCGACGCAACCGGCCACGATCAGTACCCCGGGCGGTGCAATGACAAACTCAACTCATAGTGGCCCGGACGCGTAAAAGGGTGCGTGTCACCCGAGCGGCACGCACCCCATCCGCGGACGGATCAGGAGCGGAGCTTGGCCTGGACCTCGAATTCGATCTTGAAGTTCTTCGACACCAGGACACCGCCACCCTCGAGGGGGACATTCCAGGTGAGGCCGAACTGCTCTCGGTCGATCTCACCGGAAGCTACAAAGGCGGCTTTGGTATTCCCGTAGGGATCCTGGCCGGAGCCTTCGTAGGTGAGATCAAAATTCACGGGCTTAGTGACACCTCGAATAGTGAGGTCACCTGTGAGCTTCCAGTCGTCCCCCTTGGGGGTGACGGCCGTCGACTCGAAGGTGATGAGGGGGTACGTCTCTGCGTTCAGGAAGTCGGGCGAGCGGAGGTGACCGTCACGGTCGGCAACACCGGTGGTGACGCTTGCGGCCTTTGCCTCGACCCGTGCGCTGGACCTGGTCGGGTCCTCTGCTACTTCAATTGTCCCGCTGATGTCCTCAAAGGTGCCCCGGACCTTGGTGACCATCAGGTGCCTGGCGATGATCGAGAGATGGCTGTGGGTCGGGTCGATATCCCAGACTCCGACGGCGGGAGTGGACGTGGTGGCATTTGCAGTCGCAGTGGTCATGTTTACCCTTCAATAGTTGAACAATCAACAAGATACCACGATGATGTTGAACTGTCAACTATTCAAGTCTCAACAGGCCGGACTAAGATGGCTGAGGAGAAACATGTCGACTCGAATCACCACAAGCCTCACCCTGGCAGACGAGGAAATATGGCGTTCCTATCTGGTGGCGGCGAGGCTCTTATTCGAAGAGCTGGACAGCCGCCTCGATAGTTCTGCCGGTGTTTCTCTTCCCGACTACACGCTTCTCGCCCGACTCCGCGATGCCGGCGAAGAGGGGCTCCGCATGAGTGAACTAGCTGAGTCTGCTGTGTTCTCGCGGAGCCGCATCTCCCATGCAATAAGTCGTTTGGAGAATCAAGGGTGGGTGGAACGTCGGTCTTGCCCGACCGACAGGCGGGGCAGCTATGCCGCCCTCACCGAGGCCGGTGCGGCCAAGCTTGCCGAGGCCGAACCGGTCCACACAGAGGTGATCAAGGAACACATGCTGGGCAGCATCGACTTGGCCGACGCCGAGAGTTTCCGGAGAGCCACCGACCAGATCGGGCGATCACTCGGGGCCAAACCCGACGACCCTGCCTGCGGCTAGACCACTAGCGGGTCTTCAGCTCCTGATCCGTTCCAGCAGATACGCGGTCGTGGTGTCGGTTTTGCCTTTCAGCTCGAGTGGGCCAAGCGCCACGGCATCGACCCTGTCCGCTATCGCCTGATAGGTAGTCGCACCGATCAGCACCGTGCCGGGCTCGGCTGAGGTCTCCAGTCGCGACGCGACATTGACCGCGTCCCCAACAACGTTGAAACTGCGCATCTCGGCACTTCCGACGTTGCCAATGAGCGCAGGCCCCGTATTGATGCCGATCCTGAAGAGCAGACGGTCGGCGCGGTCTCCGACCACGCCACCTACGGCGTCTTGCATTTCCAGGGCCGCACGGGCTGCCCGGAAAGCATGGTCCGGCCCCGGCTCGGGAGCGTCGAACACGGCGAGAAGGGCATCGCCGATGAACTGAACGATCGTCCCGCCATTGCGAAGAATCACCGGCACGACCAGTCCGAAATAGTGGTTGAGCAGCTCCATCACCTCCTCGGGGTCGGTCCGCTCGGAGAACGAGGTGTAGCCGCGCAGGTCGGCGAAGAGTGCGGTCAGCTCGACAATGGATCCACCCAACCCGGAGGCGGAGGGATCAGCCCGCAGGGTGTTGGCGACATCAGGTGACATGTAAGTGCGGAACAGGGTGTCGAGCTGGGTGTAGAGCCGGACGTTGTCGAGTGCGATCCCGATCTCGGCGACGAGGGTGTCCATGATCGCGATGTCCCGGGGGCGGAATTCGGCGTGAGGGCGGGCGAACTCGACGGTACCGGCTTGTTCTCCGCCGACCGTCAGATCCTTCGCATACCTTCCTCCAGTTGCCGGCCATTGCGAAGTGGTGAGCCTGTCGGGGAACACCAACCCCTCGGGGGAGGGGAGGCCGATCCGGACCACGTCGGGTGCGAATCGCTCGGCGAGAACGGCAGTGACACTTTGAAGAAGCTCGTCCTCGTCCCGCTCCACCCCGGCTTCGGTTCCGATAAGGGCCAGAGCCCCGAGGCGCCTCGCCTCGTCGCGCTCGGTGGCCAGTGATCGCGCTGCTCGTGCCAGGATTTCGCTTTGACCTTCGCTCAATGAGAACCGCACGCCCAGCCCGGCGATGATGAGGTCGAGCTCGCGGTCGGTGATACCCGACTGCCCGGACCTCTGCAGGGTGTCGGTCAGCGTCTCCAATGCGTTCCCGTACTCCTGGCGGATTGCCACTGCTGTGTCGGGGGAGACGATCCCGTCGAAGATGCCTGCCGAGCCGCCCTCTCTTTGGTATTGGGTGTAGGCCGAGTAGGCAACGAAGCCAAATGCTGCCGCCATGAGGACGTGCCACAGCCACCAGGACAGTTGCCAGTTGCGAGCCCAGATGATTGTCGCCATGGCCTCAGCGAGAAGCGTTGCCGCGGTGATCAGCGCCAGGAGCATCACCGATGGTTTCTTCCGATGAGACTGGAAGAATCGGAACACCGCGACCAGATAGAGCGAGATCGCCAATACGGCGATCCAGCGCAGGGGACCAGCCGCACGCTCCGAGAGAGGATTGGCAAGTGGTGGCACTTCGGCGACTGACGCCACCCCCCACACCGCCAAAAGCCCGATGATTGCCCATGTGGTGGCCCGGGCCCTGTCGACAATCCGGCGGGAGGTTGCCGTGGAGAATTCGAACGAGGCAAAGGCGAAAAGAACCGAAGCAAGGGCCAGCCCGACCGGTGTGGCGATTTCGAATCCGCCATTCGCCGATGAAACGATCACTCCGGGAGTTGCAAGCGCGTGCAGGAACAGAAAGCCCGCGGCCAGCATGAAGGCGTAGCCGATGATGAGAAGACGGGCGTCTCCCCTCATCCTCGCCGCCCGGAGGACCTGTACCGCGAGCGCCACGTTGACTGCGGCAACACCGATCACCAGCCAGAAGTGGCTGGGATGGTGCTCCCAACGGACATCGAGGTCGGGCTGGGAGAGGAGCAGCCAGAGGGCAAGCACCGGAAGAGCCATGTGCAGGGCCCAAACAGTCACCCGCACCGGTCCGCCGGGCATCGGTTTCAGTTGGAAAGCATCTCGTGCACCGGACATAGGCCCATCCTAAGGGCCCCTTCAAAGGAGTGTTCGTGGTTCTGGCACGCGATCGTCGCGCAAGCCCCGCTAGTTGTGGACCGGTCAGTAGACCGCGGGTGCCGGCTCCACCTCGTTGCGCTGGAACTCACTGAAAGCTTCTTCGAAGGTGATCCCGCAGGAGTCCGCGTCGTAGCCGGGCCGATCGAGGATGAAGCTCTTGTACTTGGCGAACAGATCGGGGTCGGCGAGAAGGTCGAGTGCTTTCGAGTACTTCTCGTAGTTCTCGAAGAAGTCCCCGGCGAGCACGTAATGGATGCTGGCCAGGGCATTCGAGTGACGTTCGTGGATCAAGTCGCTGGCTGAGGCCGCCTGGGCGAAGTTGATTGCTGTTGGGTTGTAGAACAACATGATCGACTTCTCTACCAACTCGTATGCCCCGACGATGCTGGCGTACACCTCTTTGAGATCGGCGAGCGGGGCGTCGACCTCATCCGAGAGCCATGGGTGAAGTGCACCGGCAACTTTGCGCGCCGTGTTCATCGAGAGAAAGACGCCGCTCGAGAACACCGGGTCGAGGAAGGTGTGGGCGTCGCCGACCAGGGCGAAGTTCTCCCCGTACTTCACATCCGACTTGTAGGAATAGTCTCCGTTTACCAGCAGGTCGCTGACCGGCGAGGCGTTGGCGATCAAACCGCCGACGAATGGCGCGCTGTTCAACTCTTCCAGGTAGAAGTCCCGCTTCCAGTCAGCGGAACCGGCGTCGACCAGTCGCTGGCGGGCCGATCGGTAATGCTCGCTGTCGAGCACGACACCGACGGAGAGACGGTTCGCACCCACCGGGATCATCCAGATCCATCCCTTCTTCTCGTCGCCGAGATAGACGACTTGGATCAGACCCTCGTCGAAGCCTCCCTCGAAGGGCACATCCATCCAGTGCTGCGACAACGCGGTCCGGTCGAGCGCCTCGTTCTTCTTCTTGTTCCCGATCCGGTTGGCCAGGAAAGTGTCGCGTCCGGAGGCGTCGACAAGGAACCGGGCCCGGTGCTCGGTCTCACCGTGGGGCCCGGCTGCGGTCACCACCACCGTTCCCTCGGGACCGTCGAGATTCACTTCCTTGACCTTCGTCTCCTCGTGGACCTCAACCCCATTCTTCTCGGAGTTGCGGAGCAGCATGTGATCGAAACGGTCTCTGCGAACCTGAAAGGAGAGGTGGCTCTCGTCTTTGATCACCGCCGAGAAACACCATGTGGTCTGGTTCTTCCCGTCCACATCGATGAAACGCACTCCCGGCTTCCGTGTCATCTGCTCCTTCATCTGGTCGAGGACTCCGAGGTCCTCGAATATCGAGTAGCAGTAGGGGAGAAGGGACTCGCCGACATGGTCACGGGGGAACCGGTCCCGTTCGAACAACGTCACCTTGTGGCCGCGCTTCGCTAACAACGTCGAGACGGTCGAACCGGCCGGGCCGCCGCCGATGACGATCACATCTGTGGTTTCTGACATCCCCAATATCTCCTCATCCAGTCAGGCGTGAGAGACGAGGCACGCCCGTAACCCCGGCGCAAATAGTAGCAGCGATGAGTAAGGCGATAGAAAGAATCCGCGAGCCCTTGGAGGGGCTTTCAGTCGGCGGATCGCTCTCTGGCCTCGCGAAATGTGCCCCCCAGCTCGTAGCCGGAATGACCCGAGCCCCGTTCGTCGAGTACCGAGTCCACGGCACCCCCGAGCGGCTCACCACCGATGGGATCGTCGATGCGCCACAGGCTCGTCCATCCCCGCGCCATCGTGAGGGGGAGGGTTTCGACCAGACGGTCGAAACCGGTGTCGGGAAAAAGCCGCCGGTAGAGGAGCCCGATGGGGCTGCCGTAGGTGATTAGTCCTGAGGGCATGCCCTTACCGGCAAGTGATGCCTGGTGGGTGGCAACTGCTGCGATGACCGATCCCTGGGAGTGGGCCGCGAGAACGCTCAAGCCGCCCGATTCGATATGCCCCTTTAACTCGGTGACCACCTTCGGGCCGTACGCGGGTGGCGCCAGCGGGTGGAACCAACGGGGCCAGAAGGAGGCCACATCCCAGATGACTCCGACCTTGCGGCTCGAAGCTCCCTGTCGATACGCACCGAGGACACTGCGACCAATGGCAAATATCGGAGCGACGAAAATGAGTGTTCTGGAGAGGGGGAGGGCGCGCAGGTAGTCCTTGGGGACAAACGACCCGATATGCGGGTCGGTCAATCCCACCCATGCGACGACTCCTGCACTAACGGCAAGCAGACCTGCGGCGACGGGTTTGAACTTGCCGATCCTTATCGCCAGCAACACAAGTAGCGCGACGATGAGTCCGATGACAGCCTGGTCGGCCCCGGCGAATTCGGTGAGGGCGTCGGGCTGGCACATCCCGGATGCGAAGAGGCAGGCCTGGCTGACGGCAAGCGTGCCGGCGAGGAGACCGAAGACCGCTGCTGCGGTGAGCAGCACTTTCGAGCGGAGGGTGATACGGGTGAGAAGAATGCCGACAGGGTTGCCCCGGCCCAGGTCGGGCGGGCCGGCGAAGGTGAGAGCAACCGCAACGAGGGCGACCAGGAGCACGAACACCAGCGACGCCGGGAGTACCCATGCACCGCCGTTGGTGACGAGGTTGTCGCCGACCGAAAGCAGGTCTTCGGCTATCAGGCCGGCGCCGACCCCGAAGGCTCCACCGAGGAATGTTGCGATTGTCAGCGACCCGATACCCGGGATCCCGGAGAAGATACACAACGCTGCTGTTGTCCCGAGGGCGATGGCGACGTGGAGGGTGGACCGGTGGACAGCATCGATGTCGGGAACTGCATCGGATAACACGAACATTGCCACTGCCGCCAGGGCGACGCCGAGGGCGGCGGTTGTGATCCATGCCGTCGCCAGGAGGACGAAACGGTTCGCGGCTGCTGCGGCGGTGAGGACAATCAGGAGAGCTGCCAACCCCAGGCCCCCGATCGCGATCCATCTCATCGGGTCCGAGTCGACGATGCCGGCGAGGATGAGACATACGACGAACTGCCCCGCTGCATAGTGGACCCGTCGCAGTCGGTGGACTATCGGATGTGCAATCCACATCGCAGGATCGGTGACTTGCGATGTTGCGGGGTCGTCCCACAGACGGGCATCTTCATCTGCTCCATCGGGTTTCATCGCCGAGACTCTTGTCGAGAACAGCAGTTCGAACCTCCTCGGGTAGCTGAGAGGATCGAAGTGCGACTGCGTCGACAGGCGGAGCACTACGGCGCCGAAGGCCAGAACGTATCCCAGCGAGGTGACCCCGCGCACGGTGGCGAAAGCGGAGCCACCCCATGCGTTGCCGCTTGCGTAGAGCAAGGGCACTGCAACGAGCAGGTAGCCCATCTGCGCCACACCGAGACAGGTCAAGGCGAGGCCGGCGAGGCGGATGATCGAGCGGTGGAATGCCGACCTCCGCAATGCCATCCAACCGGCCACGTTGGCAAATGCGAAAGGAGCCAGCAGGATCCACACGGAGGTCAGCCAGTGACCGGTGGTGAGGCTCCCCCAGTGGAAAGCCTCGGTGTTGAACGGACGACCTGAGCTGTGTCTGGAGTCGATGCTGGGGCGCTTGCGAAAGATGCGGGCGAACTGGTCGCCATCGAGCCGTGGCACCGGGTCGGTGTACAGCATCTCCCGGGGAGGAGTCCCGGACACACCGTGGACCCTGACTTCGTTTATCGGGATTCCCTTGGCTTTGACTTCCTGGGTCGGATCCATTTGCCCCCTTTACAGGACGGAACCTACTCCACGACGCCGACGGATTTAGAGAGATCATCGCAGCTGGGCCCGTCTGACGACCGGCGCCGGCCGCACCGAACAGAGCGGCGGGGCCGGTCCGGACCTGCTGAATGATTCGCGATGGCTACATTCAAGGGCATGGAAGAAGAAAGAATCGCCCTGTTCATCGACTTCGAGAACCTGGCGATAGGTGCAAGAGAAGCGCTCAACGGGATGGTCTTCGACTTCGAGCCCATCGCCAATGCCCTCGCCGAGAGGGGAAGGGTGGTCGCCCGCAAGGCATATGCGGACTGGACGATGTTCGACGATGCCCGCCAGGCCATGACCCGGAGCCACGTCGAGCTGATCGAGATCCCCCAGCGGATGGGCGCAGCTCGAAAGAACGCCGCGGACATCAAGCTGGTCGTCGACGCCATCGAACTGGCATTCGAGCGTGATTACGTCGGAACCTTTGTCATCTGCACCGGCGATAGCGACTTCACGCCACTGGTGCACAAGCTCCGAGAACTCAACAAGAAGGTGATCGGCGTCGGGGTCAAGGCGTCCACTTCGGCCCTCCTTCCCCCTGCTTGTGATGAATTCCTGTTTTATGAGAATCTGGAGGGCGTCGAGCCCGGCCGGCCCAAGGGAACGCCGCAACCGCAAGCCGAGTCGAAGGGCGAAACCGAGACTGAGCCCGAGCTCGAGTCTCTGATCACCACCACACTTGCCGGGTTGAGCCGTTCCAGCGGCGGCGAGGTGCTTGCCTCATCCCTGAAAAGGGCGATGCTGCGCAAGGACTCAACCTTCTCGGAGGCCGATCATGGCTATCGCGCATTCGGGGAGTTGTTACGAGACCTCGAATCGAAGGGTGTGATCGAGCTCTCCGAAGGTCCGGGCAGGGGCGACCCGGTCGTGCAGTTTCCTTCCGAGGCGGGCGGCGAGGACGAGGCTTTCGAACAACTCGCCCGGGTCGTCAAGGATCTATCCAAAGACGGCAGTCAGGTGTACCTATCCGGCCTGAAGAACCAGCTGCGCAAGCAGAACCCGGATTTCTCCGAGAAGAAGTTCGGATACGGAGGCTTCCTCCAGTTTTGCAAGGGTGCTGCCCGCCGCGGCCTCATCGAGCTCGATTGGGACGACTCCGCTGGAGATTACCGGGTGACGCCTGCGTGATGACCGATGTGGTTGTGGTTGGCGCCGGGATAATCGGATCGTCGATCGGCTATCAACTGGGCAGGCACGGGATCAAAGATGTTGTCGTGCTCGACAAGGGGATGGGGCCGGCCGAAGGCTCAACGGGTGCCTCCTCATCGATATGCCGCTGCCGGTACTCGAATCCTGAGGTAGTGCGACTCGCCTTCCACGGTCAGGAGACGTACGGAAACTGGTCGGAGTTCCTCCAGATCGAATCGCCTCGCTCCGGCCTGCAGAGAATCGGCGTCCTGTGGATGATGGGAGAGGACTCTGCCAAGGTCGACGCAGATGTAGCCAAGCTGGTGGGAGAGGGTGTGGCAGCCGAGGCTGTCGACCCTGACCGTGTCCAGGACATGTTTCCATCGCTGTCCTCCTGCACGGCCCCACTCGACATGAGCGGGGACGTCGAGCACGAGTGCTCTGCCGAAGGCTCATTTCTCTTCGAGACAGGCGGTGGCTTCGTCGAGCCCGTGGGCGCCAACCAGGACTTGATCGACGCTGCTCGGGCCATTGGCGTCGACGTCCGCTACCGCTCTGCCGTGGCTGAGGTGATCCGGGACGGGAACACAGTCACCGGTGTGGCCCTTACTGATGGGACCCGAATCGAAGCCGGACTTGTGATCAATGCCTCCGGTCCGTGGTGCAATCAGCTGAACCAGATGGCCGGTGTCGATCTGCGGTGGACCCTGACTCCAACCCGGGTCCAGACCGTCTACCGCGACTGGCCCGCCGAAATGGGGGCGTTACCGGTGGGTGCCGATTTTTCGACGGGCTGCTACTTCCGCCCCGAATCGGGGGGCCAGCAGGTGCTGATCGGCTCGGTGCGCGCCGAGGACGAGGAGGAGATCGTGGACGACCCCGACAATTTCAAGAGGGTTCCCGATGCCGAATTCACCCAGATGAAGCTGGCCGCCTTCCATCATCGGGTCCCCGCCCTGGAGCCGCGAGGTCAGGTGTCCGGGGTGGCCGGCCTCTACACGATCAACCGTGAGGATGTCCATCCCGTGGTCGGACCGACGCATGTCGACGGGTTCTGGGTCGCCAATGGTTTCTCCGGGCATGGCTTCAAACTCGCCCCGGCAGTCGGCTCGATGATCGCCCGGGAGGTGAGCGGGGAGACATTGCCTCTCGACACCGATGTCCCCATGTCGTTCTTTGCCGCCGACCGCGATCCGATCGCGGTCGAGACGAAGAGCGTTCTGGCGTGATCTACCTCGACGCTGCGGCCACCCGTGCGAGCCTTTCCATGCCCGATGCCATCGAGGCGATGCGGGTCGCGTTCACCGAAGACGCTGAAACCCCGCTTCGAACGCCTCTTGGCGCTTCGATGTTCATGCCGGGCCGGGTGGGCGATGTCACCGCAATCAAGGTCGTTTCGACCGTTCCCGGCAATCCTGTGGGCCTGGTCGCGGTCTTCGACGCAGAGGGAAATCCGCTGGGAATCGCTGATGGGCCAACGCTAACGGCGATCAGGACCGGGGCTGTGGCCGGTCTCGCCACCGAACTCCTCGCACCTGAGTCGGCTTCGACACTGGCCATGTTGGGAGCCGGAGCTATGGCATTCGATCAGGTCGAGGCGGTGCGCGCCGTGCGTGGGCTGAACCGCATCCTGGTCTGGTCGCGCAATCGCGCTCACGCGGAGAAGCTTGCTGAAAGAGTGGGCGGAGAGGCAGTGGACCGCGCCGACGACGCGGGCCGGGAATCGGAAATCATCTCGTGTGCCACCCCTGCCACTCATCCCCTCTTCGATCCGGACGTCGTTCGGGAAGGGGCGCATATCAACGCAGTTGGTGCCTTCCGCCCGGACATGGTCGAGGTCCACAGGGATGCGGTCGAGCGTGCCTATGTGGTTGTCGACGACTACGACGCGGCGGCTGCTGAGGCAGGCGATCTGATCCAGGCTGGACGGACTCCGAACGCATCACTGCGCGAGGTGCTTGCCGGGACTCATCCGGCCATTGGCGAGGACCTCACTCTCTTCAAGAGCGTAGGAGTTGCAGCCCAGGACGTCACCGCAGGGCACGCCGCTCTGCTCAAAGCAAGAGCAACAGGCCAGGGCGTCGAATTGGGTTGATCCGTAGCCGTTGCCGGGCCTCACTCCACCGAGTTGCGGAGTCGCTGCAGTCGGCGGTCCCAGGTATTGGCGGTGTCAGCAGCCCATTGCGCCAGGTCTTCCAGAGGGCCTGCGTCGAACTGGTAGCGAACCTCGCGGCCTGCGGGTGATCGTGATACGAGTCCTGCCGCATCGAGAGCTGCAAGGTGTTTGGCAACTGCCTGCCTCGTGATCGGCATCCGGGCTGCGATCTCGGTTGCGGTGGCCGGTCCCCTGCTGGCGAGGGTAGTTAAGACTTCGAGACGGGTCGGATCTCCGAGCGCCGAGAACACCCGATGTGGTATTTCCATCAGGCAGCGTTGAGAGCGTTGTAACTCCGGGCCGACGCCTCGGGCCACTCGGTGAATCCGTCAGGCCCTGAGATCCTCCATGGGAGCAGGGTCTCCCGGACGATGACAATGGTCCCGTCTTCGGCCGGTGACAGCTCGAATTCGATCGGTTCTGGCTGCCCTTCGTCAGTCCTCCAGCTCCATTGGATCCGCTCGTGTTGGACGACCTCTTCGACGGTTCCCCAGACGTCAGGGCCAGCTTCGGGGGAGAAAGTTATCCGGCCGCCGGGGCGGGGCTCGATTTCGACATCTCCTCCCATCCATTCCGAGACCATCGACGAGTCGGTTATCCGTTCCCAGATTTGTTCAGGGGAGGCCATGAGCTCGACTTCTCGCTCGATGGCTACCTCACCGTTGGGCTCGTTGCTCATCGCCAGGAGTATAAGCGCAACCATTTAGTTGCGTGTGCGTATATGCTGAGGTGCAACCATACGGTTGCGATAAGGAGACACCATGTTGGTACCGACAGTTGTGGAACAAACCAGCCGCGGAGAGCGCGCATTCGACATCTACTCGAGGTTGCTCGGCCATCGGGTGGTTTTTCTCGGTCGCCCGATCGACTCGGAGGTGGCGAATCTGATCGTCGCCCAGCTGATCCATCTCGAGAGCGAAGACCCGGACAAGGACATCTCGATATACATAAATTCCCCGGGCGGTGAGATGTCGTCGATGATGGCCATGTACGACACAATGCAGCACATCAAGCCCGAGGTGTCGACGATTTGCATCGGGATGGAGGCATCCGCGGCGGCGCTGATCCTGGCTGCGGGCGAGCGGGGCAAGCCGTTATGTCCTTCCCCACGCCCGGGTTCTCATCCATCAGCCCCACCTGACCGGCGGACTCGAGGGGCAGGCGTCCGACATCGAGATCCACGCGCGGGAGATCGTGCGGCAGAAGGAGGAGATGAACCACATCCTTGCCAACCACACCGGACAGGCCTTCGAGACGGTCGTGCGCGATACTGACCGCGATCGCTGGCTCACTGCCGAGCAGGCAGTGGAATACGGGATCGTTGACTCGGTGATGGCCCCGTCGCGGGTCCCCGAAGCGCTGATCTCAGGTTCTTAGGCTGTCTTCCTGACGCCACGGATCTCGAGGCCCTCGAGGAGGTCTTCGGAGATGCGTGCGATATCGGCTACTGCCCTGTCGAACACTTCCTGGTTGTGTGAGGCCGGTTGGCGGAACCCGCTGATCTTCCGGACGAACTGGAGGGCTGCTGCCTCCACTTCCTCGGAGGGTGCCGGGGTCGCCCCGTCTCGTAGCTGTTTGATGGAGCGGCACATCCCGCCACGGTACCGCACCATCGCTTGCCCCGCGACCAGGTGCGCTGTGCACGTTGGTGCGGTTTCCGCACCCTCCTGCACTGTGCAGGCTCAGATCGGTTTGCACTGTGCACCACGGTGCGTTTTCCGCACCCTCCTGCACTGTGCATGACACGGGACCAGTTGCACTGTGCACGACGGTGCGTTTTCCGCGCCCTCCTGCACTGTGCAAGTCAGGGTGGCAGGCACCAGTCGATCGGTTCCCGACCTGCGGCCTGAAGCGCTGCGTTCGCCCGCGAGAAGGGGCGGCTGCCGAAGAAGCCGCGGTGTGCTGACAGCGGCGAGGGATGGGGAGACTCGATGATCGTGTGCCGCGTGGTGTCGATCAACGCCCTCTTCTGGCGGGCCGAGGATCCCCAAAGGATGAAAACCACCCGCTCCCGTTTCTCGCTCACCGACCGGATGACCTGGTCGGTGAACGTCTCCCAACCCTTCTTCTGGTGACTGGCTGCGCTTCGGGCCCGGACCGTGAGGGCGGCGTTGAGGAGGAGTACTCCCTGATGCGCCCAGTGCTCGAGCGAGCCGTGCTCCGGCACCGGACAGCCGAGGTCGGAATTGAGCTCCTGGTGGATGTTGACCAGGGACGGCGGCGGGGCTACGCCGCGGCGGACCGAGAAGCAAAGCCCGTGAGCCTGGCCGGGGCCGTGGTAGGGATCCTGGCCCAGGATCATCGCTTTCACCGACGCGTGAGGTGTCATGTGCAGGGCGGCAAAAACCTCCGGGTCCGGGGGATAGACGGTGTACCTCTCCCGTTCCGATCTGACAAATGCCATCAGCTCTGACCAGTAGGGCTTGGTCAGCTCGTCGGCCAACAGCGGGTTCCAGTCGGTCTTTGGTGCCACGACCCGATGCTACGGCGAGTTGCAGCCCTCGTTCAACGGGCGATCCGTCCCCAGGAATCGCCCTGATGGGCATGGCCCCGCAGTTGCCTGCAATTACCGTCATCTCATGACCGGACCGATCGACGGAATCAAGAAGCTGCCCGCTGTCGGTCTTGTCGCACGGAAGGAAACCGGCCGCTTCCTGCTGGTATCAGCCCTGGTCGGGGTCGGAGTCGGCCTCGGCGCAGTGGCCCTGGTCCTTCTCATGGAGGCAATCTCCGATTTGACGTCAGGCCTGCGGATACACGATGGCTCGGTCTGGATTCTGTTGACCGTGCCGGTGGGATTCCTCCTTGCCTGGTCGCTGGCACGAAGCTTCGCCCCGGAGATTGCAGGAGACGGTGTCCCCGAGGCGGCTGCAGCCCTGGCCGTGAGCGGCGGCTATATTCGAAAGCGGGTCTTCCCCCTGAAGATCATCGCCACCGCCCTCACAGTCGGATCGGGAGGGTCTGCGGGGCGGGAGGGGCCCATCGTCCACATCGGCGGATCGGTGGGGAGCGTCATCTCGCGCTGGTTCCGGCTCGGGGAGGACCAGGTGCGCTCGCTGGTCGCCGCCGGCGCCGGCGCCGGGATAGGTGCGGCGTTCAACGCTCCTATCGCGGGGATGCTGTTCGCCCTCGAGGTCATCCTCGGTAGTTTCGCCACCCGGCATATGTCCGCCATTGTCATCGCTTCGGTGACTGCCGCCGTCACTTCCCGGACTCTGGTGGGCGAGGAGCTCGCCATCCAGGCGGGCCGGTATCAGCTGGGCAACCCCATGGAGCTCCTTGCATACGCGGCAATGGCGCTGGCGATTGTCGTGATCGGTGTCATGTTCTTGCGCATGCTCGATGCAATCGAGAGCTTCGCCGCCGGGCGCAATGCCAGGCTCGGATTCCTGAGACCCGTCGGGGCGGGTCTGTTGGTCGCCGGCCTGATCATGATCGAACCCCGGCTTTTTGGAACCGGACAGGAAGTGACCAATGCGCTCCTCAACAGCGAGAGGCTGTCAGCGGTCACCGGAGAAGGCGAGGTCTTCTGGTGGGTGCTCATGCTTCTCGCTCTCGGCAAGGCGGTTGCGACCTCTTTCACCATGTCGTCGGGCGGCTCCGGCGGGGCGTTCATGCCGTCCCTGTTCATGGGGGCAGCCGTGGGGACCGCCTTCGCAAGGATTTTCGATCCTGTATTCGCCTTCGACCTCGAGCCCGGAGCCTTCGCAGTCGTGGGTATGGCGGCGATGTTTGCAGTGGTGGCGCGCGCACCACTGACCGCCATCTTGATCGTGTTCGAGATCACCGGTGCTCGTGACTACGGGCTGATTCTGCCTCTGATGCTCACCGCCGTCCTCGGGACGTTCCTTGCCGACCGGCTGTCTCCCGACTCGGTGTACACCCTTGCCCTGAAACGGAAGGGCATCCGGATTCGGGCCACGGGGGATGTCGATCTCCTCGACACCATCGCGGTCAATCGGGTGATGCGCCTGCCGGGCTATGTCGCCCGTCCGGAGGAGACCCTGGATGTGGCCACCGCAAACCTTGCCAGACACCGCTCCCATGGAACTGCGGTCGTTGGCGATTCAGGGCTGGTCGGGATCCTCACCGTCACCGACATCAACCGATCTGAAGGAGACCATGCGACCGTGACAGTCGAGGACGTGATGACGCCACGCCCGGTCACGGTCGTGCCGAGCAGCCCCGTATCTCACGCTCTGGAGCGGATGGCTGTGCTCGGTGTGGGCCGTCTACCCGTCGTCGACGAGCACGACCCCACCAGGCTGGTCGGCCTGTTCCGCCGCGAAGATGCAGTCCGCGCCTATCACGAGGCACTCGGGTCCTCCACCGATGCCGGTTTGGAACGCGCCCGGCTGGCACAACGGGTAGACCCCGGTGCCGGATACTACGACTTCCGCATTCCCCCCGGGTCGATGGCTGACGGCCGAAAGGTGGGGGAGGTGAGCTGGCCCGAAGGCTCGACACTGGTGTCGGTGCGGCGGGACCGCCAGGTTCTCGTGCCGGACGGCTCGACCGTCCTCCACGCGGGGGACGTGGTGACCGCATTCGGGACCGGATCATCGAAACAGCGGATGATCGACCGCCTCAACTCAGGTGCCGACGAGCCCACCGCTGAGATCCCGATCGTGGAGATCGAGCCGGCATCGCCTAGTCTCCATGATGAATTGGACACTGATTCGGTGAGCGAAGAAAGAGGATCCGATGCCTGAGGCCATCCTGGCGTTGATTGTTGTCGTGGTTCTGGTTGTTGTCGGCCGGAACTGGCTGAAGAACCGTACCGCTGAGCATTTGGGAGGCGGAGCCGCTTCCGATGAAAAGGATGGGGGTTCCCGGAGTACGGACCAACGCGCCCCGGTTTCCGAATTTCATATTGTGGGATCGGAGGCCCGCGTCACTTTCGATGTGCCGCTCGATGACGAAGACGACGAGGTCCTCAACGAGATTCTGCTCGACGAGGCAATGGAGGTACTGCGTGACAAGAGGCACAGCCTTCCCATTGCTGATGTCCACGAAGTTGTGGTGTTTGCCGGTAGAGGAACTGTTCGCCAGGTAGCCCGGGCCAAGCTGCCCTCGCCGGGTGTGCTCCCTCCGCCTCCACCCGTGAGCCTTCTCCACCTGGGAAATGTGGCACCCGACCCCTTCAAGGCAGACGTCGACGTCCAGCCGGCAGCAACCTATGAGACGAAGTCTCAGGTGCCGGCTGACGAATTGCCGCCAATCGGCAACGAGTTGAGGATCCCCAAAGGCCTGCAGCGGGGTCTGCGCGCTGCAGGCGTCGACATCGACCGCGCGAGCGGGCCGGAGATCATCCTCGGCCTCCTCAAGCTGTTCGGCTACCAGATCGAAGCCTCATCTGAGCCAGGGGTGTTCAAAGCTGTCAAAGACGGGGAGACCACTCTGGTCGTCGTCGAGGGTTACAACGCCGGCGATCACCCCGAAGTCGATGAGGGCCGGATCAGGGCTTTCGCCGGCCGCTTCAGCATGTCTGGGGCGAGGCGCGGGGTGTTCGTCAGCGAGAAGTACGCCCCGTTCATGATCTACGACATCGAGCGTAAGGAGCCAAGGCTCCGTTTCATCACCCGGGAGCGACTCCAGGAGTTCATCGACTCGATGGCCATTAGCTAACGCGCTCCGTTGGGGTAGTCTGAATGCAGTCGAAGGAGGTCCGTTTTGCTCAGAGGACAGGAATGGCTGATCGTCTTGCTTGTCGTCGTTCTGATTTTCGGAGCGCGTAAGCTTCCCGATCTCGCCCGTTCGCTCGGGGCATCGGCCAAAGAATTCCGCAAGGGACTCGCCCAGGGCGTCGAAGTCGACGAAGAGTCAGAGGCCAATACACCCGAGTCCTAGCCGCCCGGGAAATTGCGACCAGATCTTTCCGATTCCTAGGAACCTATCCACCTCCGGTGGCGTTCATGGGGGTGAATAGTTAGTGACTGAATCTGCACCACTGACCTGGGAAGAAGTTGCGCGTGTTTACGGCCGGAAGATCTACAACTTTGCCTATCGCCTCACGGGCAATCCCAACGACGCCTCCGACCTCGTCCAGGAAGTCCTTCTCCGGGTCCGCAAAGGGCTCGAGCATTACCAGCCGGGCAGTTTCGAGGGGTGGTTGTGGCGGATCACGAGGAACGCCTTCCTCGACAACGTGCGCAAAGAAAACCGTCGACCGACCACACCGCTGCCGGACGAGGTCGACCGTTGGAGTCTCGCTCAGTCGCCGGGTGCAGATGTGGAATATGCAAGAGTCAATCTCGGCGACGACATCCAGAAGGCCCTCCTCGAACTGCCTATCGAGTTTCGAGAGGCGGTCGTGATGTGTGACGTGGTCGGGCTCAGCTACGACGAGATCGCCGCCGCGGTTGCGGTCCCGGTGGGGACGGTCAGAAGCCGAATCCACCGCGGTCGAAGACTGCTCAGGGAGAGCCTGTCATGAGGCACTCGAGTGAACTGATCAGCGCTTATCTAGACGGTGAGCTCCGGGGAAGCGAGCTTCGGGGCCTCCTTCAGCACCTGGGTGAATGCGGACGCTGTTCCGACGAATTGATCGAGATTCAGCATGTCAGGGCTGCGGTCCGCTCGCTTCCGGTGATGGAAGTGCCAGAGGGCCTGGTGCCTCTTGCCGAGGTGGTTCCCCTGCATCGGAATCGAGGATTTTGGGCAAGCGCCGCGGCGGCGGTGGTGATCGCCGTGATCGCAATTGCTGCTCTGGTCACACCGCCGGCAACGACGATCTCGGCTGACGATCTCAACTCCCATTTTGCCGCGCGGGTCTCTCTCGACCCTGCCTTCGGGCCGGCGAAGGTGATCCTTCCCGACCTCATCGAGGTTCCCGAATGAGACGGCTCGTCGTGCTGGTCCTGGTGATGATGGTGCCGCAGAGTGTCGCCCTTGCCGTCGATCTCGACGAGCTGCTCGAAGAGTCGCGCTCGGCCTCCTACTCAGCCGAGCAATTGATCAGCTGCTCCACTCCCGACGGCACCCGCGATGCCCTCATCGAACTAGAGCAACGTGGTGGCGAGGTGAGATACGGAGGTAAGAGCGAGACAGGGCCGCAGGTCTGGTCCGGCTACGGCGGTTGGGTGGTGCAGGCAGACGGGTCGGTCGTCGATAGCGCAACGATCGCGGGCGACGAATCGGTCGAAGATGAATCTTTGGATGCGGACACCTACACCGTAGAGGAGACAGAGGAAGTGTTCTATCTGGGGCGCACCTCCACCCGGTACGTCCTTCTCGACGACGACGTCCGACGCGCTGAGCTCGTGGTCGACCTGGAAACCGGTGTGCTCTTGATGGTCACGACGTTCGACGGCGACGGCGAGCCTTACTGTGAGCGGCGTTTTGTTGCATTCGACCCCGAGGCCCCCGAGTGGGAGATATCCGAGCCCGGTCCGGGGGCGGAGCTGGCGGTGAGCTCGACGAGCCTCCTCCCCGAGAACATCGGAGACTTCGCTTTGCTCGATGCCTACGTCGACGATGCCGGCCTCACGTTCGGCTACTACTCCGATGGATTCTTCTCGTTTGCAGTATTCGAGAGCACAGTCGAGATCGTGCTCGATGAAGGGGTCGACCACCTCGTCGGAGGCCACCGGTACTCGCGCGAGTTCAGCCCCGGCCAGGCCACCTACACGTGGCCGGTCCAGGGTGGTGGGATGGCGCTGATTGGAGACCTGCCGCCAGACATGCACGATCAGGTGCTCGAAGAACTGCCCTCCCCATACGACGCTGGCTTCTTCCGCAGACTCTGGCGGAATCTGTTCGGGTAGAGGCGTCCTCCGCTTGCAACTCTCCCTCCGTTTACGGAGGGAGTACCTCCGACCGGTAGGTCGGAGGGGAGGGTGGGGAGTTCCCATCAACGCTGCTCGATCTCCCAGCCCGCGGGGACCTCTCCCTCCTACCTCCCCCCGCCTTTCAGCGGGTGCAGGAACCTTCCTCCCGCAAGCGGGAGTACCTCCATGCGCGTCTTCCCTCCGCTTGCAACTCTCCCTCCGTTTACGGAGGGAGTACCTCCGACCGGTAGGTCGGAGGGGAGGGTGGGGAGTTCCCATCAACGCTGCTCGATCTCCCAGCCCGCGGGGACCTCTCCCTCCTACCTCCCCCCGCCTAAAGGCGGGTGCAGGAACCTTCCTCCCGCAAGCGGGAGGACAGCTGCTCGCTAGGTCGTCCAGCCATCTAGCAGGACTCTGGCAGCCCAGGCGGTGGGGTCTCTGAGTTCGGCGGCCGACGGCATCCGCGTCGGGTCGGCCCAGAGGGTCACCAGCGCATCGTTGCCGTAGCGAGTCTCAACCTCCTGATTGAAGGCGTCGCCCAAGACGGTCACTTCGGGCGGAACCGCCCCCACACCGATCAGCCCAGGGGCGGCATCGAGATCGGTTTCGCGGAGACGATCGCGGTCCCCCGAGATGATGTCGAAGTTCGGCGAGAGATCGGCCGTGCTGCGCCGGGCGAGGAGCCGGGCACAGCCGGTGATCGTGCCCAGGAAGGCCTCGAGCTCGAGGCGCGGCCCTTCGGCCTCTTCGCCACCTATCAGCTGTTCGATGCCACCGGCCTCTTCGATTGCGGCTTCGATGGCCGCGGGATCGCTTCCCCCCATCATCAGCCCGCTGAGCTGGGTGGGGTCGATCTTCACCGCCTCGGCATACCGCTCGACCAGGCGGGCCAGATGGTCCTGAATCCAGGGGATGTCGCTGACTGCACGGAACGCGACCTCATTGGCGACGACCCAGAGCCGAACTTCTTTCTCGTCGATCTCGGTGGCGGCGACCAATTTGTCCACATTGGGGGCGATGATCGATAGCGCCCCCGGCCGATCCGGAGGGATGCCGGCGTCGAAGGTGGCAACGCTCCAGGTCGATAGGGACCCGACCAACGACCCGACCTGGAGACCGATCATTGCCGGCTTGAGTTGGGCCATGAGCGGGGCGGCCGGGCCCTCACCGGTAACGGAGTCGCCGAATGGCTCCACCACTCTCCCGTAGCTCTCCAGATGGGTTTCTGCCCACTCCCTGGAGTCGACCGGTGTCACGTCTGACGCGGGTGTGGCCCGGAAGGGCGAAATCGGCTCCAGCCGGTATTCGACGAGACGGGCCAACTCCCGGTACTCCTCCGCCGCCCACGGCTCCACGGGCACCCGGTCGCCGGTGATGCTCCGGGCTACTTCGGCGGCCAGCTTCCAGTTGATGGGGCCCGGTTGGTCGAACAATTCGAAGAGTTTGGAGAAGATGTCATCGCTCATGATTCAAGTAATCCCATTGTGGCTTCCAGCTCGAGTTGTGCGTCGCCCCTGAGTATCTCCATCGTGGCCACCTCTCCCGCCCGGAGAGACCGGATGTGGGTTAAGAGCTCGTCGAGCGTATCGATGCTGAGGGCGTCAATGGAGATGATGACATCGTTGACCTGGCCACCGGCCGTTTCGTAGGCAGAGTTGCCGAGGATGTCGGTGACAAGGACTCCGACCGGAAACCCGGCACCGTCGCTCGTGGCAAATGCGGTCTCGCCCTGTATGCCAAGCACGGCGTGTGCGACCTGGCCATCCTCGATCAGATCAGTGATGACTCCGGTTGCGATGTCGATCGGGACTGCGAAACCCAGACCTTCGGCACCAACGTCACTGACGGCGATCGCAGTGGTGATGCCGATCAAGCGAGCGTTGCCATCGAGCAAGGCGCCGCCGCTCGAACCTCTGGTGATGGGGGCATCGGTCTGGATCAGCCCGTAGAGGCGGGTCCCGGCCTCGACATCGAGGAATCTGTTGAGAGCACTGATTATCCCTGAGGTGACGCTTGGCCCGCCGGCGAGTCCGAGCGGGTTGCCGACCGCGATGGCGGCCTGGCCGATGTCGATGCTCGCCGAACTACCGATGTCGATTGAGGTGAGGTCGGAGCGCTCGACCCTGAGCACTGCCAGGTCGGTGAGAGGATCGGTTCCAATCACCTCAGCCGGGAACCGGGCGCCGTCGGAGAACACGATCGAGATCGACGATGCCCGGGCAACCACATGACTGTTGGTGACGATGTAGCCGTCATTGCCGTAAACGACACCGCTCCCACCCCCGGTTCCGAAAAATCCGGAGACCTCGACGGTCACAATCGAGGGTATGGCGCGTTCGGCGACTGCCGAGACAGTTGAGCTGTCGATGAAGGTTGCAGGGGGCGACGTCGGCGGGGGCGCAGTGAGAGTCGGTGCCGGAGGGATCGTGGGCACGGTGGGCTCGGTGAACACGCCGGTGAATCCCAGGATCGCGAAAGTCACTCCGGTCCCGAGCAGGACACCACCGAAGATGCCGAGTACCACCGTCCAGCCGTCCACCGGTTTCCTCTCACGCTCGGCGTCGTTCCGCTCGTCGCTGTCGTAGGTGACGTAGAAATCCTCGTCGGCCTGCGGCGGTCCCTCCGGACCCTCGGGTGTCATATATCCTGAATTCTATGGATGGGCTTCAACAATCGGTCAGGGTCAGGGTAGGGGAGGGTGCAATCGACACGGCTGCGCTCGCCGCCGAGGTCGGTCGTCCCGATTCGGGAGCAACGGTTCTCTTCCTGGGCACGGTCCGTGACCACTCGAACGGCCGCGACGGCGTGACCCATCTGGACTACGAGGTCTACGAGACGTTCGTCGAGTCCAAGATCGAAGAGGTCATCGCCGAAGCGACCGGGAAATGGCCGGTTCTTGCCGT
Source organism: Acidimicrobiia bacterium (assembly GCA_040878225.1). Classification (GTDB taxonomy): domain Bacteria; phylum Actinomycetota; class Acidimicrobiia; order Spongiisociales; family ZC4RG35; genus MA-ANB-1. Next base: position 23,807 of record JBBDMR010000063.1, read on the forward strand.
GGCGGTCGAGCACCGTTCAGGAAAGGTGATGCTTGGTGAGGCATCGGTCGCAGTCGCTGTCGCCACCGCCCATCGCAAGGATGCATTCGCAGCATGTGAGTACATCATCGATGAGCTGAAGTCTCGCGCCCCGATCTGGAAGAAGGAGCATCGCCCCGGAGGAGCAGAATGGTCGCAAGGATCCTGAAACGGTAAGAACCAGCGGATTTTTCAGTTCTCGTCTCCCCTCCGGGGATAAGCATGCCTATTGTCATGCCCTCGTGAGAGGATCAATTAAATGACCACACTCGCTGAGCGGCCCGGTGCTCCATCGACCGGTGCCGCGTTCAAGACACCGGCAGCCCTCGTCCGCGATCGCGCTCTGTCCAACCCCACCGGTGTGGCCATGCGCGAGAAGGATTACGGGATCTGGCAGGAGATCACCTGGGGCGAGCTCTGGGAGACGATTCACGATGCCGCCCACGCACTCATTTCACTGGGCCTCGAGCCCGGCGATCGGGTGTCGATCCAATCCGAAGACAGACCGGAATGGGTGATCCTCGATCTGGCCACCGTTGCCGCCAGCGGGGTCACCGTCGGCCTCTACCCGACCAATCCGGCTGCCGAAGTGGAGTATTTGCTGACGGACTCTGGTGCAGCGATCCATCTCGCCGAGGACCAGGAGCAAGCGGACAAAGTGATGGAGGTCGAAGGCTCCCTGGGCCACGTCAAGACCATCATTCACGTCGAGCCGAGGGGTTTCCGCCAGTGGAGGGACGACCCCCGTTTCCTCTTCTGGGACGATTTCCTTGCTCTGGGCAGGGAGCATCGCAATGCCAATCCGGATGCTGTCGAGCAGCGGATGGCAGAGGCCGCCGGTGATGACATATTGACCCTTGTCTACACCTCGGGAACCACCGGGCCCCCCAAGGGTGCGATGCTCACCAACGAAAACTTCGAGTTCTGCATCGATACTCTCGTCAACTCGGAAGGAAGGACCAACGGGGAGCCTGTCGGTCCCGACGACCTCCTCCTGACGTACCTCCCGTTGTGTCATGTGGCTGAGAGGATCTTCTCGACGTGGACAATGGCCGCCAACGGCCCATCACTCAACTTCGCCGAGTCGATCGAGACGGTCCAGCAAAACCTACGGGAAATCCAGCCGACCATCTTCTTCGCCGTCCCCCGCATCTGGGAGAAGATCCACGCTTCGGTCGCGATCAAGGGAAGGGACGGAACGTGGTTCAAGCGGATCTGGTTCAGTCTCGGGATGAAGATGGCCTCATACATCGGGAGGGTGCGGGTCGAGAACGACGGCAACCACACCTTCGCCACCAGAGCCATCTACGCAATCGGATACCCTCTTGTCTTCCGGGCCCTACATGAAAGGATCGGGCTGCGCAGGGCGCGTTATTCCGCTTCAGGGGCCGCTCCAATCGCGCCCGAGGTGATCCGCGACTTCCTCGGGATGGGAATCGACATCTACGAGTTGTACGGAATGACCGAGAACGCGGCAGTTGCCACCACCAATTTCCCCGGCCGCAACAAGGTGGGCACTGTCGGTGAGCCCTACGAGGGGATCGGGTTCAGGATCGACGAGGAGACCGGCGAGATCCAGACCAAGCACCCGGGGGTGTTCAAGGGCTATTGGAACAAACCGGAAAAGACGGCGCAGGCCTTTACCGAAGACGGCTGGCTGAGGACGGGCGACGTCGGTGAGTGGGTCGGCGGCACCCACGTCAAGATCGTCGACCGGATCAAGGACATCATCGTGACCTCCGGC
>JBBDMR010000064.1:0-25528 GCA_040878225.1 Acidimicrobiia bacterium
AGCCAGGGTTCGCCGAGGCAACGACGGTGCCGCCGGCCGCCCTGATCCGGTCGGCCTTCTGGCCTCCCAACGTCGCCGACGCTTCTGGTTGAAGCACGGTGTAGAGGCCTGCCGCACCGCAGCACATCCCGTCGTCATCGATCTCGACTACATCGAAACCGGCGGCCTGGATGATCCGACGGGGAGCGGCAGTCACCCGCTGGGCGTGACGGAGATGACATGGATCCTGGACCACAACTGCGTCACCGGAGGGCGCCAGGACCGGAAGCAGCCCGTCGTCGATTGCCCGGGCGATTGTCGTTGTGATGTCCTCAGCCCTCTCGCCGTAGGTGTCGCCGAGATGAGCCGAGCATCCTGCGGCGGCGGCGACGATTACGTCACAATCACCAAAGGCCTCCTCGTTGCGCAACCCGAGGACGTCAGCGACTTCGGCATGGCCGTCGTGTGCCGCAAGTGCCCCGCAGCACGTCTGCTGCTCCGGGATCACCAAATGGTGCCCTGCCATTGTGAGCAGCTCGATCGCAGCGGTGTTGACCGGTGAGAACCACTGCTCCTGGACACAGCCGAGCAGAACTCCCACCGTGCCCGGGGCGCCGCGGTCTGAGAATTCCCGGATGGGAGGTCGCTGAAGGCGCCGCAGCCCGGAAAGCGATCGGCGGAACCGTCCCGGGACAAGTCGCACCAGACCCATCCTCTGGAAGAGTCGGAGCACCGAGGTGAGGGCGCCGAGGATCCGCCGCGATGGCACCACTCTCCCCAGCACCCAGCCACGAAACCGGCGGCCGGTTGACGGAACTTGCGCTGCGATCTCGGCCCGGGAGCCCTCGAGCAGTGAACCGTAGGGCACCATTCCCGGGCAAACGGGCTCACAGGCCCTGCATCCCAGGCAGAAGTCGAGGATCTCCTCGAACTTGGCATCGACTTCCATCACGCCATCTGCAACCGCAGTCATCGCCTGCAGCCGGCCGCGAGGTGACGCGGTTTCCCGGCCGGTGAGGCGGAAGGTCGGGCACACCGGGAGGCAGAGGCCGCATTGGACGCAGGCTGACAGGCCAGCCCTGTCGGGATGATGCTCCGTTACCCAAGCCATCAGATTCCCCCGGGCAGTCTGCCAGGATTGATGATTCGTGCCGGGTCGAACTGGGCGATCAGCTCGCGTTGCAAGGCGACGGTCTCCGGAGTCGTGCCCCACGGGTCGAGGGGAGGGATTTCTCCGGGATGATCGACCAGAACGAGAGAGCCGCCCGACTTCTCCGCCCACGCCCGCAGATCGATTGCCCCTTCGATATCGTCGGAGGCCAGGCGCAGCTCACCGGTGCCATGGACAGCGAGATAATCCCAAGGCGCGACCCGGTTCAGCGCCTCTCCCATGAGCGAAGGCGGGATCCGCAGCGACCAGCTGAAGGCGCCCGCGGGGTCGTCGGGCCAGTGCAGGCCCGCGGTGGCCCGACCTCCCATGCGGGAAACGATGTCATCGACATCTGCCTCCGTCCCGCTCACGAACAGGTCGATCCCGTCAGGTGACTCGAGCAGGGCGAGGGGTCGCCTCACCCTCACCGCTTCCTCCCTGTCGTCGATGCGAATCGTCGCAGAGGCCCGGGCCACGGGCCAGAGCTTCAGGCAAACCAGAGCGATGATGCCGAGGGAGCCAAACGCGCCTACCGCAGCCTTGTGCAGATCGAAACCGGAAACATTCTTGACGACACGGCCGCCCGAGCGGACCACCCGGCCATCCCCGGTGACAGAAGTCACTTCGAGGACCCGCTCCCTCATCCCGAGATGGCGTGCCCTGCGCAACGGGGCGCGGCCGGTGGCCAGCACTCCTCCCAGCGTGGCCGATCCCGGGTTCTCGGGGAGCACCGCCGTCTGGTTCTTGGCTGCAAGCCGCGTTTCGAGGTCGCCCGCCCCGATGCCTGCCCCTGCGACAACGGTGAGATCGTCCGGCTCCCAGACCTCGATCTGGCTCAGCTTCCGGGTCGAAACGACCCATCCCTCCGGCGGTGGGTAACCCATCTTCTGGCGGGTGCCGCCTCCCCATATTCGGAGCGGGACCGAGTTCGCTGAGGCGGCCTTCACGATCCGGACGAGGTCCTCGATACTGGCCGGAACCAGGTGGACCCCTTCGGGGGCGCCTTCGATTTCGCCTTCGAGGTCTGCCAGCCGGCTCAAACCCAGGCGCCCTCAGGAATTTCCCTGCGCACTCCACCGAAATCGAAGCACCTCGATCCAGAAGGGAGGACCTTGTCGGGATTGAGCAGGTGAGACGGGTCGAAAACGTCCTTCACCCTCGCCTGGGCGTCGAGGTCGATCTCAGAGAAGCTGACCGACATCAGATCACGTTTCTCCACGCCGATGCCGTGCTCGCCCGACAGCGCACCGCCCATCGAAAGGCACAGCTCCACGATCTCGCCTCCTGCTTGCCGCACCTTTTCCGCCACCACCGGGTCGGATGCGTCGAAAGCGATCAGGGGGTGGAGATTGCCGTCGCCTGCATGGAACACGTTGAGCATGGTGAGACCGTGCCGGTCTGCAATCTCATATACGCCGGCCATGGCTTCGACCAGGCGCGTCCTGGGGACGACCGTGTCGTGCAGGTAATAGTCTGGAGCGAGCTGGGCAACAGCCCCGAATGCAGACTTTCTCCCCTTCCACAGCAGAGCGCGGTCTGCCTCCTCGATGGCGATGACCACGTTGCGCGCACCGTTTTCACGTCCGATCTCGGAGATGATCTGGGCCTCCGACTCCACGGTCGCCGTTGAGCCCACCACCTCAGCGAGCAACACCGCTGCGGCGTCGGTGGGAAGGCCGGCACCCAGCCAATTCTCGACCGCGATAGTCATCCTCTGGTCCATCATCTCCAGCGCCGCAGGTACCATGCCAGCGCCGATCACGTCGGAAACAGTCCGCGCCGCAGCCTCGACCGAGTCGAAATCGAGCAGGAGCGTGCGTACATCCTCGGGTAGAGGGAGCAGCCTGACCAGGACCCGGGTGGCGATCCCCAGGGTCCCTTCGGAGCCGACGAGAAGCGCCCGCAAATCGAGTCCGGGAGAGTCGGGGGCCAGACTCCCGGTGTGGAGGATCTCCCCCGAGGCAGTGACGAACTCCAGCCCGAGGATATGCGACGTCGTACTCCCCTCAGCGAGGCAGTGGGGACCGCCGGAGTTGTTGGCCAGGTTCCCCCCTATTGTGCATGCCGATTGCGAGGAGGGGTCGGGAGCGAAGTGAAGTCCGTGGGGCATGGCGGCACGGCTCAAGTCGAGGTTGATCACACCCGGGCCTACCCAGGCGGCCTGATTGGGGACGTCGATCTCGATTTCGTCCATCCCCGTCATCACCACCACGATCCCGCCCCCAACCGCTGACGCACCCGCGGTGAGACCGGTTCCGGAACCGCGGGCGATCACCGGGAGCGAGTGCGCTGCTGCGATCCGCACGATCACAGCCACTTCTTCGGCCGTGCGCGGGAAGACGATGCAGTTTGGGTCTCCTCTCATCAGGGAGGCATCCCTGGAGAAGATATGAAGCTCGAGCGGGTCGTCGAGCACTCTCTCCACACCGAGCAGGCTTCTCAATTCCTCGATGGCTCTCACCACCATGACGGTAGTTGCTCCGGAACGGACTGCCTCAGCGCGTCACGGTGCCGTCGTCGTTGGAACCCCAACCTCCGCCACCGGGGGTCAGCACCAGAAGACGATCACCCGCCGAGACTTCTACTGTCGATTTGGCACCGAGCCGTAACCGCTCGCCATTGCTGCGGAGGAGCCAGTCCTCGCCGACAGCGCCGGGCCCTCCTCCATTCAATCCCCATGGAGCATGGCGTCGCCGCTCACCCATCAAGGAGAGGACGGCGTCGACGTCGAAAGAGATTTCCCGCACGATCCCCTCCCCGCCCGGGTGGAGCCCGGGCCCACCGCTCCCGACGCGGAGGGTGTATCCGGTGACACGGAACGGATAGTGGTCCCCCAACGATTCGATCGGTGTGTTCTCGGTGTTGGTCATCCCGGTCTGGATCCCCGACTGCCCGGGCCCGCTGGGCCGGCCACCCTGGCCACCGGCGACAGTCTCGTAATAGGCGAAGTCATCGTTGCCGATGAGGACGTTGTTCATCGTCCCCTGGCCTGCCGCTCCGACCCGGTCCGGAGCAGCGCCGGCAAGTGCGCCGAGCAGCACGTCGGAGATCCTCTGACTGGTCTCGACATTTCCCGCGGCGACAGCGGCCGGCGCCAGTGCATCGACCAGGGATCCCGCTTCGGTGCGAAGCTGCAGCTGGCGGTAGCACCCTCCGTTGGCAGGGATCGTCGGGTCGGTGGCCACCCGGACCGCGTAATACAGACACGACCGGGTTACTGCCTGGACGGCGTTGAAGTTCGCCTCGACCTGGGGGTCGGTGCCGGAGAAGTCGGCGACCAGTCCGTCGCCGTCGACTGTGATCGCAACCCTGATCGCAACGTCGGAATCGCCGTATTCCATGAAATCTTCGAATGTGTACGTTCCGTCCGGGAGATCTGCAAGAGCAGCTGCCATCCTTCGCTCTCCGTATCCGAGAAGTGCCTCGCTCATCGCAGCGAACACGGATTCACCTTCGGTTGAGACCAAACCGGTGAGGCGGCGCGCCCCGACGGCGTTCGCTCCGATCTGCGCAGCAAGGTCGCCCTTGCGTTCGAGCGGCGTACGGGTGGCCTCGAGGAAAGGAAGTGCGAACTCATCAACCCAGACACCGTCGGACACCGCGACCATCGGCGGGACTACGTGGCCCTCCTGTTCGAGCCGGGTGGCATGAGCGGGCATCGAGCCCGGGGCTTCACCGCCGACATCGGCGTGGTGGGCGCGGTTGGCAACCCATCCGACAAGGCTCGACCCCGAGAACACCGGGGCGACCAGAGTCAGGTCGTTGAGATGGGTGCCCCCCTGGAACGGGTCGTTCACGGCGTATTGCACCCCGGGCCTGGGATCGAAGGCCGTGATACAAGCCTCCACTGATGCAGGCATCGACCCGAGATGAACCGGGATGTGCTCCGCCTGGGCGAGCATCACACCGTCGGGGGTGAAGAGGGCGGCGCTGCAATCGGCGCGCTCTTTGATATTCGGTGAAAGCGAGGTGAGCCTGAGGACCGTGCCCATCTCCTCGGCGACGGAAGCCAACTGGTTACGGACGACCTCCAGAGTGATCGGGTCGATCATCGCGGCTCAACCAGGTGGCTTATGTGCTTCGAGCCTTCGCGATAACTGAGCCCGGATAGCTCACCGAGGTGGGCGTTGATGAACGCGGCCACAGCAGCCGGGTCGGTCCTGGCGAAGTCGCGCAACGCCCAGCCGATTGCCTTTCTGATGAAGAACTCCTTCTCGTGGGCCCGCGCCGCACAGAATGCGAAGAGGCGGTCGGGGTCGGTGTGGTCCTTGGCACCCACCTGGCAGACGAGCGCAGTTCGGCGCAGCCACATGTCGTCTTCATCGATCCAGCGGTCGACCACCGGCCAGCTCTCAACGGAGAAACCGACGACGAGATGTCGAACCAGGTGGGTGGAAACTTCGTCGACCAGGTCCCACCATGCTCCTTCGATAATCAGCCGGTGATAGAGGCCGATCTGGTCCGGGACGATGTGGGCCGTGAAGTGACGGGCGACACCGAGGGCCATGTACTTCTCCTCACGATGGTCGAGGTTCCAGAGAGCAAGGACGAGTTCCCGGTAGCTGCTTGCAGTGTCCGGTCGGTATTCCCTCACCAGGTCGCGAAGGACGACGGTGCGGCCCGCCTTCTGCACCCCATAGAAAGGCATGTCGGTCTTCATATAGGCCTGCATCGCAGGCGCCTTGTCCGGGTCAGCAGCCCGAGCCAGGCGCACAGATACCAATCGGCAGGCAGCCCCGGTGTCGAGTGCCATCAGGTGATCTCCAGTGTTCCGTCGTTGAGCACCCGTGCCCGGTCTCCGGGCTCGGCCAGCACTGACGCGGTGCCATCGACTATCAGGGCAGGGCCTTCGAGTTCAAAGCCGGGAGGGAGGGTGGTGCGCCGCCAGACATCGGCGACGACTTCTCCTTCTCCCGCCCACAACGGTTTCTGTATCCGCTCGGGTTGGACGGTGGGGCTGGACACAACCGAGTCCCAGCCGATCGGCGCCTCGCCGTGGGCGACCCCGCGGATGTTCACCACTTCGACGGCACTGCCACCGAGGTCGAATCCGAATCGTGACCGGTGCTCGTCGACGAAATCTGCCCTCACGTGTTTGTCTCGATACGGGATGGACAGTTCGTGTGACTGTGCCTGATATCGCACGTCCACGAGCAGCTCCGTCCCGGCGGGTGGCGTCCCGTAGATGTCGATGAAACGCTGGGTGGCGTCGTGGCCGATGGCCCCGGCAGCATCAACCAGCGCCGAGTCTTCGGAGTCGGCAAGGACCGATCTGAGCTGTTCGACCCTGGGTCGCGACAGCAGCAGGCCGAGGGCCGAGAACGCACCGGCGTGGGGCGGGATCAGCACCGCCTGCATGCCGAGGGCGCGGCGCAACCTCGATGCGTGCAGGCCGCCGGCTCCGCCGAAAGCCAGCAGGCTCGCCCGGCGCGGGTCGAACCCTTCCTCGACTGATACCTTCCGGATCGCCCGGTCGAGGTGGGCATCGGCGACGCGAATGATCCCGCGCGCCACCTCGAGGTCGGAAAGACCGAGTTGGCGGCCGAGCCGCGACAGGGCCTTTCCGGCAAGGGGTCGGCTCATATTCAACCCCGACGAGAAGCCCGTCTCTTCCGGCATGTAACCCAGGAACAGATTGGCGTCGGTAACCGTCGCATCCCTGCCACCGAGCCCGTAACAGGCAGGCCCGGGATTGGCACCTGCCGATGCGGGGCCAACCCGGAGCGACCCCCCGGGATCCACCCAGGCGATTGATCCGCCGCCGGCGCCAACCGTATGGATAGGCATCGAAGGGACCCGGTTAACTCTGCCTCCAATGGTCTGGGTCGGGGCGAGCACCACGCCGTCGGCGCCGATTCTCGCCACATCGGTGGAGGTCCCGCCCATGTCGAGCGTGATCACAGATTGGAGACGGTGGTGACGGCGGAGGCTGTCTCCGGCCACCACTCCGGCGGCCGGGCCGGAGAGCGTGAGGGTCCCCACGGCCGAGCTCGCGGCATCGAACGGAAGCATGCCGCCCGACGAAGCCATCACAGCTGTCGACAGGGCAGAGACCTGATCGTCGAGGTCTCTCAAGTACCCGGCGACCCCCGGCGCCAGATAGGCATCGATGACGGTGGTCGCGAACCGCTCGAACTCCCGGAAAGCGGGCGAAAGCTCGGAGGCCACGCTGACAGGTATGCCGGGATAGGTGCGTCGGATCGCTGCCGCCAGCTCCCGTTCTGCCCCGGGGTCCCTGAAGGAGTGGAGCAGACCGACGGCCACAGCGCCGGGCTCCATGTCGCGTAGAATCTCAAGGGTGAGATCGACATCCGTATGGCCCACCCGGTCGCCGCGAAGGACCAGAGGCCGGGGCCCGTTCGCGGACAGGTCGTACAGGGAGGGGCGGGCCTGGCGCCCGATCTCGATTACGTCCTCGAAACCCGCCGACGTGACCAGGACCACTCTCGCCCCGGTGCCTTCGAGCAAGGCGTTAGTTGCAACGGTGGTCCCGTGGAGGAAATGGAAGTCGGTTCCTGTAATCCGGGCCAGAGCCTCGACCACACCCGCCGACTGAGGCGATGTCGTCGGAGTCTTCCAGGAGGCGACCGTTGCCCCGTCGTAGACAACAATATCGGTGAAGGTCCCACCGACGTCGACCCCGACGAATCCAGCCATGGGGTACTCTCAGCGTCCCATGGCCATCAACCCGACCCCGACCCCGAACCCCAACGCGATGAAATTCCCGGTAGGCAAGCCGGTGGGCGGGCCTGCCACCTTCGTAAGCGGCAACGAAACCGACAACGAGATGGCCACCGAGCTTCTCGCACTCGAAGGCGTAGGCAGCATCTTCATGACCGCAGACTTCGTAACCATCACCAAAACTCCTGCCGGATCGTGGGAAGCGATAACTCCCGAGGCGACCCGGATCCTAGAGACCCATTTCGGAAGCGGGTAATGGCCGGTCGGTCAAATAGGGCGAGCGGAGCTCCGAGTCATCGAGGTCATCTGGCAAGGAGAAGCGCGCAGCGCAGCCGGGGAGCTGCGGTGAGCACTTCGACGCAGCCAGGGGCCTCGAGGGCCGGAGAAGCGCCGTCAGTATTTGGGCGACCGGCCACTCTGCCGGTTTCAGGGGCTGATCGGAATCATCTCAGGCCTGATTATCCCTCCCGGACCGGTTGCCATGACCACCACGTTCCAGGTCCCACCCGGGTCGACGTAACCGCCGACGATCTCGCTGCCCGGGCGGAGGGCTTCGACGCCGGCGGCCACTGCGTCGGGAACGGCGCCGAGACCGAGGCTTGCCGTCGCCGATGAGTCGACCGCCTTCACACCGGGCGCGCCCAACAGGCGGGGAATGCCGTCGGCCATACCGATATCGAGGGTGAAGACCTCATGATCGACCCTCTGGTAGTCGCCACCGTCTGCCGAGACCATGTAGCGGGCCAGCACTTCGACCCGGAATGTGCCGACCTCGATTTCTGCGACTCCCACCGAGTCGACCCACTCCACGAATACGAGCACCCCTTCCGGGGTGGAGGGGAGCGGGATGTCTGCCGGCAACAAGCTGCGCAGAACCACCTGTTCGGACGAGCCGTCATTCGCCAGAAACTCCCGGACCACCCAGCGGGCATGGGCGGCGGCCCCCGCAGCGAGGCGGTCGGGATCAACCGCATAAAGGTCGGCTTCGGTCACGAGGCTGGGAGCTGGCTGGGATGGTGGTGTCGCCGGCGGCACCGCGGCGAAGGTTGTGGTTGGCGCCGACACCGCAGCCACCGCCTCGGTTGGAAGCGGCGGTAGTGGAGCCGGTCGGTTGCTCATGAACGAGTAGCCGAGCGATCCGGCGACGACGGCACCCGCGATTCCCAGGATCAGCCACTGTCGATCGCCGCCCTGCTTTTCGAGAGAATCCCACGGGATCCTCTCGTAGACCTCCTGATTCTTTTCATCCATAGGGCCAACGTATGGACCGCGACGGGTCGGTTCAAGGGGCCTGTTGTGAGAGTCGTATTCGGAAGGTATGGCCGGTTACCCGGGAACTCGCCACAGGAAGCTATCGTTTTGACCGTCATGGCAGTCAACCCAGACCCGAAGCCGGGCCGATGGATCCTTCCCCTCGTCGTGTTGGGGATGATCGCGTTCACCTACTTTTTCATCAGCGAGCTTCCCGAAGCCTCCCCCGACACCACGCTGGCAGCCGGTGGCACCACCACAACAGCGCCCAACGGCGAGACCACGACGACTCCGGGAACCGACCCCGGCAACGGAGCTGCTGACCCCGAGGTGCAGGCCTACCTCACCGAACTCGACGAGGTGAACACGGCCCTCCAGCTCCTTCGCACGGAGATGGTCACCGTCAACGACGGTTTCGACGCCGACCCCCGAGAAATCGAGTACCGCGACGCCGAGGCGAGGATGACCACCGTCGCGACGGACACCCAGGCTCTGGCCGACCGGGTGGCCGCGACGACGGTTCCGGTCGGGTTCGAGACCAGCCACCAGGCCCTGACCAGCGCCATCGATCAGGCTGCGGGAGCGGCCAACGACGCTCTCGACGGCCTCCAGTCGGACGACCCGGGAGAGCTGAGGCGCGCAGCAGTGGTGGCGTACACCCAGGCCGCCGACAACTTCGCCACCGAAGTCGAGAACACCAGAGCCGCGGCGGGCGTTCCCACGGACGGCTGACGTGGCGCTCGAACTGCGCCGGATCGAAGAAGACTCCTATCCCGGTTTCGTCAAGAACCTCGAGCGAACATTCGGGTTCGACTACAACCCCGACGAGGACAGTCTCAGGCCAGTCCTCGAACTGGACCGGGCGTTCGGCCATTTCGACGGGAAGGAGGTTGTCTCCACTCTGGGTGCCTTCAGCCTCGAAATGACGGTCCCGGGCAACGTTGTCCCCTGCGGCGGCACGACCGTGGTCACGGTGTCGCCGACCCGGCGGCGCCAGGGTCTCCTCACCGAAATGATGCAGCGGCATTTCACCGACGTCCTCGAACGTGATGAACCGATCGCTGCCTTGTGGGCGGCGGAGTCGGAGATCTACGGGAGGTTCGGCTACGGGCGAGCCTCGACCACCGCCGAGATCACGGTTCACCGCAGGGGCCAGGCCCTTTCCCGCCACGCTCCGGAGACCCGCCCGGTGAGGCTGATAGACACGGATGAGGCGGAGGCGCTGGTGCCTCCGTTCCACGACAGGTTCCGGGTCGGTCAGCCAGGCATGTTCAGGAGGTCGCCCGAATGGTGGCAGGCGCGGATCTTCACCGACTTCCCTTCCCGCCGCGGAGGATTCACCGCAAAGCGGTGGGCGGTGATCGACGGGGATGACGGCATCGGCGGGTACGCCAGGTATCGCACCAAGTCGGGACCCGGCGAGGACGGCCACTCCGGGACCGAGATGGTCATCACGGACCTTTTTGCAAGCACCCCGGAGTCCTGGGCAAGTCTGTGGTCCTTTTTGCTCAATCACGACCTGGTCGCCAAGTTCACCGCGCAGCTACGCTCTCCCGACGACCCGATCTTCGACCTACTCGCCGGGCCACGCCGCGCCCAAACCGAAGTCGACGACGGGCTGTGGGTGCGGGTGATGGACGTCCCGGCGGCGCTGACCTCGCGCCGGTACCAGGGGGATTTCGCCGGTGTGCTCGAGATCCACGATCCGATGGGCCTCGCCGGTGGCAAATTCCGGCTCGAAGCGTCCGAGGAGGGATCCGAGTGCCAGCCCTCCGATGTGGACCCGGACATCGTCATGGACATCGAAGACCTGGGAGCCGTGTACATGGGAAATGGAGGATTCCGGCGACTGGCCAGGGCCGGCCGCCTCAGCGGACACGAGTCACAGCTCGCGGCAGCCGACCACGCCTTCGGCTGGGACCCCAGGCCATGGTGTCCGGAGATCTTCTAGCGAGCAGGTGGAGCCGACGCCAACACAGCTCCAGCAAGTGAGGGCGCAAGCCTGAGGGTGTGTCTGCCGACACACCCTCAGGCGGCTCAACGATGAGTTCGACTACATGTCGTAGTAGAGGTGGAACTCATAGGGGTGGGGACGGAGTCGCACCGGGTCGACCTCGTGTACGGTCTTGTACTCGATCCAGGCCTCGATCAGGTCTTCGGTGAACACCCCGCCCTGAAGCAGGAACTCGTGGTCATCCCGCAGCGCGGCCAGGGCCTCTGTCAAAGAGCCCGGGACACTGGGCAGACCCTCCAACTCGGCGGGCGGCAGGTCGTAGATGTCCTTGTCGACCGGGTCGTGGGGCTCGATCTGGTTTTGCACGCCGTCCAGGCCGGCCAGCAACATCGCCGCGAAAGACAGGTACGGGTTGGCAGTCGGGTCGGGACAGCGGAACTCGAGCCGTTTCGCGGCCGGCGCCTGGGAGTACTGGGGGATCCTGATCGCTGCCGACCGGTTCCGGCTCGAGTACACCAGGTTGACCGGCGCCTCATAACCCGGCACCAACCGGTGATATGAGTTCGTGGTCGGGGCGGCAAAGGCAAGGACCGCCGGGGCGTGCTTGAGCAGGCCACCGATGTACCAGCGTGCCATGTCGGAAAGCCCTGCGTACCCGCTCTCGTCGAAGAAGAGAGGGTCCCCGTCCTTCCAGAGGGACTGGTGGGTGTGCATGCCCGAACCGTTGTCCTCGAATACAGGCTTGGGCATGAACGTGACCGACTTGCCCGCCTGCCATGCGGTGTTCTTCACGATGTACTTGTACAGCGTGACGTTGTCCGCAGTGCGCAGGAGGGTGTCGAAGCGCATGTCGATCTCTGCCTGTCCGGCGGTTCCGACCTCATGGTGCTGGACCTCGATCTCGATGCCTGCGGCTTCGAGATTGGCGGTCATCTCAGAGCGAAGGTCCTGGAAGTGGTCGGTGGGGGGCACCGGGAAGTAACCCTCTTTGTACCGTGGCTTGTGGCCCAGGTTCCCACCCTCTTCGACCTTGCCGGAGTTCCATGCACCCTCGACCGAATCGAGGAAGTAGTAGCCGGAGTGCTGGTTCTGGCCGAAGCGAACATCATCGAAGATGTAGAACTCGGCCTCCGGACCCCAATATGACGTGTCGGCGATCCCGGTGCTGGCGAGGTAGTCCTCTGCCTTCCTTGCCACGTATCTGGGATCGCGATCGTAAGGAGCCCCGGTGAGCGGGTCGTGGACGAAGCAGTAGAGAATCAGGGTCTTGCGAGCCCGGAACACGTCTTCGACAGCAGTTCCCGGATCGGGGACCAGGATCATGTCCGACTCCTGGATCTCCTGGAAACCCCGGATCGAAGATCCGTCGAAACCAAAGCCTTCTTCGAAGGAAGCCTCGGTCAACTGATGGGTCGGGACCGTGAAGTGCTGCACCTGGCCGGGCAGGTCGCAGAATCGCAGGTCGATGAACTCATAATCGCCCTCAGCGATGAGGGATAAGACGTCGGCAGCCGTCTTGGTCACTTTTTGCCTCCTTGTTTGGCTATTGGCAGTGAACTGGATTGTTTGTATCTCGGCGTGATTTCTCTCCCGTTGCTGAAATGTGAACGCTGTGTTTCGTGCTCTCCGGTGCGCTCTCCGCATATCCACAGAACCCGGACCGACAGTCGCCATAATCGGCGGAGTGAAAGCTCTAGTCAGACGCAAAGGTGAGGACCGCTTCCGCCGGGTTGAAGAGCTCGGGGATGTCGAAGACTACGACATGGTCTGGGTCGATCTCGGTGAAGAAGACGCTGCCGATGCCGGATCCGTCCTCGCCCACCTCGGCCTGATGCACCATGGGGAGCACAGCACATCGGGAACATCGATCAACGCCGCTGTCTCCGAAACCGAATCGTCGATCTCGGTGCTGGTACCGACATTTGCCATCGAAGTCCGAGCTGGCATGACCGCCACCACCTACCGCGCAGTTCTTGGTACCCGAGCCCTGGTCACCATTCACTCCTCCCCGATACCGGCAATCGAATATCAACTGGAATCTCTGGCCACCGGACCGGCAGGAACGATCAACTCCGCAGAGCTGGCCTCGATTGTCGCTTCGGCTGTCAGCCGCCAGGTGCTGCCGCTGATCGACGATCTGGAGATCCGCATCGATGGGCTCGAGGAGCTGGCTTTCGCTTCCGACCCGAACACGCTCATCCAGGTCCAGGCATTGCGCCGTGACCTGATCACATTGCGGCGCGTCGTGAGCCGGCAACGAGACCTCATGGATGACCTCTCGGTCCTGGTACACGACGCAGTGGGCGAGCGGGGCCAGACCGCATTCCGGCGCGTGTTCGACCACGACGCCAGACTTGTCGAGTCCATCGATTCTGCCCGGTCGCTGCTCCAGTCGGTGCTGGAGACATACCGCGGCGCCGTGGCCGACCAGACCAACGAAATCGTGAGAGTGCTCACCGTCTTCTCGGCGATTCTGCTGCCACTGGCGCTCATCTCCGGGCTGTGGGGGATGAACTTCGACCTCATTCCCGGTGACTCCGAGCAGTGGGGATTCTGGACGATGATCGGCGGTATGGCCTTGTTTGCCGTCGGGCTCTGGGTCTATTTCTCGAAGCGAGGATTTGTCGGGGCGCCACGGCTCCGCGAGCTTCCGAAAGCGGTTGGCCTTGGGCTGATCCAGTTGAGTACCGCCCCGGTGAAAGCAATCGCCACCGGCGTTGGCACGGGAATTCAGCATCTCGACCGCCGCAAGCAGGACCCGCCGGAGGGGTAGCGGTCTGTCGCGTAAACAAGTATTTGCGGGACAGGCCACTAGTTCAGCGGTGGCGGCTGGGGATCACCTCAACGGTCGTGAGGTCCTTCTCACCGGGGGACCGTGACCCGGGCGCCACAACCCAGAAGTCTTCCATTTGCCCGGACAGCACCGATTCGGCCAGGGGGCTGCCCGTCAGCTTGTGATGCTCCTCGACCAGGGAGCGCACACGCACCAACGCGGTCTCGTCGGGGCGATTCACCTTCGGCGCGGTGTCGGCGAGGCGACCCTTGAAGCGATGGTCGGGGTCCCAGACGAACACCTCGCCACCGGTCATGCCCGCGGCGAAGTTCCGGCCCACGTCACCGAGAATGACCGCGGTACCGCCCGTCATGTATTCACAGCCGTGATCGGAACACCCTTCTACGACAACCTGCGCCCCCGAATTGCGGACGGCGAAACGTTGCCCGACTTTGCCTGCAAGGAAGAGCTTCCCGCCGGTCGCCCCGTAAAGGACGGCATTGCCGGCAGCCTGAGGGATGCCATTCCGCCGCAGCGGCGTCACTGAGATGAGGCCACCGCCCATTCCCTTGCCGACGTAGTCGTTGGCAGTACCGGAAAGCCGGAGTGAGACTCCATTGGTGAGCCAGGCACCGAGGCTCTGGCCAGCGGTCCCCGAGAGGTGAACGTCGATCGTCCCATCCGGGAGCCCCTTGTCGCCGTGCTTGGCGGCAATAGCACCGGCAAGCCGACTCCCGATCGCCCGATCGACGTTACGGATCGGATAGTGCAACTCGACGCTCGAGCCTTCCGAGATTGCGCCACGAGCGTCTGCCACCAACCGCAACGAGAGACTCGACAACGGAATGGCCCGATAACCCTCGTGAGCTTTCCTCCCGGTGGACTCGACCAGGATGCCGGCAAGGTCTGGTGCCAGAGGGTGGTTCTGGTCGATAGGGCGGAGCAGGTTGGCACGGCCGACGACCTCCTCGATCGACCTCGCACCCAGCACCGACAGATGGTAACGGACCTCTTCGGCGAGATGCTGGAATAGCACCACGACCTGGTCGGCGGAGCCACCGAACTTCGCTCTGAGGTCGAGGTCCTGGGTGGCGATCCCGACCGGGCAGGTATTCAGGTGGCACTGGCGGACCATCTTGCATCCCATCGCCAGCAACGGGAGGGTGCCGAAGCCGAAACGCTCCGCCCCGAGCAGGGCCGCAACCACAACGTCACGCCCGGTGCGCATTCCCCCGTCGGTCTCGAGGACAACACTCGAGCGCTGGCCATTGGCGACAAGGACCTGATGGGCCTCGGCGATGCCCAACTCCCAGGGGGAGCCGGCGTGTTTGATCGACACCAGAGGGGAGGCACCGGTACCGCCTTCAGATCCCGAAATCGTGATGACATCGGCGTCGGCTTTGGCCACCCCGACCGCGATCGTCCCGACCCCGGGCTCGCTGACCAGCTTCACCGATACCCGGGCGCCGGGCTTGAAGGCTTTCAGGTCGTAGATGAGCTGGGCAAGATCCTCGATTGAGTAGATGTCGTGGTGGGGCGGTGGGGAGATCAGCGTGACACCGGGCTCTGTGTGGCGGAGCCGGGCGATCTGCGGAGTCACTTTGTGCCCGGGGAGCTGGCCACCCTCGCCGGGCTTGGAGCCCTGGGCCATCTTGATCTGCAGCTCCTCAGCCGAGTTGAGATAGGCCGGGGTTACTCCGAAGCGGCCGGAGGCGACCTGTTTGATTGCAGAGTTCCGCTTGGTCCCGAAACGGGATGGGTCTTCTCCACCCTCGCCCGAGTTCGAACGGGCGCCGATCAGGTTCATCGCGATTGCGAGAGCCTCGTGTGCCTCTTCGGAGAGGGCGCCCAGCGACATCGCCGCGGTGGTGAAGCGGCGCATGATGTGCTCGGCGGACTCGACCTCGTCGATGGGCACCGGCTCGCGCTGGACGAACGTCAGGAGATCTCGCACCACCGCGGGAGGACGTGAGTTGATGGTTTCGAGATAGCGCGACCAGGCGTCGGTCTCGCCGGAACGGACCGACTTCTGCAGGTCGAGGACTACCTTCGGCCCGGTGATGTGAGGGTCCTCACCGCGCCGGTGCTTGTAGAAGCCACCCGACGCCGCCTCGCCGGCGGCATAGAGCTCGTGTCTGGCCAGAGCGTGGGCTGCCAAATCTTCGATTGTCGAACCGCGAAGGCGGCGTGGAGCGTTCCGGAACGCTCTGCGGCACACCTTTTCGGCGATTCCGATCACCTCGAACAGCTCTGAGCCGCGGTAGGCGGAGAGGGTGCAGATCCCCATCTTCGACATGATCTTGAGGATCCCTGCCTCGAGTGCTGCCCGGTAGTTCTCCTGGGCTGTGACCGGGTCGACCTCGACCTGGTTGCGGGTAGCGAGCCCGATCACCTGGTCGATGGCCAGGTACGGGTTCACGGCCGAGGCCCCGAACCCGATCAGGCAGGCAAGGTCGTGGGCATCTCTCGGCTCACCGGAGACGACGACCAGCGAGACGTCGCCTCGCACCCCTTCGTCGATGAGGTGGTGGTGGACCGCCCCAACTGCGAGCAGCACGGGGATCGGTGCCTGGTCGGTGCCGGTCTCCCGGTCGGAGAGGACGAGGATCGTCGCTCCCAGTTTGACGGCCTGGGCCGCTTCGGCGCAGATCTCGTCGAGCCGTTTCTCCATCCCCGCCACGCCTCCGGAGACGCTCCAGGTGACGGGGATCCAATGGGAGAAGAAACGGGGATCGCCGGAGCGCACAATCGACTCCAGTTCGGCGTCGGAAAGTACGGGGCTGGACAGTTCGATCAGGTGCGCCTGCGAGGGCTGGTCCTCGAGCAGCGGGCCGCGCCGTCCTAGCTGGATCCGCAGCGACATGACCAGGTGCTCCCGGATCGGGTCCATGGGCGGGTTGGTGACCTGGGCAAACATCTGGTGGAAATAGCGGGTCAGCCGCCGCGGCCTCTCCGCAAGGACGGCAAGCCCGGTGTCGTCGCCCATCGAACCGATGGGGTCGGTCCCCTCGGCCATCGGGGCGAGGATCAGCCGAACCTCCTCGGCGGTATAGCCGAAGACCCGGGAGAGTGCAGCGGCATCGAACCTGTCGTCGGCCTCGGAGTCGAACGGGGCTTCGATGTGGAGGGTCTCGGTGTTGATCCAGTCGTCGTAAGGGTGCAGTGAGGCCAGTTCGTCGCGCACCTCCCCGGAGTGACGCACCTCGCCGGTGACGCCGTCGAAGAGGAGGAACTCGCCGGGGCCGAGCTGGCCGGTGTCGATGGCCCGGGCCTCTTCCTCCGGGCATACCCCGGCCTCCGAAGCCACGAGAACCACATCGGGGGTGATCGACCAGCGGGCCGGTCGAAGGCCGTTCCGGTCCATGGCGGCGATAAGCGAGATGCCATCGGTCACCGAGATTGCGGCCGGGCCGTCCCACGGCTCGGTGAGGAAAGCGTGGTAGGCATAGAAGGCGGCAAGTTCGGGTGGGAGGTCGTTGACGTTTTCCCAGGCGGAGGGGATCAGCAGCTCCTTGACGTGTGCCAGGGACCGCCCGCTCTGCATCAGCAGCTCATAGGCGTTGTCCAGGCTCCCGGAGTCGGAGATACCGGGCTGGAGGAACGGGAGCAGGTCGGCGAAACGGTCGCCCCAGGTGGCAGGGGTTGCTCCCCGTTCCCTGGCTTTCATCCACGACCGGTTGGACTGGATGGTGTTGATCTCACCGTTGTGGGCCAGCACCCGGAATGGCTGGGCGTTGTCCCAACTCGGGAAGGTATTCGTCGAATAGCGCTGGTGGAATATGGCGAACGCAGTCTCGAAGTCGGGGTCGCGGAGGTCCCAGTAGAAGTCGGAGACGCGACTTGCGGTGAACAGGCCCTTGTAGACGACGGTGCGGCTCGATGCAGACGGGATCGAGAGGCCGGGTTTTGCGACCCGTTCGATCCGCTTCCGCGCCAGGTAGAGGGTTCGCTCCAGGTCGATGGCTTCGGTGTCGCCGGTGACGATTGCCTGTTCGATCAAGGGGAGCACATCGCGGGCGTGCTCGCCGAGGACCGCGGGGTCGATGGGGACCGATCGCCAGAACATCACCTTGAGCCCTTCGGCCTCCAGGGCATCGTTGACGATTGCCCGGGATTCGCCCGCCTCCATCGGGGGGAGGAAGCACATCACGACGCCGAGTCGCTCGGGGTCGATCTCCAGGCCGTGGCCGGCGAGCTCACGCTGAATCAGTCGGTACGGGATCTGAGTGAGCAGTCCGGCCCCGTCGCCGGTGCCGTCCGCGGCGCGGGCACCGCGGTGATCGAGCCGCTGCAGGCACTCGACGGCAAGTCTGGTGAGCCGGTAGGTGGGCACCCGGTCGAGCGCGGCGATGAAACCGACGCCACATGCATCATGCTCAAAGCCAGGATCGATCAACGGACGGGTCACAGGCCCCCTAAGTGGGAGCGATCCATTGTAAACGCCGAGGAGGCAGCGTCGAAAACGAAGGCCGAAAACCGTTCTGTGTCGATTTCGGATCCCGATACGGACCATTCGCGACACAGAACGGTCTCTTGATGCCCGATCCGTCGCGGCGACTGACTAGCGTCCGGTCAAGTCATGCCAGCCACAGTTGTTTTGGGTGCCCAGTGGGGCGATGAAGGCAAGGGCCGTGTCGTCGACTACTTCGCCGAATCAGCCGACTACGTCGTCAGGTACCAGGGCGGGAACAATGCCGGGCACACCATCGTCGTCGGAGACGAGAGACTTGCACTCTCTCTGATCCCCTCCGGCATCCTCTACCCCGAATGCACCCCGGTGATCGCGTCCGGAACGGTGATCGACCCCAAGGTGCTGCTCGCCGAGATGGAGATGGCAAGAGGGAAAGGTCTCGACCCCTCCCGGGTGCGGCTGTCGGCCAACGCCCACCTGATCATGCCCTATCACCGCAAACTGGACGCCGCCATCGAGCGTTACCTCGGGAAGAACCAGATCGGCACCACCAAGAAGGGCATCGGCCCCACCTACACCGACAAGTACGCCCGGGTCGGGATCAGGGTCCAGGACCTCTTCGACCCCAAGATCTTCAGGGAGAAAGTCGAAGCCGCCCTCGAAGAGAAGAACAAGATCCTCCCGCGGATCTACAACACCCTCCCCATGGATGCCGACGAGATCATCGAGGAGTACACCGGCTACGCAAAGCTGCTCGAGTCCCACGTAACCGACACCTCCCTCCTCCTCTGGAATGGACTCAAGGCAGGCGAGCAAGTCCTCTTCGAAGGGGCTCAAGGGACGCTCCTCGACGTCGACCACGGCACATATCCCTTCGTCACCTCGTCCAACCCCACGGCCGGCGGCGCTGCGGTCGGTTCGGGCATCGGCCCCAAAGCGATCGACGAGATCATCGGAGTGGCCAAGACGTATATCAGCCGGGTTGGCACCGGCCCCTTCCCCACCGAGCTCACCGACGAAATCGGGGACACCATGATCGAACTAGGCGGCGAGTACGGAACCGTGACGGGACGTCGCCGCCGCTGCGGCTGGCTCGACATGGTGGCGCTGCGATACTCCCACCGGGTCAACACCTTCACCAACCTCTTCCTCACCAAGCTGGACATCCTCTCCGCATTCGACACCATCAAGGTGGCCAACGCCTACTCCTCCGGGGGCACCCGCTACGACGAGTTCCCCATGCAGCAGTCGGTGCTCTATCACTGCGAGCCCGAATACGAGGAGCTGCCGGGCTGGAACACCGACATCACCGGTGTCCGCGAATTCTCCGAGCTGCCCGGGCCCGCCCAGGACTACATCGGCTACATCGAGGAGCTCGCCGACGTACCGGTCGGTTGGGTTTCGGTAGGCCCTGAGCGCAGCCAGCTGATCACCCTGAAATGAGAGTCCTCCTGATCGGGAGCGGGGGCAGGGAGCACGCCCTCGGCTGGAAGATCGCCCAGTCACCGAGGGTCCAGGGACTCTTCTCCCTCCCCGGAAATCCCGGGCTCGCCGAATTGGGCCCGATCGTCGAGGGCATCGGCGCCAGCGATGTCGGGGCAATCGCCGCCATGGCCCGGATCCAGAAGATCGACCTTGTGGTGGTGGGTCCGGAAGCCCCTCTCGCCGCCGGGGTAACCGATGCCGTGTCCCGGCTCGGGATCCCCGTCTTCGGCCCGACCCGGGCGGCTTCGCGCCTCGAGTCGTCCAAGCAGTTCGCCAAGGAGGTGATGGGCCGGGCCGGGGTAGCTACCGCGGCTTCAGGGTCCTTCGAGGATCCGGTCGCCGCCAGCACTTACCTGGAGACGATAGAACCGCCGTATGTCGTCAAAGCCGATGGGCTCGCTGCGGGCAAGGGTGTCGTGGTCACGGACTCGGTCGCCGAGGCCCGGGAATGGATCGACCGCTGCTTCGACGGTGGGTTCGGTGAGGCAGGTTCTTC
The DNA here is from genome assembly GCA_040878225.1 of Acidimicrobiia bacterium. Classification (GTDB taxonomy): domain Bacteria; phylum Actinomycetota; class Acidimicrobiia; order Spongiisociales; family ZC4RG35; genus MA-ANB-1. The sequence continues at coordinate 20,181 of JBBDMR010000064.1, forward strand.
GGTCCTTATCGAAGAGTTTCTCGACGGCCCCGAGATCAGTGTCTTCGCGGTGTGCACCAGCTCAGGAGCGGTCGCCCTCGAACCGGCCCGTGATTACAAGCGACTCCGTGACGGTGACGAAGGGCCAAATACCGGAGGGATGGGCTCGTACTCACCCGTCCCCGACCTGCCCGACGACCTGCTGGCACGAACCATGTTGGAGGTAGTCGATCCGACCCTGTCACAAATGAAGGAGGACGGCAACCCGTTCACCGGCTTCCTCTACGCGGGTTTGGTCTTGACCGCCGACGGCCTCAGGGTCCTCGAGTTCAACGTGAGGCTTGGCGACCCAGAGACCCAAGCGGTGCTCCCCCGGATGAGCAATGATCTCATCGATGTCCTCGAAGGCGGGGCACCGGAGTGGTCGGACACCGCAGCGGTGAACGTGGTATTGGCCGCCAGGGGATATCCGACAGCGCCGGAGAAGGGGGCAACCATCAAAGGCATTTCCAACTTGCCCGACGACGTCCTCGTCTTTCACGCCGGAACTGCCCGGGACGGGAAGAAGCTCGTCGTCGATGGCGGTCGGGTCCTCAGCGTGGTCGGTGTCGGCCCGGACCTCGCCTCGGCCCGTGACCGGGCGTACGCGGCAGCCGAAAGCATCCGCTGGCCCGGGATGCAGATGCGAACCGACATCGCCGCAGAGATCTGAACGTCCCAACCATTACCTGGGGGTGGCACTCTCGCCCAGGGTGACAACGGCCGTTCGGCCGCCCAGCGAAGAGATCGAAGCCGTCGTGGCCGAGAAGGCAGGGTGACCCTCGTAGAGAGCGCGGGCCGGGATCATCTGGACCATCTCGCTCCCGCTACAGATCACCGCCAGGTCTCCGCAGGACCTGCGGACCAGAAAGGTCTCATAGACCACTTCTAAGGGATACTGGTCGTGGTCCCAGCTGAATGGATCGGCGAGAAGCAGCACAGGCATCCCGAGACGGGAGGCCGTGGAAATGCTTCCCATAACGACCTCGGGGGCGGCTTCACCAAGAAACCTGAGCGCGGCGTCGCTGAACTGGATCGCAACAGACCATCCACCGGTATTCGATCGAAATGTCCCGTCGGAGTACGCGCTACCCAGACCGCCCCCAGCCCTATATGCGACCTGCCCGACTGGAATCGTCCGTTCCCCGACGTCGAGAACGAACCCTCCTCTGATGCTGGTGATTTGTTCTTCCTCGCCCCCGATCAAGGAAGCCAGATACCCGGTTCCATCCGGTAGTGAGCCGGTGTAATCGCGTTGCGGGAGCTGTACGGACGCGGCTGCGCTGACAGCGGTGGTGCTTGCCGGAGACGAGCGCGAAGTGTTCGACCCGGGTAAATCGGGAGGGAGCAGCACGTCACTTGTGGTAGTCGACGGAACTGCGAACGTTTCACATGCGGAAAGGAACACGGCCGCAACGAGTACACCCATTCTCACGTGGTGTCGTCACCTTCGATGACGGACTGGCCCGGTGTCCACCTCCAGGCGTCGAAGGACTCAAAGATCCCCCACGCCAGGATCTCCTCGCCGGTCCACACCATTGAGAGATCATTGCCAGAACCCGGAACATCGAGGACTGCCCAGGTCTCACTCTGAATGTCGAAGAACGCCGCCTGACCGTTCTGCGGGACCATGAAAAACCGATCGTCAATCAGGACTGCACCGGACGGGCCTTCTGTGCCGCCCAAAGGAATCGGCTCCGCCTCGTGCCAGGTGTCGTGCTCCGCCGAATAGACCATAGTGGGATGTCCCGGATCCCATATCACCAGCCCGCCTGGGATGGCGGCCATCTGGTTGGCAAAGGAACAGTCCGCGAGTGCCTCCGTGGCCAACGATACCGGTGGGAGTAGTCGCCAACGCACCCCATTCCACTCGGCGATCTCCCGCGGACCGCACCCGTCGTCAGACCGCAACCCCAGATAGAGCGATTGCCCAGTCGCCACCATCGCGCTGAACCACCTGTCGCCAAATGCTGCATTGCCAGACTCGAAAGGAGGACGGGGGATCTGAAGCCATTCGGGCGCAGGTGAGTCGAGAGCCAACGAGAAAATTCCCTCTGTATTCCATAGGTAAACTCTTGGAGAGACGGCCGCCATGAACCCGGGATCTCGGGGTGGCTTCACGCCAATTCCCTCGATGTGATCCCAGGTGTCCAGTTGCGGCGAATAGGCGTAGGTGCCCTCCTCCGAAACAACAAGAAGGGTTTTTGTCAGCCACATCGAACGTGTCGGTTGCTCCTCGGACAGGGGTATCGCCGACAGCATCGTCCACGTTCCTTCCTCGGGTTCGAATCGGGCACCTTCGATCAAGTACGGCTCACCCGATTGCCCCCCTCCCCAAACGATCATCTCGTCAGCGGTCCAAATCACGTCCGCCATCGTCGCAGGAGAAAGTGGTCCGGGGTCCAGAAAGTAAGGATCGAAAACCGATCTGGTATTGAAAGACGATATCGCGAATGCCTGAGCATCCAGCGGCGCCAAGCCCGGATAGAGGCGTTCAGCAGGGATCAGTTGGACCGAGCCGATGTCGTTGCAGGCTATCGCCAACTCACCGCAGAACCGTCGCACCACGAAGGCCTGATAACGGGCTTCAACCGGATACTGCTCGTAGTCCCACGAGAAGGGATCGGCCAGCCGCAATACCGGGAAGCCACTCTTGACGATTGGATGGATCGAAGCAGTGATTATCGATTCGGCTTCGTTTCCCAGAGCCTCCAGGGCATCCTGATTGAAGTCGATGAAAATCGACCAGCCACCGGCAGTCACCAGGTAGTGCCCTTCGGCGTATTCCGTTCCCTGGCCACCGTCGTTGCGGTAGCTCACCTCGGCTGCCCGGAGCTGCGACCCGTCTACTTCGACGACGAAGTCACCCGTTATTTCCTGCAGTTCTTGCTGCTCGGCTCCCAATAGCGTCGCGGTGTAGCTGACGCCATCGGGTAGGACGCCCCGGTAGTCGTGTTGTCTGGCGCGGACGAACTCGGTCGTGCTCACCGGTTCGGTCGACGACGTCGAACCAACCCCGTCCGGTGGCGGCAGGACCGGGTCTGTTGTGGTGGTGGACTCTGCAACGGGATCACACGCCGCCAACAACACAATCAGCGTGAGAGCGCTCAGACTCGTAATCAGACGTCGCATCTATCTCACCAGGGTGGCCGGGGTGGATCAGGTTCCGACCCAGGTTACGTCGACGGCCAGAGATTCACTACCGTCGACGCCCATGAGTCACAAGGTTGCAATCGTTATGGGATCGGGGTCGGATCGGCCCACTATGGAGAAGGCCGGGGCAATGCTCGACGGCTTTGGCATCGAGCACGAAACAAAGGTGCTCTCGGCGCACAAGACGCCTGATCAGGCCCTCGACTTCGCAGCCAATGCTGCCGACAACGGTTTTGAGATCATCATCGCCGGTGCCGGAAAGGCGGCCCACCTCGCCGGGGTGATGGCAGCGAAGTCACTGCTGCCGGTGATCGGAGTGCCACTCTCGGCAAGCCTCGACGGCATGGATGCGCTTCTAGCCACCGTCCAGATGCCCACCGGGATTCCAGTTGCGACCGTCGCCATCGACGCCGCTAACAACGCGGCGCTGCTTGCGGTGTCGATCCTCGCCATCAACGACGACGAACTCCGCCAGAAACTTGCCGACTATCGAAGCGACCTCGCCGAGAAGACGCTCGCTGGTTAGAGATCGAGCCGGTCCGGCAACTGATCGGCCAGGCGTTTCGGAGCGACCGTCATATAGGCGTCGACCACCACTTCTTCGATTTCACCCCAGTCGGGATTGCGGTCGAGGCGGACTCCGAGCCATCCCCTGTGGCCGACATATGGCGGGACGAAATACTGATCAGGGTTCGATTCGACCATCGCCTGCTGTGAGCCTTCGGGTGCAGCACACCAGAAAGCCAACCGGTCCTCACCGTGATGGTGGTCGTCGAAGGAGACGAATTGCTTGCCCTTCTCGTAAACCAGCAGGGCTCGCCGTGGCTGAGCCTCTCCTTGGTCCCGGGCGAAGCCAGGCAGATTGATCGCAGCCGCTCGGCTGGTTCGGTACTCATCTGCGGAATCTTGCCAGACGAAGAGTGCTCAGCACGCTGCTGTCTTCCAGAACTGAATGTGTCGCGGCTCTCCGAAGTCGATACCATTCGGCGCAATGAGCGACATTTCTTTCGACACACCGGACCCGCACGATTTCCTGGGTATCGATTCTTTGCTTTCCGATGAGGAGAAGCTGCTTCGGGGGACGGTCCGCGATTTCGTTCAGAAGGAGATAGTTCCCGAGGTTGGTGACTGGTGGGAGGCTGGTGAGCTTCCTCACGCGGAATTAGCCAAGACGATCGGCGACATCGGCCTGCTCGGAATGCACCTGGAGGGGTATGGGTGTGCGGGCACGTCGGCGACGGCCTACGGGTTGGCCTGCCTCGAGCTGGAAGCCGGCGATTCGGGGATCCGCTCGTTTGTTTCGGTTCAGGGTTCGCTTGCGATGTTTCCGATCTGGAAGTTCGGTTCGGAGGAGCAGAAGAACGAGTGGCTGCCCCGGATGGCGGCCGGTGAGGTAATCGGATGCTTCGGGTTGACCGAGGCCGACTCCGGCTCCGATCCGTCCTCGATGCGGACCAACGCCAAACGTGACGGTTCGGACTGGATCCTCAACGGGTCGAAGATGTGGATCACCAACGGGTCGATCGCCGACGTTGCGGTGGTGTGGGCCAAGACCGACGAAGGAGTGCGCGGTTTTGTCGTGCCCACCGACGCACCCGGGTTTTCGGCTCCTGAGATCAAGAAGAAGGCGTCGTTGCGGGCGTCGGTGACCTCTGAGCTGTTGTTCGACAATGTGCGACTCCCCGACGAGTTCGTCCTCCCCGGTGTCGCTTCGATGCGGGGCCCTCTTTCGTGTCTCAACGAGGCCCGGTTCGGTATCGCTTTCGGGGCGATGGGAGCAGCCCGCGCCTGTTATGAGGCGGCACTCTCCTATTCCAAAGAACGCGAGCAGTTCGACAAGCCCATCGCATCTTTCCAGCTCACCCAACGCAAACTGGTCGAGATGATGGTCGCGGTGCAAAGGGGAACACTGGTCGCCCTCCACTTGGGCCGCCGCAAAGACGCAGGGACGCTCACCCCCCAACAAGTGTCATTCGGCAAGTTCGACAACGTCCGCAACGCCCTCGAAGTAGCCCGCACCGCACGCTCGGTGCTCGGAGCGAACGGGATCACCCTCGAATACTCCCCGATGCGGCACATGGCCAACCTGGAGACGGTGTTCACCTACGAAGGCACCAACGAAATCCACACCCTGATCATGGGCCAAGCCATCACAGGAATCGAAGCCTTCTCCTGAA
>JBBDMR010000065.1:0-24323 GCA_040878225.1 Acidimicrobiia bacterium
AGGATCATTTTCACCAGATCGCGGAGGTTGATCTCCCCCGACCCATCCAATGATGGGGGTCTGGCTTCGTAATACGCGCCGTGCAGGATCGGAACATGGAGCTCACGAACCTCTTCGGCGGACCTGATGCAGTGATCGGCCGGCACCGCCGAGATCAGAGCCGACAGAAAGGAGGTCTTTCCCGCACCCGGTGGCCCGGAGACGATTGTCGATGCAGAAGACTCCATCGCCAGAGCGAGGAAGTTTGCCGCTGCAACCGTCAGGGAGCCCAACTCCACCAGGGAATCCAGAGACTGACGCCGCAGAGCGTAACGGCGGATCGTCGCCGAGACATGGTCCGATACCGGAGGGATGATTGCCGTGAGACGGGCTGCACCGTTGAGCACTCGCGCTTGGACGATCGGGCTCGAGGCGTCGAGCCGGCGGTCGGTTGCGCCGAGCAGCCTCTCGACGACCTGACGGTTCTCCAACTCGGTGGTCGGTGTGTCCAGGGCAACAAGACGACCACTGATTTCCAGATAGGTGACCCGGTCACCCTCGATGAATACCTCCTCGATGTCGTTCCGCCGCAACAGTTCACTGAGATGGCCATGGGCGCTGACAGATCGCAAGAGGCGCTCGACGGTCGCCGCAGGGTCGGCCAGAGACCTCCCTTCACCAACCTGCGAACGTTGCTGATACTCCTGAACGGTCCCGAAGATGAGGTTGTGTAAAGCGTCTGAGTCGGTTTCGGGGTCGATGCCTGCGCTGTCGATCCTGTCGAGGGTGCGCCGCCGGATCTCTTCGTAAGCGTCAACAGTCATGGCGCCCGCACCTCATCGAAAACACTCCCGAGTCGCCGTACCGAGCGGTGGAGCGGACCTCGCTCGACAGGCGATCCGTCCCAGACCGCGCGCCGGATGCCCCGGTCTTCGGGAATGAGAACCACCGGCACCCCCGGGGTGGATCCAGCCAGGACCGAGACAATCTCGGTCCGCTCTCGCAGGGCCTTGTCGACCCTGTTCACGACGAGACCCATCTCACAGTCCGGTGTTATCGAAATGGCGATTCGCTCAGCAGTCCGGGCAAGTCTCGTGACACCAACCGGGTCTCCAGTCCCGACGACGAGGATGGCATCGAAGCAACCGACCAAGTCGATGGGGAGGTCGGGCAGGTGGCCGAGATCGACAACGACATGGGAGTGGGCCTGCCCCAGCCCGGAGATCAGAGTCACGAGATCGGCCGGCGAAACTGCTGCAACTCCCGGATTCGCCGGGCCAGGAATCACGGTGAGGGCTCCGATGGGATGGGTGGCATCTTCGAGGCGCTCCGGCTCATGGAGCACGAAATCGATAGCTGTCCTGATGTTCGGATGGACCGGGAGGCCGAGTCTCTGCCCGATCGATGGCCATGCGGGGTTGGCGTCGACCAGAGCGGTCCGATGTCGCCGGCTGAGGTCCAGTGCCAGAGCGCAAGCAATTTCAGTGACACCCACCCCGCCGGGAGGGCCGGTCAGCCCGATTCGATATCCGCCGTTGCCCGACTCGATAGTCACCTCACGGGGAGGCGTCGAATGTGAGATCGTCACCGCGGCAATGTCGAGGAACTCCTCGGGCGAAGAATCGGATTCGATCACATCGCCTATCCCCGCCTCGAGGAGCCGCCTCTTGGCGTCGGTGCCGTCGGAGGGATCGAACACGCCGACGATCGACTTCCCGGAGGCACGCACGTCGATCACCAAACGCTGGTTCAAGAACGAGCAGACGTCATCGATGAACAGGACGTCGAATTGCGAAGACACTGCCTGGGCGGGGGACATGACCCGGATCCGAACAGTGCCGCCTCCGTGATCGAGAAGAAATCGATGAAAGCGGTCACTCCAATCCCGCGCCGAAGCGGCAAGGCCGATTTCAGGGCCCATCGTGACCATCGATTTGAACTGCCCCGGACGAACGAATCACTTCGAGAGATCCGGAGTCGATAGCGCCGGCCAGGTCGAGCGCCTGGGTGGAGTCAACAGCAAGCACCACGAAATAGCCACCCGCCGCGCCGATGCCGCCACTCCCGGTTGATACGCCCACGACCTCGACTCCAGCGACCACGTAGGCGGGGACACCGTCGTCGAGGGAGATCACATCGACCACATCGCCGATTTCGAGCAGCCCTCCGGCCGCGTGTTCGGGAGCCACCGGCACGCTCATCGACCTCAAACCGTCGCCGCCAAGGGGGCGGGTGAGAGCATCCACAGCGATGACGCCACCTTCAGGGACGGGCCGGGTCAACACCCAGCCGCGGACCGAGGTCCAGGATTCCTGCTCGACCAGCGAAGCCATGCCTTCGAACCCGGCATCGATGGTGACGAAGCGGACATCGTCAGGGCTGAGCGACGTCCCTGCGTCTAGAGGAGCGTTGGCCACTGCGACCAGGACGGTTCTGTCCCGATCCTGGAGGGCCAGGAAGTTGAAGGTGAATGCGAGCACCACCGCGAGAGCAATGAGTACGTGCGACAACGATGGGTGGCGAAAGCGGCCTGGCTTTGCCACTGGTGAGGTGCCCGCTCCCCTCGTATCCACTAAGGGCGTCACATTCACTAAAAGCAACCTATCCTCGGACCACGACCCGATGTCGAGAGCGCGAAAACCCATGGAAACCACACCTGATCCGGACCGAGACCTCGCCTCCCAACTCCGCGACTCTGCGGGGCGGGAATGGGCCGAGGAGGCCGCCGAAGACGAGACGCAGACCGAGGTCCTGCGGCAACGTCAGATGGACTTGCTTGCAGTGGCCGAAGATGCCGCACACCGCGGCGACCGCGCCACCGCCGAGATGGGAGACTCCACCGTGAGCGGGCCGATCATCAGCACCGGCACCGACTACCTCACCATCGCACTCGCCGAGCAGGAAGCAGACGTGCTCTTCAGCGCTGGCATCTGGGCGTTCGTGCCAGGTGACAATCCCAGCACGGGCCCGAAGCAGAGCGGGATGTCGTTCCTCGGGCTCCTCAAGCAGCATGCGGGCACCGGGATGAGGGTCCGCATCGAATTGGAAGGTGGAAGGGTGGTGCTGGGAGTGCTCAAGTTGGTGAGCTCCGACCATCTCCGGATCGAAGACCCCGACGGCCGGCTTGCCTACGTTCCCACAATCAACGTGAGAGCGGTCATTCGTTCGTCCTCGCACTGAGTTCGCTTTCCGCGGTCACCGGGTGGGAGCGCAGCCAATCGAAGATCTCGTCTCGAAAGAACTTGAAGGTTCGCCCGCCGGGGAGCTTGTAGGCGGGGAGCCGCCCTTCCCTGGCGTAACGACGCACCATCTGCACGTTCATACCCAGCAATTCCGCTACCTGCGCTGCGTCGAGGATGGGCGGGTAGTCGCCGCTTCTTACCTCAGACATTGCCCGTCCTCATCGTTGCTCGACGTCATCGTACGGCACCCAACGTTGGAAAGGAATGGGTCCGACCCCGCTGGGTTCCGGCAGTGGGGAACCCTCGGTACCAAGCGGATGACGACCGCTCCCCCGTCGACCTCCTACGATCCTGACCCGTGCAAGAATCGTTAGACACACTCACCGACCTGCTCACCAGGACCGACTTCCACACCGGGTTAATCACCGGGCTGGTTGCGCTGTGCCTCCTCTCTGCCCTCGTCAAGTTCGGGGCGGCCAGGATCGCCGCCTGGGGAGTGGCCCTGACTTTGGCCGGCCTGGTCGGCATCCACCTCCACATCGGTCGACGCCTGTCGCTCATCCTCGCCCTTATCATCCTCGGGGTCGGCGGATGGATGCTCGATCGCGTGGCGTCACATCCCGACCGGCGGATTCTCAAATTCCTCGCCTGGGTGGTGATCCTGTTCGGTGCGGTTCTCTTCAGCACCCGCTCGGGCCTTCCCGGAATCGCGTGGGTGAGGATCTCCGCACCCCTCGTGCTCGTCCTCGCCGCGGTTGCACTCAGGGAATGGGGCGAGGCTGAGCGAAGGGAATATCTCGGCCCGATGTTCTTCCTTTCCGCATTCGGGATATGGACCGCGGTCCCGGACACAGAGAGTGCGCGGATCCTGCTCGGAGCCGCGATACCGATGGCCTTGGGAACGCTCCGGCCGATCGGAACGCGCATCTACGGTCCTGGGGCGTTTGCACTGACCGGGCTGGCGATCTGGGTGGTCGCCCGCGGTGGCGAGGCCCGGCCGGCATCGATCATCGGGGGGTGGGCGTGTCTCGGCATCCTCGTCGCACTTCCCCTCCTGCTCCGGGTGCGGCCGCTGGCAGACATCGAGATGTGGAAAGTAGTCGTGGCCCATGCGGTTACGGTCCTGGTCGCCGCGAGGATTATCGGCCTTCAGGAATCCATGGGTGTGGCAATGGCCGGCGTGACGATCCTGGTGGTCGTGCTCGTCGCGATCGGACTTTCCCTGAGACCCCGGACAGAGGACGCTCGAATATCGTGAGAAGGAGATTGCTGTGCAGGTGACCGCCACCACCATTCCTGAAGTGAAGCTAATCACACCCGCCCGGCATCAGGACAACCGGGGGTTTCTCTCCGAAGTGTTCAACCAGCGGAACCTGCAAGACGGGGGCATCACCGACAACTTCGTCCAGGAGAATCACACGTACTCGGTCTCAGCCGGCACCGTCCGCGGGCTCCACTACCAGGCTCCGCCGTCTCCGCAGGCCAAGCTGGTCCGGGTGCTGAGGGGTGCGATATTCGACGTCGCTGTCGATGTGCGGAAATCGTCCACAACCTTCGGGCAGCACTTCGGCGTGGAGTTGAACACGGAGAACTGGTCTCAGCTCTACATTCCCGAGGGCTTCGCCCACGGCTTCTGCACACTCGAGCCCGACACCGAAATCGCCTATTGGGCAAGCTCCTACTGGGACCCGGAACTCGACTGCGGCATCGCCTGGGACGACCCCGATCTCGCGATTCCCTGGCCGGTCGACCCTGCCAGCGCCGTTCTCTCCGAAAAGGATCGGCAGCTGCCACTCCTCCGGGAGATCTCCTCACACTTCGCTTAGCCCTACCAGATCGGCCCCAGGGACGCCTCGCGACTGAGTGCCGTTTCCAGTGTCCCGCTGAGCCGGAGGCTGAGAGCGAGAATCGTCAGGGTCGGGTTCGCGTAGCCAACCGTAGGAAAGACAGAGCCGCCGGCCACGAAGAGATTGGGCACATCATGAGACCGGCAATCTGCATCGACTACGCCCTGACGGGGGCTTGCCGCCATCCGGGTGGTCCCCAGCTGATGCCACTCACCGCGAAAGCGCCGTGCAGGGAATTCATCTCCCAAAAGTCCATCCACCCGGCCCAGCCCTGACGTCTCGAGCATCCGGCCGATTGCGTCCTGGAGCACACGCACCGTTCGCCTTTCCTGATCGCCTACGACCCACTTCAAGAAAGCGCGGGGCTGACCGAACGCATCCAGCTCGTCGCTGAGCCCCACTTTGGAGCCGCTGCCGGGGGCTTGCTCAACGGTGAAGGAAAGCTGGAGCGCATCATGAGACCCTCCAGACCGGGCCCGCAGAACCCGCACTGCCTCCATGGGGTGCCTGACCAAACCGAGAAGGTGGCCGAAAGCCGGCTCTCCGCTTGTGTTGTTCCCTCTCAGTCCATCGCGCACGATCGCCATTGATCGGAAAGCCTCCGATGTCCCCGCTTCGGTCGACGCCGTGATCAGGGCCATGGCGTTGAGAATCCCGGCGCGCTCCATGAGGGCATCCGACGGGGCGAGCGCAACCCTGAGGCCGATTCCATCTTGTGCCACCTGCTCGACGGAGCCGAGCTGGTCGCTCCCGACGTCCTTCCCCTGGAGAATCCGGCCCCGACGCATTGTCGGGTGTTCCATGAAGTGAGATCCGACGAGTCCCGAACTATTTGCCAAGCCCTTCGCTGAGCCCGAGCGGCTCGCCAGCAGGAGTCTCGCATTGTCGATGCCACCGGCCGCGAGAACGAAAACGCGCCCAGCAACCCGGAATTTCTGCGGCAACGCAGACGACACAACAACTTTCCGCACCGCCGAGCCATCGGGCGCAGGCTCGAGCTCGAGGACATTGCCGTTCAGAACCAGACAAACGTTGGAGGAGGCGTCGATCTCACGGACCAGCTTCTCGAAGTCGAAGGTGTTGGAGTATCGGAAGACGGCCGGCACCACCTCATCCCCATGACCAAGTCCCCCCGAAAAGGGTCTACCGATGGGGAGGTTGTAATCGAAATCACCCAGCCCCAGTATCTCGTGGGCCCGGGGGTAGAACTCTTCGATTGTCTCCAAACCGAAAGGCCACCCACTGTCCGCCACCCATGTGCGGCGTTGGAAGTCGATCCGATCAAGGGGCCGGGCCCGTACCCATTCGTCCCACATGTAGGAGGACCCGCCAAGGACCCGCGCCCGCGCCAGGGATAGAGGGAAGTATGGATCCCCCCGGTTCTCGCCGTCTGCCAGGTCTAGTGCCCGGCCGTCGAGAGCCCTTCCCCCGCTCTCGAGAATATAGACCCGGTGCTGCGTGCCGATGAACTGGCGGGCAAGGGTCAAACCGGCCGGACCGGCTCCGACGATGCACAGATCTGCTTCGATCGCCTCTCCCGAAGGCACCGATTCTGCGTCGATGATCATGGAGAAAGTCGCCGCCCTAAGTTTTGCCTTTTGGAATGCGCCCGAATATGGCAGACTCATGGGGGATTGCAAGACGCAATCGGGGAGATATGGGGGCAAAGTCATGAGTATCGGGGTAGCAGTGGTCGGATTCGGCTACGTCGGATCCTCTGTGGGAGCGGTACTCGCCGAAAAGCGCTATCAGGTGACGGGAATCGACACCCGCTCAGAGGTCGTCGACGGGATCAATCGCGGCGAAGTCACGATCAACGAGCCCGGTCTCGGAGACCTCGTCAAGCAATCCGTCGCTGACGGCCACCTCCAGGCCACAACCGATATCGCGGCGGTGGCCGAAAACGACGTGATCATCGTCACCGTGGGCACTCCGATGGCCGACTTCGAACCCGACACCTCCCAGGTTGCGGCGGCCTGTCGCGACATCGCAAGGCACCTCCGCCGAGGACACCTGGTGATCCTCAAAAGCACGGTCCCTCCTTTCACGACCGAGGAATTGGTATTGCCGATTCTCGAAACAAGCGGTCTCGAGGTAGGAAAGGACTTCTTCCTGGCGTTCTGCCCCGAGCGCCTCGCCGAGGGCAAGGCCCTACGTGAGCTGCAGATGCTTCCCATCGTGGTGGGAGGCGTCGACGCCGCCAGTACCGAAAAGGCTGCGGAATTCTGGGAGGAGGCTCTGGGCCTTCCCACGATTCGTGTCGCAAATGCACGGACCGCGGAAATGTCGAAGCTGGCGGACAACCTGTGGATCGACCTCAACATCGCCGTCGGCAACGAACTGGCTCTGCTCAGCGAGAAGCTCGACATCGACGTTCTCGAGGTCATCGAAGCTGCCAACAGCCTTCCGAAGGGGAAGCACCATGTCAATATTCTTTTGCCTTCGGTCGGCGTCGGTGGGTCCTGTCTGACCAAAGACCCCTGGTTTGTGGACCACATGGCGAAGAATCACGACGTCTCTCTGAGCCTCCCGGCAACCGGACGCCAGATCAACGACTCGATGCCGCGTCACACGGTCCGCCTCATCGAAGAGGGACTCGACGCGGCGGGCAAGAGCCTTGCGGATTCGACGGTTGCAGTCCTCGGCCTTGCCTTCAAAGACAACACCGGGGACATTCGCCTCACCCCGACCAGGCCGGTGGTGGCGTTCCTCGAGGAATCCGGGTGCACCTTGCGGGTATTCGATCCGCTGGTCAGCGATGACGACATCAAATCCATCACCGACATCGCGCCCGCCGTCGACCTGGAGAGCGCCCTCGAAGGTGCTGACTGTGTCGCCTTTCTTGCCGGCCACGATGACTTCCGGCGGCTGACGATCGCCGAGCTGGCAGCGGCCGCACCCGGAGCTGTCGTGGTCGACGGCAGGATGTACTTCAGCCGGAGCCACATCGATGAGCTCGGTGTCGCCGGACTCATCTATCGGGGGATCGGCCGGTGAGGGCTGCCGTCACCGGGGCAGCCGGATTCGTCGGCAGTCATCTCACCGAAGCCTTGCTCTCGCGGGGCGATTCCGTGCTCGGCATCGACAAGGCCTCCGGGCCGAACCTCAAGACCGCCCTCGAAGAATCCGGATTCACTTTCCTCGAAGGTGACATCCGCGACCCCGAACACACGATGGCTGCCCTCGGCTCCGACGTCGACGTCATCTTCCATCTAGCTGCTGTCGTAGGCGTGCAGAACTATCTGACAAGCCCGTTCGACGTGGTCGACATCAACGTGACCGGGACCCGGAACGTGCTCGGGGCAGCAGCGGAGTCGGGGGCCAGGGTCGTATTCGCATCGACAAGTGAAATCTACGGCAGGAACCCGAAGGTGCCCTGGTCGGAAGACGATGACAGAGTCCTCGGCGGTACCCAGGTCGACCGATGGTCATACAGCACATCGAAGGCCGCCGCCGAGCACCTGGCCCTCGCCGCCCATCGCCAGCTCGGAATCCCGCTCACCATTGTTCGATACTTCAACGCCTACGGGCCCCGGCAGGCACCGACATATGTGATCTCGCAGTCAGTGAGGTTGGTGCTACGCGGCGAGCCGCCCGTTCTGTACGACGGCGGAACGCAGACCCGGTGCTTCACATTCATCGACGACATCGTCGCCGGAACAATTGCCGCCGGCACTCACGACAATGCCATCGGCGAAGTCTTCAACCTCGGGAACTCAACCGAAACCACGATGCGCGACGCCATCGAAGTGATCATCGACGAGTCAGGAAGCGACGTCGCCTGGGAGCCTCTGACCACTTCCGAAGCCTTCGGGCCAGCGTATCAGGACATCACCAGGCGGATCCCAGAAGTGTCGAAGGCGAAATCGGTGCTCGATTGGAGCGCAACGACACCCCTGCGCGAAGGCGTCAGACGTACCCTGGAATGGGCCCGGAATCATCCGGAGTGGTTGACCTGACTCTCCACCACTGCGTCCGACCCGAGCACCAGATGATGCCAGCCCTCCCGTCCGTCACCGAGAAAGGTCGCATCGCGGCCGAGTATCGATCGGCGCACTTGGGCATTCCCGACCTTCGAACCTGGCATTAGGATCGAATGTGTTATCACACTCCCCGACACCGACGCCCCAGCACCGACGTGGGTGAACGGGCCAACAGTGGAATCGCTGAGCGTGGCACCGGCATCGACCACCACCGGCCCGATCAACTCACAGTCCGAGACGCTTGCCGTGGAATGCACCGAAACGGGTGGCCCACCACGTCTTTTGTCGCTGAGAATCCGTTCATGACCCGCCAGGACGTCTTCGACTGTTCCGGTGTCTATCCACCAGCCGTTGAGCTCGGCGGGCCTGACCAGACCACCCGAGTCGACGAGATGCTGGATCGCGTCCGTGATTTCATACTCGCCCCTGGCGGAGGGGGCGATGGCAGACACCGACTCCGCGATTTCCGGACCGAAGGCATACACCCCGACAATGGCCAGGTTGGTGGGTGGGTCGGGAGGCTTCTCCAACAGCGCCACAATCCGGCCGTGCTCGATCGAGACGATGCCGTAGCGGCTCGGGTCGTCGACTTCGCGGACGAGAATCGTCGCCGCGGCGCCGCTGCTGCGATGGTCATCCACAAGATGCTTGATACCACCGGTGAGAAGACAATCCCCCAGCATGAGGAGCGAGGGCCCGCCGTCGAGGTATGGAACAGCGAGTCCGAAAGCAGCAGCAAGGCCGTTCGGCTCATCCTGGACCACGACTGTGAAGTCGAGGTCGAACGACGAATCGGCAATGAAATCAGACACCGGGCCTCGCGATTCGGGACTGGTGATCACGACCACATCGTTGATCCCACATTCGGCAATGTCGTCGAAGACGTAGCCGAGAACGGGCTGACCACCCACCGGTATGAGCTGCTTCGGCATCGAGTAAGTGAGGGGACGCAGCCTTGTCCCATGCCCTCCGGAAAGCACCACCGCCTTCATTCCAAACCCTCCTTGTCCCTGTCCGAAAGGGTAACCCAACGTCCTTCCCGCCGGGAAATGGGGTGGAGATGACCATCTTCCGCCGGCTCCATACGTATGCCGAAGGCGGCAACTCGATCCGGGTGGCTGTGGTCGGTACCGGATTTGTGGGCCGCGCTCTGGTGCACCAGATCAATCTAACGCCGGCGATGGAGACGTCGCTCCTCGTCAGCCGAAAGCCAGAAGCAGGGGTCGAAGCCTTCATCAAGGCTGGATTCGAAACGACTGAAATCCTGGTCAGCGACGACCCCGGCGATCTCGATGAGGCGATTGGCGCCGGCCGGCGATGCGTCAGCCCCGAACCCTGGGTGCTGGAAGAAATGCAGACCATCGATGTCGCTGTGGAGGCGACCGGCGACGTCGAACACGGTGCCCTCGTCGCCCTCGCTGCCTTGTCAGGTGGCATTCACGTGGTGTCGTTGAACTACGAGACCGACGCGACAGTCGGCCCGCTTCTCGCCCATTTCGCACGTAGGCAGGGAGTTGTCTACACGGGCTCCGATGGCGACCAGCCCGGAGTGATGATGCGTCTCGTCGAGTACGCACAAGGTATCGGCCTCGAGGTCAAGGCGGCGGTGAACTGCAAGGGGTTCCTCGATGTGCATGCGACTCCGGAGACGATTGCGCCGTGGTCCGAACGCCAGGGGACTTCTCTGAAGATGACGACGGCGTTTACCGATGGCACAAAAATGAACGTCGAAAACTGCTGTGTCGCCAATGCCACCGGACTGGTCGTCGACCGCAGGGGCATGATCGGCGTTGAGACCACTCTCGAACGGGCACTGGATGATTTCGCCGACGCCATGGGCCAGTCCGGCATCGTCGACTACACCCTCGGGGGCGACTTCGGGAGCGGCGTCTTCGTCATCGCGACCGGGGCACACCCCGAACTGGCGGCGCCCTACCTGCAGTACTTGAAGATGGGGCCCGGGCCCGACTATCTCTTCTTCCGACCGTGGCACCTCGTCCAACTGGAGACACCTCTGTCGATCGCTGAAGCGGTTCTGGACCGCCAGCCAACCATCGCACCTTCGGGGGGGCCTCGCGCCCGTGTGGTGACGATCGCAAAACGCAGCCTGCAGGCGGGCCACCAGCTCGACGACATCGGGGGTTTCGACCACTACGGCGAAGTCGACGATCTCGACCGAACGGCAGGGCTTCTCCAGGTTGGTGTAGCCTCAGGTGCTGTACTGAAACGAGCGATCGATGTGGACCGGCCCTTGAGAATCGAGGATGTGGAACTCGACGACTCACGCCCGATTCTCAGACTCCTCGAGGCCCAGGCGGCCGTCTTCGACTCGCCAGACCTTCCCCATCCAGAATTGGATTCAGTGTGGAATTCGGTGCACCCATGATGGCTAGCAACGGGTCGAGCCCGACTCCCGATCTCGACGTAAGCGCGATAATCATTTCGTACCACTCCGAGGGGCGCATCGCCGAGGCAGTACGCGCCAACGAGGAGGCGCTCGCCCACCTCGAAGCCGAGATAATCGTCGTCGACAACAACTCAGACGATCGCAGTGTTGAGATAGCCGCGAGTGCGATCCGGCGGGGACATGTGATCGCCAACTCGGACAACGTCGGCTACGGCATCGCGGCCAATCAGGGTATAGCCGCCGCCCGGGGTCGGACAGCTCTCATCCTCAATGACGACGCTCGACTGTCTCCTGGAGCAATCGACCTGCTTCTCGCCGCTCTTGACTCTGCGCCAGAAGTTGCGCTCGTGGGGCCGCGCATCGTCGACGAGGAGGGAAATCCGATGCCGTCCGCGCGGACTGTCTTTCCCGGGCCGATGGAGGCAGTACAACGGGCCTGGGACGTCTTTCGCGGCGTCAACCGAAACAACGTCTACCCCACCGCTTTGGACGATCCTATAGATGTTGCCTGGCTACTCGGGGCTTGCCTCCTCGGAGAGACCGAGACACTCCGGGCCGTTGGCGGATTCAACCCGGACTTCTTCCTGTACGTCGAGGATATCGACCTTTGCCGGCGACTTCACGAGAAGGGGCACCGGATCCTGACCGTGCCCCGCGCGGAGTGCGTGCACACCGGCAGTGTCTCCACCGGCGATGCGTACAGCGAGTCGGTCCGAATGATGCGTCAAGCGAACTCACGGGACATCTACTACCGGATCTGGTACCCGCGGATCACAAGGTCGCTGATTCACCTTCATCGCGCAATCGGGATCCGCAACCAGCCATGGCGGATCAAGTATCACGGAAAGAAGGTCTTCTACGATGGTCCTAGCCTCGCCGGCAGACGATTTCCCTCTGCTCTCCACGACACTGAGAACGGATCGGTCGCCCCACCCTCGGACTGACGCGATCCTGCGCTCGAGAGGACCGGGACCAGGGCTGCAGAACCCTTGACATCGGCGCGATCTCGCTCAGTATTTGCCCATGCTGGAATTCATTGTCGGGTATTCGATGGGAACCCAAGGTCAGGCCCGTGCGGCCTCGCTGGCCCGTTCGATGGAGATCGCCCAGAGCGGGAGGCATACCGATCGCATCGAGCAACTCAACGGCAAGGTCGAGAACCTCAGCGTGATCGTTCGCGCGCTTTGGTCGCTGCTCGAGGAGCAGGGCATGACGGCCAACCAGCTCATGGACCGCATCGAGAAGATCCACGCTGAAATCGAACACGAGAAGAACGACGGAATCCCCGAAGCCGTGCGTTGTGACAACTGCGATTCGATGGTTGCCCGCGGGTTGACCAACTGTCAGATCTGTGGGGAAGAGGTACGCGACAACCTGCCCGATCCACTCGCCATCTGACCCGCACCGGGGGCGGTACGTCCCCGCCATTTGGTCGCCGCCGCTCCGCGAGTCAGGGTTGAGAGCCCATTTGCTCACATTCTGTGGTCAGAAAGTACACATTCTGTGGTCAGAAGCACGGATTTGGGCACATTGCCTATCGACACCGGGCGCTGGGACCAGATCGACATGGACACTGCCTTCCGTCACCTTCGCTCATTTGCCCGCAATAACCGCCGCCACCTCACCGCCGTTGCGGTTGACGTGGTGTCCGGAGCCGTTGCGCTGGACGAGGTTCGAGCGGGTTCGTCGGTTTCACCCTCCTCTCTCGAGCGGAATCCGGCCCGACCGGGCGCGTAGCCTTCGCCGGTTTGCACATGACCGGGACGAATCCCGAAATCCCCTCGGCCCCGATAGGCTCATTCGGCAATGGATGAAACAGTCAAACCCGACTCAATAGAAACCGACGAAGAGAACGCCGACGGTGGCGACGCCGAAAGGGAGCAGCCGGTGTCAGAGCCGACGAAACTGATCCGGATGGCTTCGATGACCCGGGCCATGCTCGACGAAGTGCGCCAGGCCCCACTCGATGAGGGTGGGAAGAACCGGCTCGCCGCCGTCCACGCCCGGTCGATCGAAGAAATGCGCGGGGTGCTGTCGCCCGACCTGCTCGAGGAGTTCGACGGGATCATGATCCCGCTGCGCGAAGACGACGAGGTCACAGAACCCGAATTGCGAGTCGCCCAGGCGCAGCTGATCGGCTGGCTCGAAGGGCTGTTCCATGGGATTCAGGCGTCATTGTGGACCCAACAGATGGCGGCCCAGAGCCAGCTCGCCGAGATGCAGAGACGCGCCCTCAAGGCCCCTGACCGGGAAGACGGCACTTCGGGCCTCTACCTCTGACACGTCGACGTCGACCTGCGCGTCATCCAACGCTCAGATCGATGGGCTGGCTGACGTCTCGGTTCTGTCCTGAAACAAAAAACTCCCCGGCGGTTTCGCCGGGGAGTTCCAAGTCTTGGCTAACTGACTTTTCGTTGCCGTACGGCCCGTTCCCGACGAACACGCCGACGCTCTCTCTCCGAGAGGCCACCCCAGATACCGAACTTCTCGCCCATGTCGATGGCATAGTCGAGACATTGTCCTTTTACCTCACAGGCTCCGCAGATCGATTTCGCCTTCCGGGTCGATGCCCCCCGCTCAGGGAAGAAGAGATCTGCATCGGCCCCCCGGCAATTGGCATAGTCCTGCCAGGCCAGCTTGCCCACTGCAAGCGCTTCAACCAGCTTGCTTTGCATGCACGAACTCCTCACAACCGTGTAATTACATGTTTGACATTACGGGTCGGCGCGCGCGCCGTCAAGACCTGGGGTCGCCAAATAGTTCGCTGGCACCAGAGTTTTCGCGTTGTCCCTGGTTGCACAGTGCACCAGGATGCGGAATCCGCACCCCCTTGCACAGTGCAAGCCGTTCAACACCACGTCGTGCAGGAAGGTGCGAGAACCGAACCAGCGTGCACAGTGCAAAACGGTTCAGACCCTCGAGGAGCTACGCACCCGTGCGGCAGCATGGCATCATGGAATTGACAGAATGAATCCCGCGCTTACAAAGTGAGATCGTGACCGCCACCGCAGAGAGGAAGAAGGCCCCCTGGCCTGTTGAGTTCTACCGATCGGCGGTCGGCAAGAAGTGGGTCATGGCCGTGACGGGCATCATCCTCATCGGTTTTGTCGTCGCCCACATGATCGGCAACTGGAAGGTCTTCCTTCCCGATGTCGACGGCGTCCCCGACATCGACGTCTATGCCCATGCCCTGCGCGAGTTGTTCGTGCCGTTCATCCCCGAACACGTAACTCTCTGGCTGATGAGGACCGGCCTGATCGTTGCCTTCCTCCTCCATATCCACGCCGCCTACGCGTTGACGATCATGAACCGCGAGGCCCGCTCCGAGGACTACCGGGGCCCGCGCAACTACATCGCCGCCAACTACGCCAGCAGGACGATGCGCTGGAGCGGAGTCATCTTCCTCCTCTTCCTCTTCTTCCATCTCGCCGACCTCACCTGGGGAACCCAACCGATGGCCCCCGAGGTCTGGGAGCGAGGCGAGGTCTACGCCAACTTCGTCGCCACGTTCAGCCGCCCGGCCGTGACCGCTTTCTATGTCGCTGCGATGGTCGCCCTCGGGTTCCACCTCTACCACGGGATCTGGTCGATGTTCCAGAGCCTCGGGATCAACAACCCGAGGTTCAACAACTGGCGGCGCTATCTGGCGACCGGGCTGAGTGCGTTGATCGTTATCGGGAACGCGATCATGCCGTTGGCAGTGTTCTTCGGATTTGTCGAGTGAGGTTATGACTTTTCAACTGGACGCAAAGATTCCCGCAGGGTCGATCGAGGAGAAATGGGAGAACCATAAGTTCTCCGTGAAACTGGTCAACCCCTCGAACAAGCGGAAGTTCAAGATCATCATCGTGGGCACCGGCCTCGCCGGCGCATCTGCCGCCGCCACTCTCGGCGAGCTCGGCTACGAGGTGGAGGCCTTCACCTTCCACGACTCCCCGCGGCGAGCGCACTCGATCGCCGCCCAGGGCGGGATCAACGCTGCGAAGAACTACCGCAACGACGGCGACTCGGTGTACCGGTTGTTCTACGACACTGTCAAGGGCGGCGACTACCGGAGCCGCGAAGCCAACGTCTACCGCCTCGCCGACGTCTCACTGAACATCATCGACCAGGCCACCGCACAGGGAGTCCCCTTCGCCAGGGAGTATGGGGGTCTGCTCGACAACCGCTCCTTCGGCGGCGCCCAGGTGTCACGCACGTTCTACGCCAGGGGTCAGACCGGCCAACAGCTCCTGCTCGGCGCATACCAGGCGCTGATGCGCCAGGTCGAGAAGCGAAATGTCAGACTCCACACCCGCTCCGAGATGCTCGACATCGTCGTCAAAGACGGGCGAGCGGTGGGGATCGTGGTCCGCAACCTGGTCACCGGAGCAATCACCCGCCACTCAGCCCACGCCGTCGTCCTTGCCACCGGCGGATACGCCAACGCCTACTACCTGTCAACCAACGCCATGGCATCGAACGTGACCGCGGCGTGGAGGGCCCACCGCAAGGGAGCGGGCTTCGCCAACCCCTGTTTCACCCAGATCCACCCCACCTGCATCCCCGCCTCCGACGAGTTCCAATCGAAGCTGACCCTCATGTCGGAGTCGTTGCGCAACGACGGGCGGGTCTGGGTCCCGAAGCCTGCCGACGACAAGCGCCCGGCCAACCAGATCCCCGAGGACGACCGCGATTACTACCTCGAGCGCATCTACCCCGCTTTCGGCAACCTGGTTCCCCGTGATGTCGCCTCCCGCGTCGCCAAGCGGATGGTGGATTCGGGCAAAGGCGTCGGGCCACTGCAGAACGGCGTATACCTCGACTTCAAACACGCAATCGAGCGAGACGGCCAGGACGCTATCGAAGAGCGCTACTCCAACCTCTTCGAAATGTACGAGCGGATCACCGACGAGAATCCGTACAAGATCCCGATGCGTATCTCCCCCGCCCCTCACTACACGATGGGAGGGCTTTGGGTGGACTACAACCTGATGACCACGGTCCCCGGGCTCTATTCCATCGGTGAGGCGAACTTCAGCGACCACGGTGCCAACCGGCTCGGAGCGTCGGCGTTGATGCAAGGACTCGCCGACGGCTACTTCGTCCTCCCGTACACGATTGGCGACTACCTGAGCGGCTACCTCAACACCCCGCCGGTGCCCACCGACGACCCCGCGTTCGACGAAGCCGCCGCCACCGTCGAGGACAATGTGCGGAGGTTCCTCGATACCAACGGAACGCGCAGCGTCGACTGGTTCCACAAGGAGCTGGGCAAGATCATGTTCGACTACTGCGGTATGGCCCGCAACGAGTCGGGCCTGCAGAAGGCTCTTTCCGAGATCCCCGCCCTCCACGAGGAGTACCGGAAGGACGTGCGCGTCCTCGGCGGCAATGACACGTTGAACCAGAGCCTGGAGAAGGCGCAGCGGGTCGACGACTTCTTCGAGCTCTCCCAGGCGATGTGTCGCGATGCCCTCAACCGGGAGGAGTCCTGCGGCGGCCATTTCCGGGAGGAGCACCAGTCCGAGGAAGGCGAGGCCATCCGCGACGACGAGAACTTCGCCAATGTCTCGGTGTGGGAATGGACCGGCGACCCTTCGTCGCCCCGGCTCAACGTCGAGCCCCTCGAGTTCGAGAACGTCGCGCTGACCACGAGGAGCTACAAGTGAACGTCACGCTCCAGGTCTGGCGACAGAAGGCGCCGTCCGCCCCGGGTCGGTTTGTCACCTATCAGATGGGCGGAGTCTCCGAGGAGATGTCGTTCCTCGAGATGCTCGACCTGCTCAACGAGCGGCTGATCGGAGACGGTGAGGAGCCCATCGAGTTCGACCACGACTGCCGTGAGGGCATCTGCGGCAGCTGCGGGGTGATGATCGACGGCCAGGCCCACGGGCCCCAACAGGGAACGGCGACCTGCCAGCTGCACATGCGGAAGTTCAAAGACGGTGCCACCATCACCGTCGAGCCGTGGCGGGCGACCGGCTTCCCGCTGATCAAAGACCTTGTGGTCGACCGCTCCGCCTTCGACCGCATCGTCGAACATGGCGGATTCATCTCCGTCGACACCGGTTCGGCACCTGACGCCAACCTCATACCGGTTCCCAAAGAGGTGGCGGATACCGCATTCGACGCCGCGGCATGCATCGGCTGCGGGGCCTGCGTGGCCGCCTGCCCCAACGGGGCGGCCAACCTGTTCACTGCTGCAAAGATCAACCATCTCAGCCTTCTCCCACAGGGCCAGGCGGAACGCTGGACCCGGGTCGAGGGGATGGTCGACACCATGGAGCAGTACTTCGGGTCGTGCACCAACTACGGAGAGTGCGAAAAAGCCTGTCCGAAATCAATCTCAATCGACTTCATCGCAATGATGAACGCCGACTACGTCAAGGCGAAGTTCAAGAACCGCCGCCTGGCCAGCCAACACGGCTGATCAGTCCTGATAGGTCGCCCGGCCTCTTGTAGAAGGCCTGATTTCCCCTATGCTTACGTGCTCAGAGGGAGTCAGGAGTCGAGAGGGTCCCACTCCTGATTGTTTTCTGCCTCAGCTGGAGGGTGGAATGGGGAACTCCCCGGTGAGAGAATCGAGAGATAAGGGCGCCACTATTGTCGAGGCGGCAATCGTCTACGGCCTGCTCCTCCTCGCCCTATTCGCAGTTCTCGAGTTCGGTCTCGCCTTCAAAGACTGGCTTTCGGTCAGTCATGCCTCCCGCGAGGGTGCCCGCGCCGGCGCCACTTACGGTGACGACCCCCGCGCCGATATCCAGATCCTGCGCGATGTGGAGCCGACACTGGCTGCGGCCTCGATTTCGGATGGGATGGTCGTCCGCATCTTCGAACCGGGCGGTGAGTCCACCACCTACACATACGCCCCCGGGACCGGTTGTGCGAGCACCAGCGCCCCGCCCCTCCCGGGCTGTTGCGACTGGACTCCCTGCCCCGAACCCTTCCGCACCAACTATGTCACCCCGGTCTGGGATCCTCAAGATCGAGATGTCGAGGCGCCAACAACCGACCGCATCGCGGTCGAGATCCAGTTCACCCATGTCTGGATCACAGGTTTCTTCTCTCCTGACGCCGACTTCACCAGCGTCACCGACTTCCAGATCGAGCCTCAGGTGTTCGGCTCATGATCAAGAAGCTGTTCAAGAGAAGCGAGAAAGGTGCATCTCTGGTGGAGGCATCGATCCTTCTTCCCATGCTGATACTTCTCGCCATCGGTATTTCGGAGATCGGTTTTCTCGTCATCGATTACCTGACGGTGAGCAACTCGGCTCGTGAGGGTGCCCGTACCGGTGCAGCCGCCGCCAACTATGTCGATCCTATCACCGGCACCGACGCCGACGACCTCATTCTCGAATCCGTCGAAGAGGCAGCTTGCAACCTCAGGTTCGGAGAGCTCACGGAAGTATCGATCTTCCTGGCCGACGGCAATGGCGACCCAACTGTCGGCTCGGTCAACGTGTATGAACCGGCCGTCAGCGGGCTCGAATGCGGTACTTCTGCCAATGGGTTGATGTGCGTCAACGGGTGCCCGTGGTCGCCAGCCTCCCGAGATCGGGAGCCTCCCGGGTTCGACGTGCTCGGCGTCGAGGTGATTTTCGAACACAGCGACGTGACCGGGTTCTTCCCGTTCCCAACAATCACCTGGGCGGAGACAGCGATCATGCAGATCGAGCCCGACACAAGGGGGAGCCAATGAGAGAGTTGATACGCAAGGCATGGAAACAGGACCGGGGAGCGGCCCTCGCCATAATCGCCACCTCTCTGTTCCTGCTGATGGGTGTCGCCGCGATCAGCGCCGACCTCGCCTGGTACTACCTCAACGCGAGCCGGGTGCAGCGCACCGCCGATGCCGCCGCCCTCGCCGGGGTGGTCTATTTGCCAGTGGCACCAGGGACAGCCAACAGCACAGCGATCGACATCGCCAACCGCAACGGCTACGACAACACCCTCGCCGATGTATCGGTCACCCCTACTGCCATCAGCGAAAACCAACTCCAGGTGCGTGTGTCGGACGACGTAGACACCTTTTTCGCCAAAGTGCTCGGCTGGGACACCATGACCATCTCCCGCTCGGCCGTCGCCGAGTACATCCCGCCTTTGAAGCTGGGGAGTCCCGAGAATCAGTTCGGCAACGATTGCGACCCGACCCAGCCAGGATGTCCGCCCCAAACGGCGAACTTCTGGGCCAACATCCATGGCAAGTGGACTCAGCGCTCGATGGGTGACGCTTACTCTTCGTGGTGCACCAACGCTCCCGACAACCCCGGGTGCAACCAGAATCCCTTCGCCCGAAGCAGCGGGTACCTCTACGGGATCGAATCATCTGGTTCGTTCACCATTCAGGGAAACGACCTAGCTTTCTACAACACTTCAGGCGGTAACCCGACAGGTGACTACATCCGTACCGGCGACCGGGGATGTGAGGACTGGGGACCGTCGACTGCGCCAGATTGCGGCCCAACGATGGTGGTGACCTTGTACGCCCCGGATCCAACCCCACTCGATGTCTCCAACAATGCCGTGCTGTGCACGGCGACGATTCCTCCGGTACCGCAGGTCCCTGTCGCCGATCCCTACCCCTGGCAGACACCCGATGGTCAGGGATGTTGGACTCAATCCGGAACTGGGATCTTCATCCTCCAGGTGAGACATGAGGACCCGGGGAATACCACGAACCGAGCTGGCCTCAACAGGTACGGGATTCGTGCATCCGGTGTCGGTGCCAATCTGTTCGCCCTCGGAGATTTCTCCATCTACAACAACTTCAGCGGTTCCACAACCTCGTTCCACCTCGCCGAAGTCCCCACGTACTACAACGGGAAGACGTTCGTCGTCGAACTGTTCGACGCCGGTGAATCGGCTCAGAACGGAACCCTTCAGGTGATCGCTCCAGGGAGTGCTTTGCCGTTCAGCGGTGGCGAATGCCGGATCTACTCGAGGAACACCCCGGCGAACAGCTGGTCACTCCAGCAGACGATTTCCGCCGGCTCGCCCTGTCAGGAGCTGGTCACTCCTCAGGAGTACAACGACCGCTGGCTCAAGTTCGAAATGGACCTTCCTCCCACCTACTCATGCGGAACCTGTTGGTGGAAGATGAACTATGTGTACACCTCCCCGGTCAACGACACCACCACCTGGCGGGCGTACATGATCGGGAACCCGATCCATATCATCGACTGATCTCACGTCGACTAGCTGGGGAAATGGGCCGCTAGACCCACGGCCCTACCCCTCAACCTAACGATAGGTTGTGCCGATACCCAACACGGAGAGTGAATCTCCGCTATTACGCGTAGTTGGTCCACCAGGCTGGTGGAGAGTGAGTTTCATGGGAATTTCCCGATTGAGAAAACGAAAAGGAGAGCGAGGGGCAACCCTTGTCGAAGCGGCGATTGCACTGCCTGTCCTCATCCTGGTCATCATCGCGATCCTCGAACTTGGCCTCGTCTTCAAGGATTACCTGACCGTTTCCTACCTTTCCCGTGAAGGGGCCCGCATTGGCGCCCTGGCCGGAAACGACCCAGAAGCAGACTGCGCGATTCTGCGCGGTCTTGGCGAGATTGTGACCCCGGGTGACCTGGCACGAATCAACGCCGTGCAAATCTACAAAGCCGACAACAGCTCGGGGGCCCAGGGGGCGACAAACACCGCGACCTACCAGGTGGGCCAAGATCCGACTCAATGCAGCGTCCCTTCACAGCCGAGTGATGGTTGGACGGTGAACTCCAGCGCATACCCGCCCCTCGGGAGAAATGTCACCGTCGGACCTTCATCGCAGCTGGACATCATCGGAGTTCGCATCGTTCTCGATCGGAGTTGGGTCACCAACTTCCCCCCATTCAGCGGGCCGATGCAAGTGAATGAAACAACGATCACGCGACTGGAACCAGGAGTATTTGAATAATGAAACGGGCAAGGAACCTGCTCAAAAGGATTCGCCAAGAGGACAGGGGCGTGTCATTGCCTCTGGTCGCAGGGATGTTCGTCGTCTTGCTCGGAATGGCGGCCTTTGCCATAGACCTGGGATGGCTTTACCTCAACGGAACCCGACTCCAGCGCGCTGCTGACTCCTCGGCACTGGCCGGTGTCGTGTTCCTTCCCGCCGACACGGCCAACGTGGCCGCCTTGGCTACAGACGGCGCAAACGCCAACGGCTGGAACATTGGAACCGTCAACGGGACCAACGTCGGAGCCGGCCCCGACGAGCTGACCTGGACTCCCCTTTCCGACAACAAGCTGCAGATCGAACTCGAGACCACAATCCCCACCTTCTTCCTCAAGGTCCTGGGGATGGATCAATTCACGATGAGTCGCACTGCCACCGCCGAGTACATCAAACCGGTTCCGCTCGGATCCCCCGCAAACTGCATCGGGATCGGACAGGCCGTTAGCAACAATGGCCTCCCCAGCAACGCCCTCAACTCATTCAACTCGTGTAACAGCTATACCCAGAACTTCTGGGGCGCGATCAATGGACGCCGGACTGACAAGAACCACGGAGACCCTTACGGGGTGACCTGTGGCTACAACTGCTCGGGATCGAACTCCGACTTCACCGGGAGCTACTACCACGCAATCGAAGTGCCCGCTGGGAAGAACTGGGTCGACCTCTACATATACGACGCCGGCTTCTACGACCGGTCGAGCTTCGGAGAGACCGGCGACGAAGACGACCTTTCAGATTCCACTACCGGCGGCACCCACATGAACTTCAGGCTGTTCCAGCCCGACAGCACCCCGCTGATCCCGGAGGACAACTCCGCGGCCGTGACATGTTCATCCGGAACGAACAACCGCACCGTTAACTCGGAATCGAATTCGAGTACCTACAAGAACACCTGGGTGAGGATGTGCCGGATCAGCAACCCGACCGAAGGTCTCTACATTCTCCGCACCACCAACAGCGGAGATATCGGTGGCTCGAACAGCTTCTCGTTCCTCGCCGCGACCAACAACATTTCACCACCAGCACGGATCTACGCGGTCAACAGCATGTCGATCTTCACCAACGCCCCCTCAGGCCAGGCAACCGTGTACATCGCCGAGGTCGATCCGGTACATGCCAACAAGACTCTCGAGCTCCGGTTCTACGATCCGGGAGAGGGCTCCGGCAACGCCTACATGACGGTCGAGCCCCCTCCCGGTGTGTCCGGCCATTCCTGCTCGTGGACAGCAACCAACTACGTGACGCCAAACAACGCCACGTCAGGCAACGGCTGCTCGATTCACACCACTGTCAGCGGAACCGCCCAGTTCAACGGGGAGTGGATCACAATGGAGATCTCGATCCCGCCCGGTTATAACTGCACCACCGACTGCTTCTGGAAGATGGACCTCGACCTCAACACGTCTCATGATCGCACCACCTGGGAGGCGAGGATCATCGGCAACCCGGTCAAACTGGTTCCCAACCCATGAGGCCATTCCGACGCAAGGACGACGAGAAAGGCGCGACACTCGTCGAGTTCTCGCTTCTCTTTGGAATAATCGTCATGATCGCACTGGGAACGTTCGAGTACGGGATGGTCTTCCGCGACTGGCTCTCGGTCAGCGTCGCCACCCGCGAAGGCGGTCGGGTGGCGGCTTCGGCGGCCGACTATGGGAGTGCCGACTGCGTCATCCTCGAGGCCACTAGTGGCGCACTGCAGTCTCTGGAGTCAGGGGAAATAACCCAAGTCCACATCTACCGCTCCAACGCCAACGGTGATCATCCGGGAAACAACTCTTCGTACACCCGGCGCTACCGCCCTGCCGACCCCTCCGACCCGAACCTCATTTCCTGCAATTCTTCCTACTGGCAATGGTTGCACCTCGGCTCCAACTGGGACCCCTCTGACCGGGACAATACCGGGGTGGACGCCGACTGGATTGGTGTCCGTGTCATGTTCGACCACGAGTGGCTAACCAACTTCCTCTGGTGGAACGGGACGGTTGCGTTCACCGATGACGCCATCTTCAGGATGGAACCGGCAGGACCCTGAGTCAGGCTGGCCGCCCGTCTAACCTGGCCGGGTGATTCCACCACCTGAATACATGCCCGCGCTGGTGACCCCATTCACCAGGGGCGGGACCATCGAACTCACCGACTTTGCGGGCAACGTCCGCATTCTCGCCGACACCGGTATGACCGGTTTCGTCATCGCCGGATCGAACGGCGAAGGCCCTTACCTCGAGCCCGGGGAACGCCTCAAATTGGTCAAATCGGTGCGGCGCCGCAAGTCACACCTAATGGTCGGGATCTCCGGTGAGTCGACCCGGATGGCGCTGTCCCAGGTCGCCGAAGCCGAAGAGGGCAAGGCTGACTCGGTTCTGGTGATGACGCCAACGACGGCGGCGCGGGGCCGCTCCGATGCGATGCTCGAGCACTATCGGGTGATCGCCGACGCTTCCACGCTCCCTGTGTATCTCTACTCGGTGCCGGCGGTCACCGCTTACAGCCTGCCCATCGAGATCGTTGCAAAACTCTCCCGGCACCCAAACATCGTCGGCATGAAGGACTCCTCCGGGGACGTGGTGCGCCTCCAGTCGGTCCTCGATGCCACACCGCGCGGTTTCATCCTCTACACCGGGTCGTCCCGAGCCATCACCGCAGCGATGGCCATCGGATGCCATGGAGCCATCACCGGTTCGGGCAACTACCTACCCCGGCTGGTCCAGGAAGTGCTGGCCAAAGCCAAGGAAGACCCGAAATCGGCCCGCCGCCTCCAGAAGCGCCTCAGCTCGATCAGCGCCGAAATCGATGCCCAAGGGGCACCGGGGGTCAAGGCCGCCGCCAAAGCCGCCGGCCTCGAACCGGGATACCCGAGACTCCCCCTTACCCGCCTTTCTCGCGGACACGAAACCTCCCTGATCAAGCTGATCATCTGAACCTTTCTGTGTCGATTCGGCTGTCCTCCCGCTTGCGGGAGGAAGGTTCCTGCACCCGCCGTCAGGCGGGTGG
>JBBDMR010000066.1:0-4439 GCA_040878225.1 Acidimicrobiia bacterium
AAGTGGCACCATTAAACTACACGCGTGTAACTTATGCGGTAAAGCACTAGTGCCCTGTCCGCCAGATCGTGCTCGTATTTCAGCGGCCCTTGTCCCCCCTGGCGGCGTCCTCGTCCTTGACGAACGGTCCGGTGCGCCTGCGTCCTGCGTCCTGCGTCCTTGCCAGGAGCGACAATGCGGATTCCATCCGTGGGAGTTTGAGCTGCTCAAACTCCATGCAACCCGATGGGTTGCCCTCGCCGAAATAGCATGCGAATCCACCGGACAGGACACCAGGAAACCACTGTCAAATCCACGTTGGAGTGACGAACACCTAAGATTCGGTCTGTCCCCCTCATCCAAGGATCTCTCTTGAAGAAAATCATTCTGTTAATAGTGGCTCTCGCGCTCTTCGTGAGCGCTTGTGGCTCCGGCGCCGGAGAGGTTGCCGCCTCGGTCAACGGCACCGACTTCACGGTTCGCGATGTCAACGCTCTCCGGTTCGACGACTCCGAGACATTGTCAAAGGATGAGTTCGCCCAGTACCTCGGATTCTTGATCCAGTGGGACATCGTGGTGGCTGCTGCCGAAGCAGACTTCGAGATTTCCTTCACAGAAGAAGAAATCGACGAAGCCGGCCAGCAGATCTACGAGACCAACGCTGAACCAGGAGTCACATTCGAAGGGTTCCTCGAGGCGAATGATGTTTCGCAGAACTTCGTCAACAAGATCGCTCACCTTCAGCTGGTCGAGGCAGCCCTGGGCGAGGCCCTCATCGACGACATCGAGCCGCCGTCATCCGAGGACATCGAGGCGCAACGAGAGGCCGCGTACGACAACCTCATCGAAGTGTGTGTCTCCCACATCCTGGTCGAGACCGAAGCCGAGTCGAATGAGGTCTTCGACCGTCTCGATGCGGGTGAAACCTTCGCTGGCCTCGCCATGGAACTGTCCACCGACCAGGGCACCGGCCCGGAAGGTGGCGACCTGGGATGCTCCGCGCCCACCCGGTACGTCCCTGAATTCATGGACGCCACGCTGGAGGCCGAGGTTGATGTTCCTTACGGCCCGGTCGAGTCTGAGTTCGGGTTTCATGCAGTTCTGGTGACCGAGAGGACTTTCCCGACCGACGACGAGCTTCCCACCGACGAGGAGATCATCGAGGGGACAAAGAACGCCGAGCTGCCCTCGGTCTTGAGCAACTGGATCAACGAGCACCTCGACTCCGCTGACGTGACTGTCAACGAGAAGTACGGCACCTGGCAGACCAATCCGGCAGGTGTGGTCGCGCCTTCGGACGGCGATGACACCACGACGACCACGGCCCCGGCGGACGCAACCACAACAACCGGCGACCCCACCGTCACAACGGAGCCGCACGAGGACACAACGACCACGGCGCCCGCCGAAGAAACCACGACGACAACTGTCGACGGCTGATTTCATGATCCTGATCACCGGTCTCGGGCCAGGCGACCTCGCCCGGATCCCGGGGCCGGTGCTCGACATCCTGCTCGATCCGGACCGGACCCTGATCATTCGCACGGTCAACCATCCCGCTGCCGCCCAGCTGGTGGAGCGGCGCGAGGTGATCTTCTGCGACGACCTCTACGAGACCGGTCCCACATTCGAGTCGGTCTACTCGGCTATCGCAGACAGGGTGCTGGCTGCAGCGAGTGACGGTCCGGTCGTCTACGCCGTGCCGGGAGGGCCGGCTGTGGGCGAATTCGCCGTGCGCCAGATCGTCGAAAGGGGCGAGGACGTAGAAGTCCTGAATGCCGAGACTTTCGTCGACGCTATTCTCGCGGAAGTTGGATACGACCCCCTCGATCGGGGTCTGCAGATTCTCAACGGCCACGAGTTGCCGTTCCCGTTGGTCGTGGACAAGCCGACCATCGTGGGCCACCTCGACCGCCCTGAAGTGCTTGCTGACGTCGCCGCCAACCTGTCCCGGGTGCTGCCCGAGGACAGCGAGATCCAGCTGTTCGCAGGCCTGGGTGCGTCCGACGCCGTGAGCTGGTCGGGCCCGATCGGAGAAGTCGACCCGGCGATGGCCGGTTTTCGGACATCGCTGTGGATCGACACCCCCGCCGGCGGTCTCGCCGGTGCCATCCGGGTGATGGAAAAACTGCGCCGGGAATGCCCGTGGGACCGGGAGCAGACCCACGCCAGTCTCACCAAACATCTCGTAGAAGAAGCCTATGAGTTGATCGAAGCGGTCGCAGGACTCGAAGATGGCGACATGGTGGGCATCGCCCGCGTGGAAGAGGAAGTTGGCGATGTGCTCCTCCAAGTCTTGTTCCAGGCGGCAATCGGAGCCGAGTCCGGAGGGTTCGACATCGATGACGTCGCCGAGGTGCTCCGCCAGAAACTGGTGAGGAGGCACCCGCATGTGTTCGGCGACGTCGAGGTCAGAGACGCATCCGAGGTCAAGTCGAACTGGGACAGGATCAAACAGGGGGAGAAAGGGGGCGGGACCAAGCCGGCACTGGACGGGGTGCCCCCCGGGATGCCTGCCCTGCATCGAGCGGCAAAGGTCCAGAACCGGGTGTCCAAGTCGGGTAGCGACGTGGTGGTTCGAGGGCTCGATCAGGTCGCAAGCGAGCTTGCGACACTGGAGAGCGGAAGTGGCGGGGATCGCGAAGAGGTCGTCGGACAAGCCCTCTTCGCCATTGTCGACTACACCCGCAGGACCGGCATCGACCCGGAGATTGCCCTGCGTCGTGCCATCGAGAGGTTCGAATCGGACTTCAACGGCACTTCCGACGACGGGCGAGCCTGACTTAAATGGTGTCAGATTCGGGGCAAATGGCGTTTCGGGCAGGCCCCGAAGCGGGTAGTACTCGAGCTGACTATCGAGGAGACTCCAATGGAATGTGCCCATGACAGCTGTACGTGTGACTCGGCGGCCTACGGGAGCGAATACTG
Organism: Acidimicrobiia bacterium; assembly: GCA_040878225.1. Lineage (GTDB taxonomy): Bacteria > Actinomycetota > Acidimicrobiia > Spongiisociales > ZC4RG35 > MA-ANB-1. Next base: position 2,908 of record JBBDMR010000066.1, read on the forward strand.
CTCCCCATCCTGCCGAACCGGCGTCGCTCCGGAAGGTTCAACAGGGTGCTTTTGTGGCCACGCCGAATGCGAGGCGAGCAGCGGCGAAGCATCGATCTGACGTAATTCTCCCCAAATGAAGGCCACCCGGGAAACCCGGGTGGCCTTCAACGTGTACTGCTTGCGGTGGTTCAGACCTGGTCGTTGGACGGGTCGGACGAGCCCTGGGCCTCCGGCGGGACATTCCCCGGTGCATGTCGGGCCTGGCCTGCCCCGGTGCGAATGCCTTCCGGAGCGGTTTCCCTGGCTGCGGCGATTCGGGGCGCCTCTGCTTCGGCCTTGCTCAACCACGCCTCCCACCGGGAGCGCATTGGCTGGATTCCCCCGCCTCCAATGGCAATGATCAGCGAACCGGCGACTATCGCCAGCATCGCATAGAACAACCCGTTGACGATGGTGGGTGCAATCTCGAGTTGGTCGAGTGCAGCGAAGATCCCGACGAGGAGCACCGCCACGTAGACGATCGTGGCCAGTGTCTCGCCGTAGCTGAGCGCACCGAGTGACGATCTCGTGATGTCGCGGACCGCTGCAGCGACGTATGCCGCAATCACAATGATCAGAATCGCGACGAACACATTGGGCAGGTACGCAACCAATCCATCGATCAGGTCGCTGACCGGATTGTCTCCGAACACGCCGAAGGCAAGTTGGAGGACGACCAGGAAAAGTCCGTAGAAAACGATCTTGGCCAGCAGGTCGCTTGCGTCGTACTCGCTTTTCGCCAGTGCCCGTTTTATGCCGCCACGTTCAACCCAACCGTCGAAACCGACTTTCTCGAGAAGAGACTCGAGGACTCTTGCCACCGCCTTGGCGATGATCCAGCCCACGATCAGAATCAGAAGGAACAATGCGACTTTGGGTAACACCTCCAGGGTGTTCTCCCACGCGCGCTCCAGAGCATCCATAACTGTTTTCCTTTCGTATAGGCGCTGCACTTACCCCACCTCAGTATTTGTAAACAAGCTGTGAAGGCCCAGGGCGTGTATGGAAATGCGTCGAGAAACAGGGGATAGCCCGCCACGCTGGTAGTTTGAGCGGGGCATTTACCTCTATCCGGGACCATGAGCAGCACAACCATTCAGCGGGTGCACGCCCGCCAAGTATTTGATTCGCGGGGCAATCCGACAGTCGAAGCAGAGGTGTACACCTCCGATGGGTTCGGACGGGCAATCGTGCCCTCCGGCGCCTCCACCGGTGCCAACGAAGCAGTTGAATTGAGAGACGGCGGGGACCGGTATGTCGGGAGAGGGGTCTCCCGCGCGGTCAGCCACGTAAACGAGCAGATTTCTCCGGCAGTTGTGGGCCGCGACTCCACCCGCCAGGAGCAAATCGACCAGGTAATGCTCGACCTCGACGCCACGCCTGATAAATCGAGTCTGGGAGCAAATGCAATTCTTGCAGTCTCGATGGCGACAGCCCGTGCTGCTGCCGCCACCGTTGGGCTTCCCCTCTACCGGTACCTCGGCGGTCCTTCGGCTCGTGTCCTCCCGGTG
>JBBDMR010000067.1:0-4654 GCA_040878225.1 Acidimicrobiia bacterium
ACGGATGTGGTTCGGGCTCGGGATCAAAATGGCCCAGTTCGTGGGCCGCGAGCGAATCAAGAACGGGGGCACTCACACACTGGCGTCCCGTGTTGTGTATGCCATCGGCTACCCGCTGGTGTTCCGTGCGTTGCGTGAGCGCATCGGCCTGCGTCGGGCGCGGTGGGCGGGTACCGGGGCGGCGGCCATCGCCCCAGAGGTCATCGAGTTCTTCCACGGCCTCGGCGTCGATGTCTACGAGCTCTACGGGATGACCGAGAACTCGGCAGTCGCCACCTACAACCCGGTCGGCAACATGAAGCTCGGCACGGTCGGCGTTCCGTATCCGGGGATCGGCCTGCGGATCGACGAAGAGACCGGCGAGATCCAGACCAAGCACGACGCCGTGTTCAAGGGTTATTGGAACAAGCCGGAGAAGACCGCCGAGACGTTCACCGACGACGGATGGCTGAAGACCGGCGACGTCGGCGAGTGGGTCGATGGGACGCACGTGAAGATCGTCGACCGGATGAAAGACATCATCATCACCTCCGGCGGCAAGAACATCTCCCCGTCCGAGATCGAGAACAGCCTCAAGACCTCTCCCTACGTCAAGGAGGCGATGGTGATCGGAGACGGACGCAAGTTCCTCAGTGCTCTGATCAGCATCGAGTTCGATGTTGTCGGCGACTGGGCCACGCGCCGCGGGCTGCCTTACACCACCTACCGCGATCTTACGGAGAAGCCCGATGTGATCGAGTTGATTCAGGGTGTGGTCAACAAGACCAACGAGAAGTTTGCCCGGGTGGAGAACATCCGCAAGTTCAAGCTGATCCCCAAGGAGCTCGACCATGAGGATGGCGAGTTGACCGCGACCCAGAAATTGAAACGGGCAGCGATGGAAGACATGTTCGGCGATCTGATCCAGGACATGTACAGCTCCTAATGCCAGACATGATGGTGCTCGCCCAGGCGTCAGAGCAAGAGGTCTCGGAGGTCGCACAGCTCTTCGTACAGGGTCTGGCGCTGGGCTCGATCTATGCACTTCTCGCCATGGGCTTCGTCATCATCTTCAAGGCGACCCAGGTGCTGAACTTCGCCCACGGGGCGATTGCCGCCGCAGGCGCTTTCTTTGTGGCGGTGTTTGCCACGATCTGGGATGTTCCGGAGCGCTGGATGCCCGACTCTCCGCCATGGGTGAGTTGGTCGCTCGCGGTGCTGCTCGCCCTGGTGGTGGCGTTCGGGCTGGGCATGCTCCTGGAGAGGACGTTCATCCGCCCGATGATCGGAGAGGAGCTTTTTGCCGTGGCCATCGTCACCCTTGGTGTCGACATCGTGTTGCGGGCGATCACCAACGACTTCATCGGCACCAACTCGCGCCCGCTCGGTGATCCCTGGGGTACCTCTATCCTCGATCTCGGTTGGGTCCGCATCGCCCACACCGAGATCGTCCAGATGGCTGTGACCGTCGTCCTCGTGGTGGCGGTGGCCCTGTTCTTTCGCAGTCGCACCGGTGTCGCCATGCGGGCGACGGCATTCGACCAGGAGGCCGCCCGGGCCCAGGGCATCGCCGTCGGCAGGATCTTCTCGCTGTCCTGGGGAATCGGTGCCGTCCTGGCTGCGGTCGCCGGGGTCTTCCTGTCGTTGTTTCCGAGGCGGGCCGCGGGCCTCGACACTCAGACTGCATTCTTCGCTTTCGCCGCGTTCCCCGCGATTGTGCTCGGCGGGCTCGACTCCATCGTCGGCGCCGTGGTGGGCGGTCTCATCATCGGTCTTGCCCAGTCATATTCGGCGCTCCTGCCTTGGGAATTCCTCGGCACGGGTTTCGGTGGTGTCGTCCCCTATCTCGTCATGTTGATCGTCTTGCTGGTGAAACCGCATGGATTGTTCGGCACCGAGGAAATACGACGCGTATGAGCGATCCAGATAGGGGAGGGCGCCGATGAGGGGTCGACCGATGCTCTATACGAGCTACGAGGCCGACCAGGCCATGGTCAACACCACCACCAAGAGAGTTGCGCTGTTTCTGTTCGTCGCCTTCCTGGTGGCGATCCCGCTGTTCCGGGAAGGTTCGATTGGTGGTGGCGACAACCCGACGGGCTCATTGCCGGGGCCGAGTTTCCTTGCAGAGGGAGACTGGCTCCGGCTTCTGGCCACGGTCTTGATCTTCGCTATAGGCGGCCTGGGTCTGAACATCCTCACCGGCCTCGCCGGTCAGGTCTCACTCGGGCATGCCTTCTTCATGGGTCTCGGTGCCTATGTGGCTGCTGTCTTCGGCATGCCCGGAGGAGGGCTCTGGGGACTGGGGCTGCCCATCTGGATATGGCTTCCCCTCGCCGGCCTTATCCCGGCCCTCGTTGGAGTCCTGGTCGCGCCGACGGCGGTGCGGGTCCGCGGGCTCTATCTGGCGATTGTCACTCTGGGGCTCGTCTTCATCGGCGAGTATCTGTGGCGCAATCTCGATTTCATCACCGGGGGCTCCCAGTCGGGCCGGTCCCATCCCCCCTTCGAGATCAGGTTGTGGAAAGAAGAGGAGCCGTTGATCAGCTTTGCCCAGGACGGGACCTGGTTCGGGATCTTCAACCTCAACTCGACGGCCAAGACCTACCTGTTCCTTCTGGTGCTGGCTGGGCTGTTCATCCTCTTCGCCAAGAACCTGCAGCGGACCAGGGTTGGGCGCGCCTTCATGTCGATCCGGGACCGTGATATCGCCGCCGAGGTGATGGGGGTCAACGAGTACAAGTACAAGACCCTTGCCTTCGCTATTTCGTCGTTCTTTGCTGGCGTTTCCGGAGCCTTGCTCGCCAGTTTCGTCGGCCGCTCCATTCCCGAGACCTGGATCCTGTTTCTCTCAGTCCAATTCATAGCGATCGTCTTGATCGGTGGCGCGGGGACCGTATCGGGGACGCTGATGGGGTCGGCGTTCGTTATCCTCCTCCCCAGGATCATCCGTGACGTAACCGGGTGGATGCAGGACGTCGTGGAGGCGGGCGACAGCTTCCTGGCTTCGATATTCGATTTCGTCGTATCGACAGACCAAGGAGACTTCGGATTGGTCAACACCGCCCCTGGCGTCGCGCCGGGCCTGGGCATAGATCAGTTAAATCTCGTTATTTACGGCTTGTTGATTATTGGCTTCCTAATCTTTGAGCCGTTGGGTCTTTACGGCATATGGCTCAGAATCCGCAATTATTGGAAGGGTTGGCCGTTCACATATTGAACGGTCTGACAAGGGGCCCCCGGGCCCCGCTAACTGAGGAGGAAAGGAAAGAATGAAGATCAAATCAAAATGGTTGTCGATCTTCCTCGTCCTTGGTCTCGTGCTCGCTGCCTGTGGCGGCGATGGCGAAGAGACCACGACGACGGCGGGAGGCGGCGAAGAAACCACCACAACCGAGGACATGGGTGAAGAGACCACCACAACCGCGGGCGAAGAGCCCATGGACATCGCAACCGATGTAGGTGTCGATCTCGAAGCCGGGACCATCACGGTTGGACTGCTGTCCGACCTCACCGGTCCGTTCGGCCCGCTGGTAACGGCCATCGTGGCCGGCCACAACGCCTATTGGGGCCAGGTCAATGCCACCGGCGGCATTAACGGCCTCATGGTCGAGTTGGAGACAGTCGACACGGTTTACGACGTGACCAACCACGTTCAGTTCTATGAGGAGCTGAAGGGTCAAGTGGTCGCCTTCGGCCACTCGACGGGTTCGCCGCACACCGTGGCGATCAATGCCGACCTCCAGGCTGATGGGATCCTCGCGATTCCGCTCACGTGGTACTCGGGTTGGACCGATCCGGCGATCAACTCCAACCTGCTGCCCCACGGCGCACCGTACTGCATCGAGGCGATGAACCTGATCGAGTACATGGTAAATGAGTCGGGAATCGACAGCCCCACCATCGCGCTTGCCTCGATTCCGGGTGACTACGGGCTCGATTCGGCGTCCGGCGCCGCGCTAGCCGCAGAAGCCCTTGGTCTCGAGGTCGTCTACGACGGTATCGGCAAGGTCATCCCCGGCGACGAGACCACGTACGACGAGGTGGCAGCTGGTATTGCCGGAAGCGGCGCGGATCTCGTGTTCTACACGGCGACCCCTGGCGCTTTCTCGGCCGTATACGGCCGTGCCATCGCCGCCGGGTTCACCGCCATGTGGTCCGGAGCTTCGCCTTCGTGGAATCCGGCTTTCGTGGCCGAAGACTCAGCGATCCGCGATGCCATTGCCCGCGACTTCATCGGTTCGTCTTACTACGAGCCGTGGGACGGTACCTCTGCAGGCGCCGCCAACGTGCGCGATGTGATGACAGCCGCTGGCGCCCCTCCGGCCGACTACTACGGCGAGGGTTTCATCGAGGCATCGATCCTGCATCAGGCGCTGCTTGCGGCGTACGACAACGGTGACATGACCCAGGCAGGAGTCGTTGCTGCAGCCAAGTCGCTGACGTCGGTCGAGTTCGATGGACTCGGCCCGACCGAGGTGTACACGGGCGAGCCCAACGACATCGTGCAGCGGGTTCAGTGGATCACACGCCCGAGTCTCGAGAGCGAAACCGGGACGATGATCGTCGAGAGCAACTACACGTCGGATATCGCAGCTGCGTACGAGTTCACCGGAGCTTGTTACGTGCTCGAGGGTTGATCTAAACCCATTAGTGGACGGTGGCGGGCCCATGT
>JBBDMR010000067.1:4664-23886 GCA_040878225.1 Acidimicrobiia bacterium
CCCCCCGGGTCCACACCCTTGCGAGCCGTTTGTTGTGGGCATCCAGTGCCCAGAACTGATGGTTAGGCAAAGGCGGCGCACATGTTGAACCTGGAGAACCTCGAAGTCGTGTACAACGACGTGGTCCTGGTGTTGCGCGGAATATCGATTGAGGTCCCCGACGGCCAGATCGTTGCGCTACTCGGGGCCAACGGGGCGGGAAAGACGACGACGTTGCGGGCAATTACCGGCTTGCTCGAAGTGCATGAAGGTGACATCACCAAAGGAGAAGTCCGCTTCGACGGAGACGACATAACCCATGAAGAGCCTTCGGCCCGGGTTCGCCGCGGGATCAGCCAGGTGATGGAGGGCCGGAGGATCTTCGCCGAGATGACGGTCGAGGACAACCTCCGCGCCGGGGGATACATCAACCGCGACGCCGCAGCTGTGAGCGAGGCCCATGACCGGGTGATGACGCTGTTCCCGCAGTTAGAGGAGCGGCGAAACTCGACGGCCGGTTATCTCTCAGGCGGGGAGCAGCAGATGCTCGCCATCGGTCGCGCCCTCATGCAGAACCCGAAGCTTCTCATCCTCGACGAGCCCTCCCTCGGGCTGGCGCCGTTGCTGGTCCAGGAGGTCAAGGGGATCATCAAATCGATAAACGAGCAGGGCACATCGGTGTTGCTGATCGAGCAAAATGCGAACATGGCGCTGTCAATCGCACATCACGGGTACGTCATGGAGACGGGGAAGATGGTGATGGACGGCTCACCGGAGAAGCTCCTCAAGGACGAGGATGTCCAGGAGTTCTACCTCGGCCTCCATGCCAGTGGCGAGCAGAAGTCCTTCCGCGACGTCAAGCACTACAAGCGAAGGAAGCGGTGGCTCTCATGACCAGTCTCGAGCGGGAGCGGCAGCCCCGGCCGACCGGCGTCTGTTTGGCCGACGGCTGTGTCTCATTCGAGACGGGCTCATGTGGTCCCCGGCGACGCGCGGGCGGTCGGTTTCGGAGCCATGCGGCCAAAGTCGGCCGGCAATCAGGTAGGTGGCTCTCATGATCAGTCTCGATCGGGAGCGGCGGCCCCAGCCGACCGGCGTGCTCTCGTGACCTCCAGCCGCGGCACCCTCAAGCAGCGGACAGATCGCTCCGGGCCGAAGACCTACGACCATCTGCTCGAGGTCAACGACCTCCATCTCTCCTTCCAGGGGGTCAAAGCGATAGACGGAGTGTCGTTCCACGTCGACGACGGGGAGCTGTTTGCGATCATCGGCCCTAACGGAGCAGGCAAAACGTCGCTCTTCAACTCGATCAACCAGGTCTACCGCCCCCAGGAAGGCGAGATCCTCTGGAAGGGCGAGAGCCTGATGGGCCTGAAACCCAATCTCACCGCTGAGCGTGGCATCGCCCGCACGTTTCAGAACATCGCCCTCTTCCCGCATATGACTGTGATCGAGAACCTGCTCACCGGGCGTCATGTCCGGATGACCTCAGGCTGGCTCGCCGGAGCGGTGTGGTTCGGCAAGGCAAAGAACGAGGAGATCAAGAACCGGGCCGTCGTCGAGGACATCATCGACTTTCTCGAGATCGAGCAGTGGCGGAAATACCCGGTGGGTTTGTTGCCCTACGGGATCCAGAAACGGGTCGAACTGGGACGGGCGCTGGCCATGGACCCGGAGTTGCTGCTGCTGGATGAGCCCGTGGCGGGGATGAACCTCGAAGAGACCGAGGACATGGCACGTTTCATCCTCGACGTCCAGGACGAGCTGGGCATCGCAATTTTACTGGTGGAGCATGACATGGGTCTGGTGATGGACATCGCCGACCGGGTTCTGGTGGTCGACTTCGGCAAAGCGATAGCCACCGGCCCGCCCGCCGAAGTGCAGCGTGACCCGAATGTGATCAAGGCCTATCTCGGCGAGGCCACGGAGCCCCAGTAGTGGCCGCCGGGGCACCAGGCTATCCCTTGCCTTCACCCCCGCTCAGCCATTTGTGAACCGCCTCCCTGCACCCGTGTTGCCGGCATGGCTGGCGGAGATGGTCCCCTTCGATCGTTACCGGGTTGAGATCGAGCCCGGGCTGGCCATGCACGTGATGGAGCAGGGCGAAGGCCGGCCGGTTGTCCTCTTCCATGGCAATCCGACCTGGGGTTTTCTCTACCGTAAGGTGGCTGCCGAGCTTCGCGGTGAGCCCTACCGTCTGATCATGCCCGACCTGGTCGGGCTCGGCTTCTCCGACCGGCCACCACACGTCGGTGACCACACTTTCGAGAACCACTCGAGGTGGATGTCCAGCCTTCTCGAAAGGCTCGACCTCGCAGATGCAATAGCCGTGGTCCAGGACTGGGGTGGGCCGATCGGTCTCCATGCCCTCAGCCGTCAACCCGGGGTGATGACGGGTGTCGTCGTGATGAACACACTCATCGAACCCCCAAAGCCCGGCTTCCGGCCGTCACTGTTCCACCGGATCTTCTCGACGCGCGCCGGTGAGCTACTGAGCCGCTATGCAGGTCTGCCCCAGAAGGCTCTCGGCTTCGCCCAGGGAGATCGCAAGTCGATCTCTGGGGATGTTGCACGGGCCTATGCCTATCCATTGAAGCGGAGTCGCGGCAACGAAGCTGTAGCCGCCCTGGTCCGCATGGTGGCCGACGACATCGAGCATCCAACCGTGGCTTTCCAGGCCGAGGTTCGGGACTATGTAGCCGGCTTCTCGGGAAGGTCGGCGTTGGTCTGGGGGACCCGGGATCCGGTGCTCGGCCGCCTTCTCCGCCGCCACGAACGGTTGTTGCCTGATGCGCGGGTCACCACCACCAGCGCCGGTCACTTTCTCCAGGAGGAAGTCCCCGCCGAAATTGCGGAAGCCATCAGATACGTCTCGGAGTGAATCCGGTAACCCCGGGGTTCCGATCTCGCCCTAGGCTTCGCGCACGAAGTCCCGGACGGCGCGGCGCGCCATGGCTCTGGTGATTGGATCGTGTAGCAACCCGACCGGTAGGAAGTAGAGCCGCCCCCTCGATCCGTGGAAACGCACCACGGTTGTCACCCGAAGCAGGCGTTGTCTAACGTCGACCGCGACGCCGGCGCGGAAGTCGAGGTGGGTGTCGTCGCCGGCGATCAGAGCCTCCTCACCGACGACGGATTTGACGTCGAAGACTGACGACGGTGCCCGGTTAACCCCGATGAGCCGGACCAGCATCTGCCGCAGACCCAAGAGCAAAGCTATCCAACGGGGCATCGATCGCAAGCTGAAGACCCGCTCCGCCCACCACGCCGGGTCTTCGATGATCGGATGGTCCGTGGCGGGTATCGAGACCAACACGACGTCGGCAAAATCGGGCTGGGGGATGTCGTCGAAGGCCGCCGACCTGAAGACAGGTTCACCCGGCCGGCCCGGCTTGGCCATCAGCCGAGCAGTTTCCAGGCTCCGGGCAGGATGAGCCCGGCTGCCGCGGCCTTGATCACGTCGCCGAAGACGAATGGAACCACGCCGTTTGCCATCGCCTCCGACGGGCTCATCCCGGTTGCAGCCATCAGGCCGATGACGCCGAAGAAGTAGATGACTGCAGAACCGGCGATGAACGCGGTGAACATCGTCGGGAATGTCCGGTCCTGGCGACGTTCGGCCATCCAGCCGATGAGGCCCGCTGCGAAGACGAATCCAATGAGATAACCCCCGGTGGCGCCGGTGACAACATCGATCCCTCCTTGCGCTTCGCTGAAAACCGGGGCCCCGAGGGCACCCGCGGCGAGGTAGAGCAGTTGACCGGCGGCACCGAGGCGCATGCCGAGGGCGGCGCCGGTGAGCAGCACCGCAAAGGTCTGGCCCGTGATCGGAACGGGTGTGAACGGGAGGATGATCCTCCACTGGGCGGCGACGGCGGTAATCGCCGCGGCGGCGACTACCAACAGGATGGAGGTGGCGATGCTCTTGGGCAGGGCGCGATGGGTGATGGCTTCTGAGGTCATTTGCTACTCCTGGGGTGTTGGTGCGAGCTTAAGCTACAGACCTCTAATCCCGGCCGACAGTTACCATCTCCCCGTGCAAGACACGCAGCGGTCGACCCCCTCCTGGCCCGTCTATCTGGCGAGTTTCCTTCTCTTCGCAGGTGTGCTCTCCATCGTCCTCTGGAATGTGGAGCTGCCCTATCTGGCGTGGTCTGCCGGACCGGTCTCCGATGCTGCCGATGCCATCGAAATCGAGGACGTCGAGGTGTTCACACCCGAGGGTGAGCTATTGATGCTCACTGTTCTCAGTCAGGATGTGAACATATTCGAAGCTGTAATCGCCGGTCTCGACCCGACGATCGACCTGCTCAGGAAAGAGCGGGTCCGACCCCCTGACGAGTCCGACGAGGAATACCGGGAGCGCGTGCTTGCGCAGATGGATGATTCACAGAACCGGGCAATCACTGTGGCTCTCACTTCGCTTGGCTACGAGATGGTACCGACCGACGTCATTGTCATCGAGATCGTGGCCGATCTGCCGGCCGACGGTGTGCTCGAGCCTGGCGACTCGGTGAACACCGTCAATGGAGCCGAGATCGTTCGCTCTGCTGATGTCCCCGAGGCGCTGGGTGGCCTCGCTCCAGGTGACGAGGTGACCCTCGGCATCACCAGGGCAGGCTCGGAGATGGAAGTGACACTGGAGCTTGCGGCCCGCGACGACGACCCGGAGTCCCCGATCATGGGGATTGTCGTTCGAGAACTCACCGAGCCGCCATTCCCGGTGGGTATCCAGGCCGGCAATGTAGGTGGGCCTTCGGCAGGAATGATGCATGCCCTGGCCATCATCGACACCCTCACTCCTGGCGAGCTGACCGGAGGACACGTGATAGCAGGCACGGGAACGATCGAGTATGACGGGTCCGTCGGCAATATCGGCGGGATCCGACAGAAGGTGGCCGCCGCCGAAGCGGCCGGAGCGTCGGTCATCCTGGTGCCCGCCGGCAACTACGAAGAAGCCCTCACCGCCGAACGCGACATGATCGACATCGTGCCAATCGCATCCCTCGAGGAGGCAATCGCATACCTGGAAAACCTGGAAGCTGCCTGACAATCGCCGGGAAGAGCACACTTTCTCGGTATCTTCTAGAGAGATGCCCTCTGAAGTGACCCCTGAGACGGTCCGCAGCGCCGACTTCCGCACGGTGATGCGAGGTGCCGACACATCCGCCGTGAAACAGTTCCTCGACGAGGTGGCTGGGGCGCTCGAAGAGTTGCAGAGAGATCGTGATCGGCTCGTTTCCCGGTTGGGAGAGTTCGCCGACCGGGATTTGAAGTCGGAGTTCGAGAACGTCGGTCGTGAGGTGACGACGGTGCTCGAGGCCGCCCGGGAGGCTGCCGAGACAATGCGGGAGCGCGCCACCGCCGACGCGGCTCGTTGGAGATCGGAGTCGATGGCGGAGGCCGAACAGCTGCGCAAAGAGGCGAAAAACGACGCCGAGGCGCTGAGGAGCGACGCATGGGCCGTCGGCAGTGAGCTTCTCAACCAGGCGGTCGCCGAGGCAAGGAACCTCCGCGAATCGGCAGAGAGAGATGCCATCACCATTGCCGGCGAGGCGGAACGCGATGCCCACCGGCTTGTGTCCGGTGCCCGTCGCGAGGCGGAGGACATGCTCCGGGCGGCCAGCATGGACGCCGAGAAAATCACTGCTGAAGCTGAGAAGAGCCGCGACAACATGCTGGCCACCGCCAGCAAGCAGGCCGAGGCGAGCCAGGAGAGAACCAGGGCGCTCGAACAGCGCCGAGAAGAGTTGATGGAGGAGCTCGAAGGTGTCAGGGCGGCGCTCCATCAAATGGAAGGGACCCTCGAGGCTAAACGCGAAGACCTGAACCTGTCCCGGATAGGTGATACATCGGTGAGGGTGATTCCGGGTAATCGCCCGGCCGAGACAGTGCCCGAGCCGCAGGTCACCTGGCAACCGGGGGAGACCGTGCGGATCATCCGCGACGAGCACGAGAAGCCGGTATCGCAGGAACCACCTCGCGCAGACCCGGTGCCGGCACCGCCAATCGGGACGGTCCCGGCCAAAACACTCGAGCCCGATGCCGAAGAGCTACCGCCAGTCGCCGAGCCGGAGCCACCCTCGCCACCGGTGGCGGCAGAGCCCGAGACTGTGCCCCCTGCGGCCCCGAAGCCGGCGGACGATGTCGGGGCGCTCTTCGAATCGTTGCGAAGACCAGGTGAGCGCGGCACCGGGGACGGCTCGCCGGCGGTGACCTCGCCCGAGCGGGCGGCGTCGGCCACTTTGCCCGGGCCGCAGGCCGACCCTGTGCCAGAGCCTCAGCCCGAGCCGGTCAGGTCTCCAGAGCCCTCGATTCGCTCGGCCGATGACTTGATCGAAGAGCGTGACGGCGCTCTGCTGCCCATCACCAATCGCGCGCTCCGGGGCATCAAGAAGGCAGTGACTGAGGCTCAGAACGTCGCTCTCGACGGCCTGCGGACCGACAGTGACTGGGAGCCGGACCGGTCAGCCATTGCCGAGACACTGCGCGCTGACCTCATCACGCTATGGGCCGAGAGCTATACGGCGGGCCACGATCGGGCCCAGGCCATGGCCGGAGCGAGACTGAAACGCCCGTCGACTCCCATCACTGATTCGCCCGAAGTCTTCGGAACCGACCTCGTCCAAAGTCTGAAAGAGCAGTTGAGTTCTTCGTCGGACGGGCAGAGGGAGAGACAGTCCGCCGCGTCCAAGGTGTTCCGTGCCTGGCGAACCGACGAGGCGGAACGCAGAGTGCGGGCCCTCGCCCTGACCGGTTTCCACCGTGGCTTCGCCGAGTCGGCTGCAGGTCGGAGCGTTGAGTGGATTGCATCGGGGACTCCGTGCAGTGCGTGTCGACAGGCCGCCCTCGACCCGACTACGGCGCTGCCCCCGGTCCATCCAGGGTGCGAGTGCACCCTCGCCCTCTAACACAACGTCTTGTGACCACTTAGACTCGGCCTCGATGTTCACCAGGGCACCATCAGACAGACCCGTTGTCGATCGTCGTCGTCCCGTGACCCTCATAATCGGGATCGTCGCAGTTATCTACCTCGTGTTCACCGCCGCCGGGTCGCTCTGGACCGATTTCCTCTGGTTCGACTCCGTCGGATACGAGGATGTCTGGGTCAAGAACTGGGGGGCTTCGATTCTCCTGGGTGTGGTTGGTGTGGTTGTTGCGTTCGCGGTTATCTGGGGAAGCCTTCGCCTCGCCGACCGCATGTCACCGCGATGGGTTCCTTTCGATCTCACCGAGGAGGAAGAGCTGATCGAGCGCTTCCGGGATTGGGTCGAACCGCGCATCCGCACCGTGCGCCTCTTGGTAAGCCTGGGCCTGGCCATTCTTCTCGGCCTCGCCGCCGCATCGTGGCGGGATGAGTTCTTCCTGTTCCAGAACGGCAACGAGTTCGGTGTGGTCGACCCGATCTTCGGGTCGGACCTCTCGTTCTTCATGTTCAGGCTTCCGTTCTTGAACACGACTCTGGACTGGGTATTCAACCTCTTCCTCCTCAGCCTTGTCGCCGTTGCCGTGGTCCACTATTTCAACGGTGGAATCCGACTCAGCGGGCGAGGCCTGAGCGTCACCAGCGGGACCAAGACCCACATACTGGTGATGCTCGCCATCCTGGCCCTGATCCGTGCGGTGATATACCACCTCGACATGTACGGTCTGCTCCTCTCCGACCGATCCGAGCCCGCCTTCTTCGGCCCAGGGTTCACCGACGTCAATGCCCGCTTGCCCGCCCTGCGGCTCCTCATCGCCGTCGCATTGATCGCCGCAGTGATCTTCATCGTGAACATCTGGCGCCGAGGTTGGACACTTTCGATCGTCACTGTGGTCTCCTGGCTTGTGGTCGCGATCGCAGCAGGCGCCATCTACCCCACGGTGATCCAGCGATTTCAGGTAGACCCCGTCCAGCTTGACAAAGACCGGGAGTACATCGCCAATAATCTCGAATTCACCCGTGCTGCCTACGGAATCGACGAGGTCGAGGTACGCAGTTTTGCGGCTTCCGGGGAGCTGGATGCCGACGGTATCGAGGCCAACCGGCTCGTAATCGACAACCTGCGTTTGTGGGACACGTCGGTGCTCCCCAGGACTTATCAGAACTTCCAGGAACTCCGGCCCTACTACTCACTGGGCCGGGTTGACACCGACCGCTATATCCAGGACGGCGTGGAGAACCAGGTGATGATCTCGGTGCGCGAGCTGGAGGAAGCCAATCTCCCACGCTCTGACTGGCAGAACGAGACACTGTTCTACACCCATGGCGTCGGTGCTGTCATCAATGAGGCCAATGTCGTCGAATCCAATGGCCAGCCGCGATTCCTCCTCCAGGACATTCCCCCGGAAGCTTCGATCGAGAGCCTCGAGCTCGACGAGCCCAGGGTCTACTTCGGCGAGACCTACTCGCCGGGCCGTCCGGTGATAGTGAAGACCGGAGCATCCCCCCAGGAGGTCGATTTCCCGCTGCCCGGCGGCGCCACCGACTACAACGAGTATCAGGGTGAGGCCGGTGTGCCGCTGGACAACATCTTCAAGAAGGCCGCATTTGCACTACGGTATCGCGATCTCAACCTCTTGATCTCCGGCGAGATCCGACCCGACAGCCGGGTGCTGGTAGAGAGGAACGTGCGCGCCATCGTCGAGGAGATCGCGCCTTTCCTGATCCCTGACACCGACCTCTACCCGGTGGTCATCGATGGACGGATCCTGTGGGTGCTCGACCTCTACACCGTCTCGTCTGAGTACCCTTATGCCACCCCGTTGACGTCCGATGCGGTCGGCCGTCTCAACCGCAGCTCAGACATCAGTGTCGGCACCAACTACATACGGAACTCGGTGAAGGCCGTAGTCGACGCATTCGACGGAGACGTGAGCTTCTACCTTTCTGACCCCGATGACCCGGTGGCGTCCACGTGGGCCAAGACCTATCCCGGCATATTCCAGCCCATGGACCAACTGCCCGAAGGCCTCGAAAATCACATCCGCTACCCCCAGGACCTCTTCCGGCTGCAGGGCGACATCTATCTCGAGTACCACGTCGATTCGGAAGGAGAGCTGTTCACCGGCAACGATGCCTGGTCGCTGCCGACCGACCCATCGACCATCACCCGTGACGCAGAAGGTGGAGTGAACCTACTCAAAGGTGACCAGTTCCTGGGCCAAACCGGGCAATGGAGCTTCCTCGAGGGCCTGCTCCCGTACTACCTCCTCACCAGTCTTCCCGGCGAGGACGGGCTTTCGTATCTGCTGCTTCAACCCTTCACCCCTCGGGAGAGGCGAAACATGTCAGCCTTCCTCGTGGCCGACTCGACCCCCGGAACGTACGGCCGACTGATCGATTTCCGGATGCCTCAGGGTGAGCTTGTCGACGGGACCGAGCAGGTTGGCCAGAGGATCGAACAAGACGCCGAAATCTCCGAACAGTTCACGCTATGGGATTCGATTGGCTCCGAGGTGATCAAAGGCGATCTGCTCGTGGTGCCGATCGAGGAGTCCCTTCTCTATATCCAGCCGATCTTCCTCGAAGCCGAGGGTGGGGGCTTTCCCGAGTTCCGCCGGGTCGCCGTGGTTTTCGGCGAACGCGTGGAGTGGGCTGAGACACTCGACGGTGCCCTATCTCTCGTGTTCGGTGAGTCGATCGGCGGCGAAGATCCCGTCGACGATGGCGGCGAGATCCCGGACGCCGAAACCGTCGCCGGGCTTGTCGAACAGGCGGCGGAGGCCTTCGCCAACGCTGAGACGGCACTGGCGGATGGCGACCTTGCCGAATATCAGCGATGGGTGGACGAAGCTGAGCGACTCGTTGGAGAGATCGAGGAGATTGTCAGCGGAGAATCAGCCTGACCGGTTGGCAAGGGCGGGGTTTGCTCGGGTGCCGGGACGGCCGAGCCGACTTCTCGCACCGGTCGCACATCGCCTATCGTTAGCAGTCGGTAATCGAAGGGTTTATGGCAAAAGACACTGAAGAATACATACGGATGCGCGGCACCGTCATGAAGATGCTTCCCGACTCCACATTCGAAGTGAAGCTCGACAACGGTTTCGAGTTGCTGGCCAAACCGTCAGGAAAGATGCGCCGCGGCCGTGGTATTCGAGTCCTCCCCGGCGATTCGGTCGATGTCGAGGTGTCGACCTACGACCCGACCCGGGGCCGCATCGTCTGGCGCTATCGCTGACCTAAAGCTGTTCCCCCGGAGGCGGAGCCGAACGGGGGAAAGGTCCCTGCACTCGCCGACAGGCGGGTGGAGGTAAGGGGGCTTGAGACTCTCCGAGTTGAGGGCAGACGCGCCTCAAGCAGCGTGGGTGGGAACGTGCCCCCCTCCCCGGCTCCTACGTCGCCGGTACTCCCCCCGGTCGCTCCGCTCCGGTGGGAGAGATCAAAGCCGCAGAGGTTCTCTGTCTGCCTAGGTTTGCTCAGGGACCACACAATTGGTGGTGGTCGGGCTTCCCACGTTTCCCTGGAAATCGGTCGGCTCGTTGATCGGTGAACCGACCTCGTCAGTCGTCAGGAATCTGACGAGCCCCCTGTAGACGCCGTCTGCGTACGCCTGGCGGAACACTGTCGTCTGGAGGAGTGTGTTCTGGGCGCCGTCGCTCACATAAACGCCTTCGATGATCACCGCCGGAACTTCGGATCGGCGCAGCAAGCCGTAGAAGTCCCCGTCCGTCTCGACGTCCCTGCGGGCGGCGGTCCCTTGCATTCTGCCTCCCTGCCATTCGGTGGCGAAGGGGTCGAAACTGCGAAACAGCTCTTCGTCGATCAACGACGCCAGACGGTCGGAGCCCTCCACCGAAAGGGCATAGAAGATTGCCCGCGGCGGGTCCTGAAGGGTGCGGTCGGTGCCTGTGTTGTTGTGTATGGAAAGCAGTGCGTCGGCCGCAACGCTATTGGCCATGGTGGCCCGATAAGCCAGACCGGCTTCGAAGTCTCCACCGTCGGGGCCAGTGGTGTCCCTGGTCATGTGGGCTCCCGTGATCGCGGGATACGTGGAGCCGGGAGTGATCCTGCCGGTCTCCCAGTCGACGTCGTGGGGCGCCAGGAGCAAGTCGCGCAGCCTGTCGGCGATATCCAGGTTGAAGTCCGACTCCCGGGTGCCGTTTTCGCCGGGGGCGCCCCAGTCGCGGCCCCCGTGCCCGGCATCGACGACGACCACTGCTCTTGAGAGGTCGAAGCCGGCTCCCGGCGCCTGCGGATTCGCCTTGGGCACAATCGTCACTTCGTCGCCGTTCACCCACGCCGGATTGCTGCACGAGTCCATCACCTCCAGCCATGATCCGTCCACGGAGGTCACCGGTAGGACGATCCCCTGGTGCACGGATTGGAGAACGCTGCCGGCCGGGGTCTCGTGAAGATTGGTGCCGCCGTCCGGTACAACCGCCAGCCCGGGAACACCTTCTGGAGTTTGAGTGGAAGCGGTGGACGTCGGCGCAGTCGGGGCGACCGTTGGCGACGATGGGATTGTGCTGAGGTCAGCTCCGGTCATCGCAGCGCATGAAGCGGTGGCGATACTCAGGGCGAGGAGGGTTGTGAGTCGGCGGAGCATTCCAGAGTGGGTGATGGGGACCAGGCCACCATATCGGGCGCCCGAACCTAACCGAAGGCTTTGTCAGGCCCGCAGTTCGATGTTCATAGCGGTGTCGACCCAGACCCCGATGACGCCGAGTTCCGGGTAGCGCCGCCTGAAGTGGGCGAGACCATCTTCGAGCTGGCGGAGCTGGATCTCATCGTCGACGGGGTTGCCGGCGCAGTCCTGGTGGGCCACCAGAGCCAGGTGCTTGGGCGAGTGAGCGCGGATCGACGAGTCGAGATCGACGACGATTGCGGTAGTCGCCGGATCGTAGGAGGAGGGCAGGTACTTGATCATTCCGGCGCGAGTCACGGTATCGAGATAGGTAACTCCGAATTCGGCGAGCAGGAATTCGTTGACGGGCCGTTGGATCCGACCGTCGATGCAGCTCAAGGCGGTAGCGAACTCCATTATCCGAGTTTAGTGACGTTGTCGGTTAGGTCAGGTCAGGGTCGCACCGGGGGCAACCCTCATAGAAATCTGTCCTACCTTCGGGCGATGATGTGCGCATGGAACTTGTCATGAATGTCGTTGCCGGATTCTCCGGTCTGCTCTTCACCCTGGTCGGGTTGTATTCCCTTGCTGCGATCTGGTCCGACGACCTGCCGTAGCCCGGGTCGAGTGTCACTGCCGGCCGCTGCCATGTTTGCGGGGGTTGGGGGGCTGGCCCGGTTTGGTGACGTCGCTGAGGCTTGCCCCGAGGAGTCGGACTGCGTCGTCACCCGACATCGTTATGGACACCCCTCTGGCTCCGCCTCCGATCGAGACGATGTTGCCCGCCAGTCTCGTGTCCGCGATAACCGGGAGATCGCGGCTGGCCCCGAAAGGCGTTATAGCCCCGCGCGCATATCCGGTAGCCGCGAGCGCTGTCTTCTCATCGGGTAGAGAGAGGCGGTTGACTCCCAATGCCTGTCTGAGTTTGGCCCAGTCGATGACCCGGTCGCCGGGAACCAGCACGAAGACGTACTCATCGTCGGATACCCGGATCACCATGGTCTTTATCACCGCCGATTCAGGTACCCCGCGCTCCTCAGCCGCCTCCTGCAACGACCTGACCGGCCCGTGCCTGACCACCACGTATTCGGCGTCCTCCAGACGTGGGTCAGCGAGGGCGGGAGTTTCTTCGACCATGTGCGCCAACCGTAGTGGGGCGGGAGCGCACCACTAAGCCCAGGCAGAGCCTCTGCCGTCGGTCCCGGACCGGTATCTGGGGTCTCTCGTGCTGAGGAACCCGGTGACGATCTTGTCGAGTTCGCCGGTCTCGATGAGGAACGCGTCGTGGCCCTGGGTCGCGTGGAGAGTGCGGTAGCTCCCGTGGGGCAGGGAGTCGGCCAGCTTCTTCACCTCCGATGTCGGATAGAGGGCATCGCTCGATATCCCGATGCCGAGCACGGGAGTTTGGATCGATTGCAGGTCCCGGTCACGGGCCAGGTCGTGAGAGTCCATAGCGTTCATGAGAGTGACGTAGCTGTTCACATCGAACCGGTCGACGAGTTTCTCGCCCTGGTAGCGGAGATAATCCTGTACCGCATAGCCTGAATCGGTCTGTTCTCTCCCGAAACGTGAATCGAAATTCTCCGGGGAGCGGTACGAGATCATCGCGATCATCCTTGCGATGGCAAGACCCTTCTCCGGGCCTGCGGCGCTGGAGATTGCCGCCCGTTGGGCATCGGAAAGTGCAATATTCCATGCCGACTGGGTGGTCCCGACACCGATCGAGACCGCAGCACCCACCCGGTCGGGATAGAGTGCCGCCCACTCCTGGGCCTGCATGCCACCCATCGATCCGCCGATCACGAATTCGATCCGCTCGACACCGATTCGATCCAGAAGCCTCCGCTGGGTCTCGACGATGTCGCGGATCGTCACATGAGGGAAGTCGATGCCATATGGGGCACCAGTCTCGGGGTTGATCGAGGCCGGTCCCGTCGTGCCGTAACAACTCCCGAGCACGTTGGTGGCGATGACAAAGTTCCGCTCCGGATCGAGGATCGCCCCGGGCTTGTAGAGACCGGCCCACCAGTCGTCAGCGTCGGCATTGCCGGTGAGTGCATGACAGACGAGCACCGCGGTTTCTGACGGCTCACCCCAGGACCTATAGGCAACCTCGACGTCGAAGAGAGCCCCGCCGCCCTCCAGCGGCAGTGGCTCATCCAGCGTCAGATATCGGGTCGCCTTTGAGATCAAGCGGCGCTCTCCTTGGTGGTCGCCTTGGCGAACGCCTGGTCGAGGTCCTCCTTGATGTCATCGATGTGCTCGATGCCGACCGAGATCCTCACCTGGTCCTTGCGAACTCCGGCGGCCAACTGCTCCTCGTCGGTCAGCTGCCGGTGTGTGGTTGATGCAGGATGGATGACGAGCGTCTTGGCGTCACCGACGTTGGCCAGGTGGGAGGCGAGTTCCACCGAGTCGATGAACTTGGCCCCGGCCTCGGCACCGCCACGGATACCGAAGGTGAGAACCGCACCGTATCCATTGCGGAGGATCTCCTTTGCCTTCTCGTGGTATGGGTGCGACTCCAGGCCCGGATAGTCGACCCACGCCACCGAGTCATGACCTTCGAGCCATCGGGCCAACTCCAGGGTGTTGTCGAGATGGCGCTGGACCCGCAGGCTCAGCGTCTCGAGCCCCTGGAGGAGCAGGAAAGCGTTGAACGGGCTCAGGGCAGCTCCCAGGTCCCTGAGGCCCTCGACCCGAGCCCTGATCGCGAACGCAATGTTGCCGAAGGGGCCGTCGACGCCGAAGACATCGGAGAAGACCAGCCCGTGATATCCGGGCGCCGGCTCGGTGAAGGTGCGGAAACGTGGGCTGGACCAGTCGAAGTTACCGGAATCGACGATCACACCTCCAATCGACGTCCCATGGCCGCCGATCCACTTGGTCGCTGAAGCGACGACGATGTCGGCGCCCAGCTCGATCGGGCGGGCGATGTACCCAGCGGCTCCGAATGTGTTATCGACGATCACCGGTACACCATGCTTGTGGGCGAGTTCAGCTATCGCGGGAATGTCCGGGATGTTGAAGCGGGGGTTCCCGATCGTCTCGAGGTACACACCCCGCGTCTTGTCGTCGATGAGACGCTCGAACTCCTCGGGGTCGTCGCCTTCGACAAACCGGACCTCGATACCGAGACGCTTCAGGCTGACCTTGAACTGGTTGTAGGTGCCACCGTAGAGATAAGAGGTCGAGACGATGTTGTCCCCGGACTCGGCAAGGGTCAGAATCGTCGTGAGCTGTGCCGCCTGCCCGCTCGCGGTCGCCACCGCAGCCACCCCGCCCTCGAGAGCGGCGATGCGCTTTTCGAACACATCGGTCGTCGGGTTCATGATTCGCGTGTAGATATTGCCGAACTCTTCGAGACCGAAAAGACGCGCACCGTGTGCTGCATCGTCAAAGGTATAGCTGGTGGTTTGGTAGATAGGGACCGCCCGCGCGTTAGTGCCTGGGGCAGGATCCTGGCCCGCGTGGACCTGCAGTGTTTCGAATCGGTAATTGGCTGACATTGGCTTTCTCCTTGTTGGGGATTGCCCGGCTTCAGCAGAAATCAAAAAGATCCGCAACCGAATGCCGGTGCGGATCCTCTGATTACTTGGTAATGGTGTTCGTTACGTCAAGTATCCCGCACGGCTTGTCATACAAGCCATGCACATCATTCGGGACACGTTGCGATTAACCATTGGCGGTGAATGTACGCCATGGGCGGGAATCAATCAAGTCTCCGGGCGAAGAAAATCTCGAGGCCGCGTATTTTTGACTGTCCTTCCGCTTGCGGGAGGAAGGTTCCTGCGCCCGACGAAGGAGGGCGGAGGTAGGAGGGAGAGGTCCCTCGGGCTGGGAGTTTGAGCAGCGTTGGTGGGAACGCCCCACCCTCCCCGGTCCATACATAAACGGAGGGAGAGACGCGTGTTGCGGTCCTCGTGTTTTGGCTGTCCTCCCGCTTTAACTGTTCCCCCGGGAGGCGGAGCCGAACGGGGGAAAGGTCCCTGTCGGCCCGGAAGGGCCGAGAGGTAAGGGGGACTGAGGCTCTCCAAGTTGAGAGCGGATCCGTAGAGCGGGCGCGCCAAAGCTTTGTTGGTGGGATCTCCCCACCCTCCCCGGCTCCTTCGTCGCCGGTACTCCCTCCGTAAACGGAGGGAGACGCGTGTTGCCCGACGGGGGAGGGCTGCGTGTGGTCGGGCCTGACGGGAGGTTGTCGCCCATGAGTCCTTTGGTTCGCTGGAGCCAGTTTCACCCTGAGACACTCCTCTGGGTTGATCCTTGAGCCGCAATGGGACAATGGAAAGAGCCAAGACACTGCCCGCCGCCGGCGAACTGGACACCCTCGAGTCCTTTCTCGACTTTCAACGAGCCACGATGGTCCAGAAGGCAGAGGGCAGCACCGACGAACAGGCAGCATCCCGGCCGGTCGAGCCGTCAACATTGAGCCTGTCCGGTCTGATCAAGCACCTGGCACTAGGAGCCCGTTGAACAACACATGTCACCCATCTTGACGACCAGGCATCACCATTCGCTGCGTTCTCGGCCCCGCCATTCCGGCCCGAGGAGTGGCGAAACCTCGGTCTTGCGATTGGCGCGCCTGGCCGCCAATCTGGGCAACGGCATTATTCAACGGACTCCTATCGAGGAGAGCTGGTTCCAGTCTGTGTTCGCCGGAGGTGAGCTTTCCGAGCCATGGGCGAGCGCGCCGTTCGATGATTATGACGATTGGGAGTTCAACACGGCCTCGGGGGACCGGATTTCAGACCTGATCGAGTTGTACGAGGCGGCATGTGAGAAGAGCCGGCAGGTGGTAGGCGGTGCAGACTCTCTGGATCAGCTATCAGCGAAGGACACCCGCCACGGCAGAGTTAGCCTGCGCTGGATCCTCATCCACATGATCGAAGAGACAGCACGGCACGCCGGACACGCCGACCTGATCCGGGAGCGGATCGACGGGTCGACAGGAATCTGAATCCGGACAGCGTGGCGGCTACGAATAGTGGTTGTGATGATCCAGGCAACCCAAAGTGTCGCTACGGCATGGCTCCCCTCGTGGCAGTTCCGCGCCACAGGGAACGGAGTTCACGCAGAGGCGGCCCAGGTTCTATCCTCGGTGGCTGATGTCGTTACCTCCCTCGCTTTGACCACCGATCGTTCCGACGCCGACCTGGTGCGCGGTGTTGAAACGCGCGATCAATCGGACCTCAAAGCGATCTATGACCGGTTCGGGGGGGCGGTGCACTCCGTTGCCCTCAAAGTTCTGCGCAACCCGGACCTGGCCGAAGATGTCGTCCAGGAGACTTTCGTCACGTTCTGGACCTCCCCGGAGAAGTTCGACCCGGCCCGGGGCTCGCTCAAGACTTACCTGCTTACCATTGCCCACCGCCGCGCCGTCGACATCGTCAGGTCCGAGGAGGCGAGGACGCGAAGGGAGCTGGTTCCCCCCGACCCCGACTACACGAGCGTCGAGGAGGAAATCATGACCCGCGCGACTTCCGACCGGGTGCAGCAGGCGCTTGTCGACCTCGACGAAAATGAGCGAAGGGCGATAACAATGGCCTACTTCGGCGGGCTCACCTATGTTGAGGTTGCAGACAGGTTGGGGGCTCCGGAGGGAACTGTGAAGAGCCGGATCCGGAATGGTATGCGCAAGCTGGCATTGAATCTCGAGGGGGTCGAGTCATGACCGAGCATTCCTGGATACAAGAGCTCATCCCGCTGTACGCCCTCGATGCGCTGGAGGCCAATGAAGTCGCTGAGATCGAATCCCATCTCATGGAATGTGAGATCTGTGCCGCCGAGCTCGACTCCCATCGCGCCGTGGCCTCGGCGCTGGTGCCAGATGGGCCCGCGCCGGAACATGTCTGGGACCGGATACAGGGTGCGATCGCAACCACCGGCCCCGCCGGGTCCGCCAGTGTCCACGACTTCTCCGCGGAGCGGGCGAAGCGGTCCGGTCCAATGATGTGGGTGTTGGGGGCCGCCGCGGCGGTAGCGCTCGTCTTCGGAGGAATCCTGGTTGGTCAGCGCCTTGCGACCAACGATCTGAACACGGCCGACGGAGTCATTGCCGCCGCTGAAGCTGCCGCACAGGCCCCGGGAAGTGTCGTCAGCGAGTTTCTCGTTGATGATGTGGCAGTTGCCCGGGTGGTTCTTGGCGCAGATGGTCTCGGATACCTGATCCCAAACGATTCCCTCGACCCACTCGGGAGCGATCGCACCTATCAGCTTTGGGTGCTGACACCAGAAGAGATTGCGATATCAGCTGGTGTCCTCGGCAGCGACCCGGGGCCGGCCACGTTCACGTGGACCGACGACTTCGCCGGTTTTGCTCTGACCAGGGAAGTTGCCGGAGGCGTTGTCTCCAGCGCCGGTGACGTCGTGTCGGTGATCGTCGACGTCTGAGCCCGGGCCTGTGGCCACTTCCATCGTATGGTTCCGGCGCGATCTCCGGCTGGCTGACAACCCGGCATGGTCGGCGGGTACCGCGGCAGATCGCGTATGTGCCCTGTTCGTAATCGACCCGGATCTGTTCGATGTGGTGACCCCTGAGCGACGTTCAGTGCTTGCCGCCGGGTTGGAGTCACTTGATCGAAGTCTGGCCACGTTGGGAGGGCGTCTGCGTGTCGAGGTCGGCAATCCTCTCGATGTTGTCCAGTCGGTGGCTGCGGAGCTAGGTGCCGGCGAGGTCCATATCAATCGTGAGGTGACGCCGTTTGGGACGCGGCGGGACACAGCGGTTGCCGAGCTGGTGGACCTCCGTCGCGCCGATGGGCTCTATGTCCATCCGCCGGGCTCGGTCTCGACAGACGGGGGCGGGGCGTACCAGGTCTTCGGGCCATTCTTCGATAAATGGAGCTCGCTCCCGGTAGAGACTGTCCCGGAACCGGGTTCCGCGATGATTCTCGACAACCCCGGCACGGGGGTTCCCGACCCAGACCTGACGGTTGGCAGGTTCGGGGAGGTGGCCGCGGGGGAGCGCCTGGAGAGCTTCGTCGAGCGGGTCGAGAGTTATGAGCAGACTCGTGATCGACCGGACCTCGATGAGACGAGCAGGCTGTCGGTCGACCTCAAATACGGATTCATCGGCCCCAAGACCATCCTCCATTCGGTCGGAGGTGGGAACTCTGGAAGCCGAGCCTTCATTCGTCAGCTTGCCTGGCGGGACTTCTGGGCGCATCTTCTGGCGGAGAACCCACAAATGGTGTCACGTCCTTTGCGCGACAAGTACGCATCCGTGCCCTGGAGGTCTGATCCCGAGTCGGTCAGGAGTTGGAAGCAAGGTCGAACCGGATATCCGCTCGTGGATGCCGGGATGCGACAGCTGCTCGCCGAAGGATGGATGCACAACAGGGTCCGGATGGTGACCGCCTCCTTCCTGGTCAAGGACCTTCTGATCGACTGGACGGTGGGGGAGCGTCATTTCCGCCGCCATCTCCTCGATGCTGACGTCGCTCAGAACGCCGGCAACTGGCAATGGGTGGCGGGGACCGGTGCCGATGCCGCCCCGTACTTCAGGGTGTTCAACCCTGTGCTGCAGTCTCAGAAGTTCGACCCCGATGGTGAATACATCCGACGCTGGGTACCCGAACTCGGCGATCTTCCCGCGTCGATGATTCACGAGCCATGGGAAGTTCCTCCGCTCGACCTGGCTGAACATGGTGTTGTCCTGGGCGACAGCTACCCGGATCCGATCGTCGATCATGCGA
>JBBDMR010000068.1:0-23768 GCA_040878225.1 Acidimicrobiia bacterium
GTTGCGGCCGATCTCGCCGAGACCGCCGAGGAATGTGACAGAGACGCTCATCGGTTGCCGATCGCGGCTAGCGCCTTCTCGACGGCGAGGAGGGTTTCGGCCGATGCTTCGGTCAGGGGCAATCGGACCGATCCAACCGACTCCCATACGTAAGACAGAGCAGATTTGACCGGAGTCGGGTTGGTTTCGAGGAAACACGCAAGACACAGAGGCAACAACTCGTGGTGAAGCCGGCGAGCTTCGTCGATCTCCCCGGCGAGGACGGCCTTGACCATCGCCTTTATTTGAGGTCCGGCGAGATGGGCGACTACGGAGACCACCCCCACCGCTCCCACCGCCATCATCGGCAGAGTCAACGAGTCCTGGCCGGAATAGACCGGGAATCCCGGGATCTCGTTGATGGTGCGAGAGGTGAAGTCGAGACTCTCAACCGCGTCCTTGATGGCAACGATGCTGGTGTGGTCAGCGAGTCGGGCGATGGTGGCGAGCTCGATGAGGCGCCCGGTGCGGCCGGGGATGTTGTAGAGCATGACCGGGACGCCGACATCGGCGATGGCGGTGAAGTGGGCGAGGAGGCCTTCCTGTTCCGGCTTGCTGTAATAGGGGGTGACTGCAAGGACTCCGTCGACGCCGAGCTCTCCGGCTTTCTCGGTCATCTCCACCGAACGGCGCGTGTCGTACGAGCCGGTGCCTGCGATGACCTTTGCCTGCTTCTCGGCGACGGCGTCAACCACCGTCTTGAACAGGGCGAGCTTCTCATGCTCGGTGAGGGTCGGGGATTCTCCGGTGGTCCCGGCAACGACGAGAGTGTCGGTCCCGTTGGCCACCAGGTGTCGAGCGAGGTCCCACGCTTTGCCATGATCCACTTCGCCGTCAGTGGTGAAAGGGGTGACCATGGCCGTGGCAACATGCCCGAAGGGGGCGGATGGAGTAGAAGTCACGACGTAAGCCTACCGATCCGTCGGCGCAGACCGGAGTCGACTAGAAAACAGGTGTGGAAACCGCCCTGCCTGTCCCCTGCCTGGTGATTCTCGTCGGACCTAGCTCTTCGGGGAAGTCGACGTGGGCAGCGGAGAACTTTGCCAGCAGCGAGATCGTCTCTTCCGACGAATTGCGCTCGCGTGTTGGCATCGTCGAGTCCGACCAGTTGGCAGGGAGCGTTGCGTTCGAGTTGCTCGAGACCATTGTCGCCGAGAGGCTGCGGCGGCAGCTGACCACTGTCATCGACACCACCGGCCTCGACCGTGAGCGTCGCCTCTCCTGGATCGGATCGGCGGAGACCGCCTCGATACCGGTGTTCGCCGCGGTCTTCGACACCGACCTCGACACCTGTCTGGCGCGGAACGATTCAAGGGGGGACCGACATCCCCGTGGCGTTGTCCGCAACCAGCACCGGCGAATGAAACATGCAATCGCCGAGATCGAAGAAGAAAGCTATGCGGCTGTGCTCCGGGAAGCCGTGGTCAACCCCACAGCTTCGTCCGTCGTCACGTCGAAGCAGTCGAAGCCCGAACCGGAGCCGCGGGGGCGGCACACTTTCGGCTTGATCGTCCCCAGGTTCGATTGGGGTGGTGACACCCCATTCGCCGAGACTCTCCGTTCCATTGCCACCCGCGCCGAGGAGGCGGGCTTCCGGGACATATGGCTGATGGACCACTTCCGCCAGATCCAGTCGGTGGGCAGGCCCTGGGAGGACATCCCCGAGCCGTACACCACGCTCGGCTACCTGGCCGGTGCCACCACCACGATCCGGCTCGGCTGTCTCGTCACATCGGTCACCCACCGCCACCCTGCCGTGCTCGCCCAGATGATCGCCACCCTCGACGTCCTCTCGGGCGGGCGGGCCGTCTGCGGGCTCGGTATCGGTTGGGACGAAGAGGAGCACAAGAACTTCGGGATCCCGTTTCCGGAGGTGACGACCAGATATGAGCTGGTGAAGGAGACCGTCGACGTCCTCCGCCTGATGTGGGGCAAGGGCACTCCCGAATACAAGGGCAAGCACTTTCAGGCGGATTCACTCGCTTGCTACCCGCGCCCGGTCCAGGACCCGATTCCGATCCTCATCGGCGGATCGGGAGAGAAGAAGACTCTGTTGTTGGTGGCACGGCTCGCCGACGCTGCCAACGTCTTCGGGACTCCGGAGCGGGTGGCGCACAAGGTCGGGGTGCTGCGGGAGCACTGCCGGGCGGTGGATCGCGACTTCGAAGAAATCGAGGTGACCCATCTCGTCAACGCGATCACCGCACCCGATCGGGCCGGGCTGCGGGCACAGGTCGACTGGGTGAGGCCGGCCTCGGTCTCCTTCGAGGATTTCGTGAACAAGAACAACGGCGCCCTCCCAGCTGACCTGATCGGGCTATTCGGCGCCTATAGCGATGCGGGAGCGGACCACTCGATTGTCTCGCTGCCGAATGCCCATCTCGATGGAGGCATCGAGGCTTTCGCAGAGGTGATCTCCGGAATGCGCTGAGCCACTCTCCCGCTACCGTCGAGACGAACTACAGGAGAAACACATGGCCCGCACTCGCAGCGAGTACCGACTCACGCCGCTGCCCGCATCGTCGACCCCATCGACACCGCTGAAGGGGTGCATCGCTCGCGCGCCTGAGGACGCGGACCGCGAGCAACTCGCGACGGCAATCCTGGACGCCTACCGAGGCACCGTGGACGACGAGGGCGAAGACGACGAGGCTGCACTGAGCGCTGTCGACGATTGGCTGTCGCGCCTCGAACACCCGCACTCGGTCGTGCTGGAGCAGGACGGGCACATCCTCGCCGTCTCGTTCGTTGTGGATGTCGCCGGTCGGAAGTACATCGATCCCGTCGCAACTGTCGCTCGCCGCAAGCGGGAAGGGCTCGGCCGCACCGCTGTCTGGCACTCGCTTGGCTCGCTGCGGGACCACGGGGTGCACGAGGTCGGCGCGGTGATCACCGACGGCAACGTTGCGTCGGAGCGGCTCTTCACTGACCTCGGATTCGTCCGGGTCGGTGCCTGGGACTGATCTGCGGGGCGATGTCGCTGGGTGCCGGGTCTGGCGTCGGGAGCGACTCGATCAAATGGAAGCCCGACAACGCCCCGGCATACTTCATCTCCTGATACCCACTCGGCCCAACCTAACCTGTCGGCGACACCAGGAAGGACCACTTTGCCCAAACAGTACGACTCCGTTCCCGACCTCACAGTCGACCTCTCCACCACCTATATCGCGAAGGTCCAGACCAACCACGGGGACATCACTCTCGAACTCCTCCCCGAGCGCTCGCCGCAGACCGTCAACAACTTCGTCTTCCTCGCCAGGGACGGGTTCTACGACGGAGTGATCTTCCACAGGGTCATCAAAGACTTCATGATCCAGGGCGGCGACCCCACCGGCACCGGAACGGGTGGACCTGGATACAAATTCCGTGACGAGCTCGAAGGCGCCGGAACCTATTCCAGGGGGACCGTGGCGATGGCCAACTCAGGCCCCAACACCAACGGATCACAGTTCTTCATCATGCACAAAGACGTCGGCCTACCTCACTCCTACACGATCTTCGGCAAGGTCACCGACGGGATCGAAGTGGTCGATTCGATTGCAGATTCAGAGACGGACAGAAGCGACCGGCCGCAATCCGAAGTGAAGATCTCGAAGATCGAGATCACGGAGAGCTAGACCTCTACCCAGCAGCTCTCAGCCGCTCCAGGACCGGGGCGAGGGATTCGATGCTTTTGGTGGTGATGGGATCGACAACCAGTTGGATGTGGCCCATCCCCGCCTCGGACAGAGCGTGGAGAGCGGAAGCGATGTCGTCTGCAGTGCCCGTGATTGGTGGCGTCACAGGACGCTCGCTACCCGCCCGCCGGCCGGTGCCACCCTCGAGCTCGACCAGGGCCGCGGCGGTTCGCACGATCTCCGCCGGGTCCCTCCCGACATCGCGGGCAGCATCGTCGACGATGGCCGTCAGTTCGCCCAGCCCGCGGGGAGTGTTCCCGTAGGAGGCATACCATGTGTTCCACATCTGGACATATGGTGCGGCGATCCGCAGCATACGGGGACCGTTGGACCCAATGAGGATCGGAAGGTCGGGCCGCGCCGGTGGGATCAGCTCCATCTCCCTGAGCTGGTAAAACTCTCCCATGAAGTCGATGGCGCCGTCCCGGATCAATGTGCGGATGATGGTGAAAGCTTCTTCGAATCGAGACACCCGGTTGTCGTAGGGAAAGCCGTATGCCTCGTACTCTGTGCGGTTCCAACCGGCGCCGAGGCCGAGGATGAGCCTGCCTCCGGAGATCTCGTCGACAGTAACTGCCTTCTTGGCGAGCATCGCCGGGCTGTGGAATGAAGTCGACGCCACCAGAGGGCCGAGTTCGACTCGCTGGGTGACCTCGCCGAGGGCAGCCAGAACGGACCACACCTCCCAGGGCCCCCTCGCCCCGTGCTCGTCGCGGTAGAGGAGATGGTCACCAACCCAGAGCGAGTCGAAACCAACGTCTTCGGCGGTCTTGGCGATGTCGCGGATTTCGGGCCAGCGGTACTCCCGTTCCACTTCCGGCAACTGGACGCCGATCTTCATTTCCCTCACCCTTCCAGCTCAGCATCGGTGGGGATCGATTCCCGCGAGTAATCGCTGACGATGTTCCACAGCATCCAGCCCACCCCGAGGTCTTCGGCAGCCTGGATCGATCTCCTGATCTGTGCTGACGTCCACCAGAACGACTGCAGCCAGGGCCGCACCGCCGTGCCGGGCTCGACCCGGCGCAATGTGTCCTCGATGGCGTCATGGGTGACGTCATAGGGGTGCTCATTCGGGTCTGGATACCCGAGCCAGCCTTCCGAATAGTGACTCGGGTAGATCATCGGGGAGAAAGCGTCCAGCTGGACGGAAAGCTCCTCGGGCCGCTGCCCGATGCCCTGGTCGTTGGGGCTGGCCACGACTATTGCAAAGACATCGCCACTCACCGAACAACCCAACGGATGGAGAAGCCGCCTCGCCGCCGCCAGATACTCGGCAACTGCCCCGACTCGTGCCTCCTGAGTCATATCGAGCTGACCGCTCTCCTCCACCGCCTGGCCGGAGGGGAACCGGATGTAATCGAGCTGGATCTCGTCGAAGCCGATTTCACACGCCTCGACGGCGAGATCGAGGTTGTATGTCCAGGCGTCACGATTGCGGGGGTCCATCCACCGGCCGGCGATGGCCTGGTCGGGATAAGCGGCAGCCTTGATCGCATCGTCGAAAGAGACGATTCGGGTGATTGTGTAGAGCCCATGCTCCCTGGCACGGGCGATGAGCTCGGTGGGGTCATACGTCGCCGAGACGGCCCCGATCTCGTAGGCCATCTCCACGGAGGTGTCGTAGAGAACCAGGCCACCTTCGACCTTGGTGTCGAAGACCAACGCGTTCACCGCGGTCTGATCGGCCAGGTCGAGCAGTCGCTGGAAATGGTCAGGGTCGCCGGCGGCGTTGGCCGCGACCCGCAGTGCGCGCACGGTGATCGGTTCCAGCCGGATCTCCACCCGGCCCGGGTTCCCGTCCCAGGGTTGTTCGGCGGAGAGCCACCCCGGTTTCACGGCCGTCACCACGCCCGGCTGCGGAACCTCCATGCTGTAGAAGCCGTCGGGCGCCGTCGTCGTCGACATGCCCGATACCGAGATTGTCGCACCCGAGACCGGCACACCGGCGCTGTCGACGACCCTTCCGATCAATTGGATCGATGGAATTGTCGACGTCGTCGACTCGGCGCCGTCTCCGGCAGGCTCCACAACCTCGCCGGTCACAGGATCTATCGAGGGCTCGGGCGCGGACTCCGGGGAATTAGGGCTGCACGCCCCGATGAGGAGGGCGGCCAATGCTGTCAGGAGAGTCTTTCGCAATACGAGTTCGATTATCGCCTACGCCCCGAGCTTTGCGACCATCGCGTAGATGGTGAACAGGAGGACCAGGGTGTCGAGGATCCCGAAGCTGCCCACAGTCCCCCGGATCTTGTTGGCGCGATCGGTTTCACCGGCGTCGATTGCATCTGCAATTGCAACGGACTTCGGCCCGAACACCGTCGAACCGAGCACCGCGCCGATTACGACCGCAACAAAACCGATAGATACGAAGACTGAGTCGAATCCATACAACTCGGAGTCGAGCACGAGCAGGATCCCGGTCACCAGGACCGTCACCCCGGCCGGGATATAGAAGCGACCCGACAGCTTCTCGGTGGCACGGAACCAACTGGCCGCGGCTGGTGTCACCGGGCCGAGCAAACCCGGGACCATCGCCTGCACCAGGTTTGCCCCCAACCACGCCCCGGCTGCAGCGATGTGAATGACCAGCAAAATGTCGCCGTAGAACATGAACCTCTTCCTCGGTTGACTGCAGCGATTGTACGGACCGTGGCCACGACTTGGTGGTAACCAGCGTTGCCTACTTACGATCACCCGATGACCCGAAGTGAAGATCCGGGATGCCGTGACGCCGCACTCGCCACTGCCCTGCTTCTCGGCATCGGGTTGGCCTTCATGGGAAGCGGCCTCGCTCTGATCAACCAACCAACGTGTGAAGGATTCTGTGAGTTCGCCGGGCTTGCCATCCTCTATGCCGGCGGTCCAATCGGGGCGATGATCGGGTTCCTCACCGACTCGATCGTCATCCCCTGGCCTCTGGAAGTGATGCTCTGGGTGGTGCTCGGATTCTGGGCCGCCCGTCGCGGTGCCAATCGGGACAGATCTACGTGGTCATTTGTGATTTTGATCCTCGCAATCGCTCTGGTCTACGGGGTAGTCCTCTCCAGTTTCGTCGAACTCGCCTGATAGGGACTAGTCCTTACGCACGTAACGGGTTTAGCCGTGGTGTTCCAAGCCTCGCCCACTTAGCGTGGTGAGTCGATGCAGAGAGTAGAGAGCGTTCGAATTCCGTCACTGGTTGTTGCAGCGCTCCTGGTGCTGGCGGCGGCTTCGCTGACCACCGCCCGTTTCGTCGCCGACAGCCCGGGAGGCGACCTGAACCCGATCGAGAGTGCTGCGGGGGTCATCTCGCTGGTCCAGACCAATGAAGAGGTTTTCTGGGTGTCGCTCGCCAGCCCGGTGACGCAAGTCACCGTTTGGGGGTGGCCGGTGAGCGATGGGGAGGTCGAGCTGGGTGGCGGCATGTCCATCACCCGGCTCGACGGGGAAACTATCTCCGGGACCATCGACACCGGAGACAGGCCGAAAGCAGTCTCTTTCGAGCTGACCGACTGAAGCTACAGGTAAGGCTCGAGGTCGGGTGGGTCGAAGGGGCCCACGGCACCGATCACACGTTCGGCCGAGTACATCTCCCGGGCCACGCTCTGCACGTCGTCCCGCGTCACGGCGTCGAGGCGCTCCAGACGCTCATCGGTGGAAAGGTGGGGCATCCCGGCCAACTCGTCACGGCCGAGACGGATCATCCGGCTGTTTGAATCCTCCAATGAAAGCGCGAGCCCACCCCGCATCGAGCCTTTGGCCCGCTCCAGCTCGGCCTCGGTGACTCCCTCTTCCATTACCTTGTCCAACTCGTCGCGGATCACTTTGAGCGCGGTGTCGGTCTGGCTCGGCGTGGTTCCGACGTAGACGCCCCACGCTCCGGCATCGGCGTAGGCGAGACGGAAGGCATAGATCGAATAGGCGAGGCCGCGCTCCTCACGCACCTCCCGGAAGAGGCGGGAAGACATTCCCGAGCCCATGATGTGGTTCAGCACCTGATATGAGAAACGTTGCTCGTCGTCGCGGCGCAGTCCCTTGCCGCCAATGAGGATGTGGGCCTGTTCGGTGTCGCGACGGGTCAATTCGACACGTGCCGCTGGCTCCATCTCCTCGAAGCTGTGGTCCACCGATCCCCCGTCCCATTCGCCGAAGCGCTCCTCGACCATGGCAACGATGTCATCGTGTTCGAGATTGCCAACCGCAGCGACAACCAGCGAGGAGGTGCCGTACCTGCGATCCCAGTAGCCCATGATGTCGTCGCGGGTCATGCCCCGGATCGAGTCCCTGGTTCCGAGCACCGGGGCCTCGAGGGGGTGGCCGAGGAAGGCAGCAGTCGAGAAGTTCTCGAACGCGACGTCGCTGGGGTCATCGTCGTTCATATTGATTTCTTCGATAACCACCTGACGCTCCGAGTCGATCTCGTTGGCGCGGAAAGCGGGGCGCTGGATGATCTCGGACATGATGTCGAAGCCGGTGGCGACGTCCTGGTCGAGCAGGCGAGTCCAGTAGCAGGTCGCCTCCTTGCTGGTGAATGCGTTCGATTCGGCACCGATGGCGTCGAAGGTCTCGCTCACCTCTCTTGCCGAAAGCGTTTCGCTCCCCTTGAAGAGGAGGTGCTCGAGGAAGTGGGATGCGCCGTGCTCGTGGTCGAGGTTTTCGTCACGGGTTCCGGTATCGACCCAGCATCCGATGGATACGGATCGCACGGAGGGCATGGTCTCGGTAATGATGCGGAGACCGTTGGGGAGTTTGGTGAAGTCGTAATGCACACCGGGAGTCTACGGAGCCTGCTTTCTTGTCGGAACTGCACCACCTCGCCCTGGTATCGGCGCCGGGGACTACTTGACATGGCGTGAGACAATGGGTGGCTATGCGTGACCGCGACACCACTTTTCTCGCCGACCTGATCTCACCTGAGGACCTCGCGGTCGAGGCCGTGGTCAACCGCTACCAGCGTGTTGCCCCCGCCGTCACCCGGTTTGCCCGGAGCCTCGCGAAGAACCCCGAACTCCGGGTCCGACTCGGCTCGGAGCCGGCGGCTTCCGACGACGAGGTGGTCTGTGACCCGCGGATCTTCCAGGCCGCATATCACCGCAACGCTCCGGTGACGCCCGACGAGGTAGCCCTGGCGTCGGCTCTTCACGAGGTGGTCCACCTGGTTTCGACCCGGCTCGACGAGCCCCGGACCATTCCCGAAGACTGGCCCATCGCAGGCAAGCGCGACCCTGAAGCCAAGACCGACCTCCTCACCGCACTGGAGCGAACCGAGAAACCGGTTGCGGAGGTCCTCTTCTTCACCCTCGAGGATGCCCGCCAGGAGCGACAGGGTCTTTCGGTCTATCCCGGCGCGCGCTCCGTGCTCGAAGACCTCTACCTCTCCTCCTTCGCCCAGGCCCTGGAGCGAAGCGGGGCACTCAGTCAGTTCGTGCTCGGCTGTTTCCTGCTCACCGGCGGGTACATCGAAAGGGAAAAACTCGAGAAGCGGCTCGATGCCCGGGCGGCGGTTGCCCTCGACGACGGCACCGAGCAATGCCTGCAGGCCGCAGAAGCCAACGACCCGTGGGCTGTTGCAGGTCTGGCTCTGGAACTGGAGGCCATCGCCCGCGCCAACGGCCTTATCACCGAAGCTCCCGAAGGGGCCACCAACAGCGCGAAACAGGCTGCTGCCAAGGCAGACGCCGAGCAAGCGGCCCAGGGAGTCGACCAGGTGCGGATGACGTCGCCGATCGTCTCCGACTCGGACTCCTACCAGGAGACCCGCCGCGCCGCCGAAGCACGTTCGGGGATCAGCGACCGAAAGGGCGCCTCGGAGATGGCCAACGACGAGTCGACCGACCAGTTGCTCCGGATCAGCATGGCCCCCGACATCTACCTCCCCAACGGCCAGGGCGGAAAGCTCCTCGTAACCGCGATCCCCCACACCTTCTCCAGGCTCGGCAACGAAGGGATGGCCGCACTGAGGGAGGCGGCGAAACGCTGGGAGGTCGACCAGCGCAGGGTCAGCGGCGAGCTGTTCCCGCTGTTCGCGGCGAACCAGCGCCGCGGGCTCCGCTCGGGATTCGACCAGGGTGATGTTTCCCCTCATTCCGCGCTATTCATCGGGGCCGGCCTCTACCAGCGGGTGTACGAGCGCCGCGCCGCCCGGACCCGCCGCAGATACGCGGTTTCGCTGCTGGTGGATGCATCGGCTTCGATGCTGAGTCCGGGCCGGGTGCGGGGCCGGGAGACCACCTGGGCGATGCCCTCTGCCCTGCTCGGCGCGTGGACGATGGCCCACCTCTGTGACGAGCTCCAGATCGACTTCGAGGTTGCACTCTTCAACCGTGGGTTTGCGGCACGTCCCTACGACACCGAAAACTCCTACCGCCACAGCCGGGCGAATGCCATCGCCGGATTGAAGCGGACCCAGGGCACCGCCGCCGATCGCCTGACGTCAACGGTGAACCACTACCTGGTCAAGCCTTTCGACCGCCGCTGGCGCGACTTCGAGCCCGCTCTTGCCGGGCTCTTCTTCACTGCTGCCCAGCCCCGCAAAGCAGCTGCCTTCGCCCGTCGCGAGCCTGCCAATTCGCCGCCGGTGTCGATGTTCGAGAAGGCGGCCAACGTCGACGAGTTCAACGTCGTTCACGCCGCAGAGCGAATGGCACGCCTGGGAGCACAGGTACGCGTGCTCATGGTCCTCGCTGATGGCATGACCCGTGGTTCGGTCGAGAACCTGGCAAGCTCGGTTAGGGCAGTGGAAAACAGCGGCACCACCGTCATCGGCATCGGAATCGGCGACCACACCGTCGACGAGGCGTACCAGCGTCATCAGGTGGTCAATGAGCCACAGCATCTCGCCGCGGCGATGATCCGGGGCACGAAACGAGCCCTCCGCAAGAGCCTTTCCACCCAGGGCATGGACACCTGGTGGTTGAGCAACACAGATTCCAAGCAAACACAGGAGAGAACAGTTGCCTGAGAAAATCACTTTCAGCGATCCGGCCGGCGAAGGACCGGACATCACCCTCGAAAAGTTCGAGCTGCCGAAGAGCACCCCTGATTTCGATGAGCGGAACCGGAAGATCCCCACTCCCGACCCGCATTATGTCGACCTCGGGATGCTCTACCGCTTCGCCCAACTCGAACAAGCCCGCCAGGACACCAGGGGAAGGGGCTTCATCCCGCTCCATGTCGCGGTGCGCGGACACATGGGAACCGGCAAAGACCACGACATCGAGCAGTTCGCCGCGGCAATGGGACTCCCCTACTTCCGGGTGCCCCTCACCGGCGAGGTCCGCGACGTGACCCTGCTCGGATCGACTCGCCTCCACGGCGACGGCAAAGGCGGGACCGAGTCGCGCTGGGAGGATGGAGACATCACCCGTGCACTGCGGGGACCTGCCCTGCTCAACCTCTCCGAGTTGAACGCCGCCGGAGCAGAGACTCTCTTCGCCCTCCACGGGCTTCTCGACCGGTATGCAGCAATCGACCTTCCCAACGGCGACTATGTCCCGCTGCGGGACGACGTCAGGATCTTCGGGACGATGAACCCCACCGACCTCCGCGACTATGCCGGGACCCAGACCCTGAACAAGGCCTTCGCCGACAGATGGGTCATCTGGGAGAAGTCGTTCCCCGGCTCGGAGCAGATCAGCTCGATGCTCAATCGCCGCTACCCGGCGTTGCGGGACGATTACGTCGAAGCAATCTCACGGCTTGCCACCGAAGTCAATGCCTCCTTCGAGGCCAGCGACTCTGCGGTGCGGGTGGAGACGCCGGTGTCGCTGCGCTCAGTGCTCGACCGCCTACCCACCGGCCTCATCATCTACTCAGATCGCACCGACCCGCTGCGGAAAGCTTGGGAGGAGTTCGTCCTCCCCCACGTCGACAGGTTCGACCGTGACCACTACGAGACGGTCTGGAACGCCGTTGTTCGCAATGGTCCCTCGGTCAAGCCCTTCAACTAGTGGCCAGTCGCAGAAATACCGGCGGGATCTCACCCTCGCCCTATTTCAACGACTGACCACTTGCATTACGGTTCCCCCATGGCCTACGACCTCGGCAACCCCGAACTCGACCAAGCCATCGCCGATCTCGTCGCTGCTGCGTCGGAAAACGACAACGCCGATCTCGTCACGGAGATGGTCACCACCGTCCTCAAACTGCATCGGGACAACGGCAACAGGGGTGACCTGAAACTGATCAACACCGCCCTCAAGGAGATGCGTTATTCGAACCTGGTCTTCTCCCGCCACGAGGAGCCAAAGGTGACCATCTACGGTTCGGCCCGGCTCCTCGAAGACGACCCTGACTACCAGATCACAATGCGGTTCGGTAAAGAAATGGCAGATCGAGGGTGGGGGGTCATCACCGGCGCCGGTCCCGGTGTCATGGAGGCAGGCAACCGCGGCGCAGGCATCGAGAACTCCTACGGGGTCAACATCCGGCTGCCATTCGAGGCGAGTTCCAACAAGTACGTCGCACCGGAGCGCAACGTAAATTTCAAATACTTCTTCACCAGGAAACTCGGCTTCGTCAAGGAATCACACGCGTTTGTCATCCTTCCCGGCGGCTTCGGCACACTCGACGAGGCGTTCGAACTGATCACTTTGGTCCAGACCGGCAAGAGCGACCTCCACCCCATCGTCCTCCTCGAGTCCGGCGAGAAGGAGTATTGGAAGCCAATGATCGACTTTGCCCGTTCGGTGCTGCTTGCGGAAAAGCTGATCTCCGAGTCCGACCTCTCCCTGCTCTATCACACCACCAGTTACGAAGAGGCCGCTCATCACATCGAGCACTTCTACGCCAACTACCACTCACAGCGCTACCACTCCGGGAAACTGATCCTCAGGATCCACACACTTCCCGACCCGGAGACACTGGAAAAGTTGAATCGGGAGTTCTCCGACATCGTCGTCGACGGGAACATGGAGATCATTGGCCCGACCGAGGCCGAGATCGCGGACAATGACGCTCTCGACTGCGAGCGGATCACTTTCCTCTTCGACCGGCGCCACTTCGGGCGGCTCCGCCAGTTGATCGACAGACTCAATGGTCTCGTTGCCGACGCCAAAGTCACCAATCCTGCACCAGTATTCAGCGAGGAACACGCCGAGCGACCCTGGTAACCACCGCGCCTTGGCCTTAAATACGCTCGGACGGCTAGAATTGGCATGTGCGCGACATCCTTTCAGACCTCGTAGCCGAACAGCAGTTCCTCGATCAGTCCCTGCAGCGGATCCCGATCAAAATTTGGGACTATGCGACACCGTCCAAACCGTGGACGGTCCGCGACACCATCTCCCACCTGGCCGACTTCGAAGAGCTTGCAGCCGATGTGATCGCCGGTGGCGACACCATCAAGCAGTGGCAGATGGCAACCGACCTCGATTCGTTGCGCAAGAAGGCGATCACCAAAGGTCGGAAGATGCGGCCTCAGGACGTCATCGAATGGTGGCGCGGGGGCAGGGCCAAAGTCGTCGAGCCCCTCTCGCATATGGATCGCGAACACCGAATCGAGTGGATCGACGGCGACATGAGCGCCCGGACCTTCGCCACCTTCCGCCTCATGGAGACCTGGGCGCATGGGCTGGACATCTACAAGACCCTGGGCCTGGATGTGGAGGACACCCCGCGTATCCGCCACATCTGCTGGCTCGGATGGAAGACCCTTCCCTATGCATTCAAGGATCACGGGCTCGATTACGAGCCGGTCCGGATCGAGTTGATCGGCCCCGGATACTCCAGATGGATCTACGGTCCCGAAGATGCCACCAACCGGATCAAAGGCTCCGCTTCGGACTGGGCACGGATCGCAGTTCGGCGTATCGAGCCGAATCAGACCCGGCTCAAAGTGACAGGCGACGCAGCCGAAGCCGCGCTCAAGGTCGCCAAAGCCTTTCTGTGAGCACGATTCCCCACCTGGTGGGGATGATCCACCTCGGCCCGCTTCCAGGGTCGCCAGGTTTCGAGGGGTCGATCGACACGGTGCTCGGTCTCGCTCTCGACGACGCAACCAAGCTGAGCCAGGCCGGATTTCCCGCCCTGATGGTGGAGAACTTCGGGGACGCCCCCTTCTTCCCCGACTCGGTCCCACCGGAGACCGTCGCGGCAATGACCCGGGCGGTTGACGCGATAACGATGGCCACGGGCCTACCCATTGGCGTGAACGTGCTCCGCAATGATGCAATGTCTGCCCTCGCCATCGCTGCCGTGACCGGTGCCGCCATGATCCGGGTCAATGTCTATACCGGGGTGATGTACACCGACCAGGGCCCGATCGTCGGCCGGGCCGCCGAGCTCCTTCGCAAACGTGCCCAACTCGGTGCCGCCACCGAGGTCTGGGCCGACGTCCTGGTGAAGCACGCCACCCCACCGCCCGGTTTCGACCTCCGCCAGTCGGCTGAGGACACCGTCAAGCGGGGCCATGCCGATGCGGTCATCATCTCCGGGCCCGGAACCGGGTCGTCACCGGACCTCGATCGTCTCAAGAACGTTCGTGATGCGATTGGACCGGACGCACGACTGGTCGTCGGCTCCGGTGCAACTCCCGACAACCTGGAGGGACTGGTTGCCGTCGCCGACACGGTGATCGTCGGCTCCTACACAAAACAGGCTGGAGTTGCCACCAATCCCGTGGATCCCGGGCGAGCCGAAGAGATGGTGGATGCAGCCCGGAGTTGCGGGTTGCTCTGAGGTCCAACCGGACCCGGTGCTCCTCACAGGAGAGTCCGACAACGCTCGGGCAGAATGCAGGCCGAATGGGTCTAAAGGCCCACGTCCTTCCAATTGGGGCGGACGGCCCATGTGAATTGGGTTTAGATGGCGTAACTTTTCCACAGGTGAGTATGAGAGAAATCCCGAACGACATTCTGATCGAGGTCATGCAAGATGTGATCGAAGACCTCCACGGCCATGTGCACCGCGTTTCCGACCTAGCTGTGGACCTCGGCACCGGGCTCGGCCTCAAGGATGACGATCTCGATTGTCTCGCTCTTGCAGGAGTTCTCCATGACGTTGGCAAGATCCACTTGGATCCCATGATCCTCGGCAAGCCCGGGCCCCTCGACGAGACCGAGAAGGATCTGATGCAGCGCCACCCCGAGCTCGGATTCGCGATGACCCGCAACCGCCTCGACTCTCGGGTCTCGGAGGCCATTCTCTACCATCACGAACGATTCGACGGCAGGGGCTACCCGTTCGGCCTCACCGGCCAGGCCATCCCGATCCTCTCCCGGATCGTCCTGGTTGCCGACGCATTCGACGCCATGACTTCCTCCCGGGCGTATCAGCCCGCTTTGCCCATCGATTTCGCCATATCGGAGATACTTCGCAATGTCGGCACCCAATTCGACCCTGAAGTGGTCGATATCTTCATCGAACTGGCGAATGTGAACCGCCTCCCCCTCGCCGCTTCAGCCTGAACTACGGACTACTTGTCACACACTCCTGATACCTTCAGGGTGTGGACTCGCTGAAGAACTTCACCGCCGCAACCCGCTCCTGGTTCGACGCATCGTTTCAGGCCCCGACACCGGCCCAGACCCTGGGTTGGCCCGCTATAGCCTCGGGCGAGAACACGCTCATTCATGCCCCCACCGGTTCGGGAAAGACCCTTGCCGCATTCCTCTGGACCCTCGATCGCCTGCTCTCCGAGCCTCTGCCGGAGCCTGAGCAACGGTGCCGCGTCCTCTACGTCTCACCGCTCAAGGCACTCGCCCACGACGTCGAGCGAAACCTCCGGGCTCCACTTACCGGGATCCGCCATGCCGCGCAGAGGCTCGGGGGAGAGCCCCTTCCCGAGCTGACGACATTCCTCAGGACCGGTGACACCCCGCAGGAAGACCGGCGGAGGATGCAGAAGCACCCGCCCGACATCCTGATCACCACCCCCGAGTCGCTCTATCTGATGCTCACTTCCGCGGTCCGCTCCACCCTGAGCAGTGTCCGTTGGGTCATCGTCGACGAGGTGCACGCAGTGGCCGCATCGAAGCGCGGGGCGCACCTTGCGCTCTCCCTGGAGCGGCTCGAAGAGCTGACCGATGCCCCGCCACAGCGAATCGGCCTCTCTGCGACCCAGCGTCCTCTGGACACAATCGCCCGTTTTCTCGGCGGTGGGACTGTTGCCGACAACACCTGGACCCCCCGACCGGTACGAATCATCGACGTCCCCAACGACCGCGGGTTGGACATCGAGATCGTCGTGCCGGTTGAAGACATGGCTGCTCCGGTTTCCGTCGATCCTCTCGATCCTGAAGCCGTCCCGACGCGATCGATCTGGCCCGCGGTGTATCCGGCGCTCCTCGCACAGATCAGGGAGCACCAATCGACCATTGTCTTCGCCAATTCGAGGAGACTTGCCGAGCGCACCTGCTCGGAGCTCAACCGGCTGGCCGGCGAGGAAATCGCCCGCGCCCACCACGGCTCGGTCGCCCGGGAACAGCGCCTCGAAATCGAGGCAGGGCTGAAGAACGGGACGCTAAAAGCGGTGGTGGCGACCTCGTCGCTGGAACTGGGTATCGACATGGGGGCGGTCGACCTGGTCCTTCAGATCGAGTCTCCGGGGTCGGTCGCCTCCGGACTGCAGCGGGTCGGCAGGTCCCGCCACCAGGTGGGCCGGGCGTCAAAGGCAAGGATTTACCCCAAGTATCGCGGCGACTTGCTGGTGGCAACCGTGGTGGCCGGAGAGATGGTCAAGGGCAATGTCGAGCCGACAAAGATCCCCGAAAACCCCCTCGACGTCCTCAGCCAGCAAATCGTCGCTGCCACCGTCATCGACGACCTCGAAGTCGACGCTCTCTTCGACATGGTGCGGCGGGCCACCCCCTTCCGCGACCTATCCCGCGCCGTATTCGAGGCCACACTGGACATGCTCGCCGGTCGCTACCCGTCGGATCTCTTCGCAGAGTTGCGCCCCCGGATCAACTGGGACCGGGTTAAGGGCAGGCTGAGTGCGAGGCCGGGAGCACGACAGCTCGCAGTGACCAACGCCGGCACTATCCCCGACCGCGGCCTCTTCCGGGTCGCCCTGCCCGATGGCAGCCGCGTCGGCGAACTCGACGAGGAGATGGTCTATGAATCGCGCGAAGGCGACACCTTCCTGCTCGGGTCTACAGCCTGGCGGATCACCGAGATCGACCATGACCGGGTGACTGTGGTGCCGGCACCGGCCGACGGCTCGCACAAGATGCCGTTCTGGCACGGCGACATGCTGGGGAGGCCCCCGGAGACCGGCCGCGCCGTGGGCCGCTTCATTCGCGAGATCGGCGAGATGGGCCACGACGAGGCAAGGGCAACCCTACGAGCAGACTTCAATCTCGATGACTTTGCCGCCGGCAATCTCGTCAGTTATCTCGCGGATGAGCTCGAAGCCACCGGGCACTTGCCTGGTGACAACAAGATCGTCGTCGAGCGGTTCCAGGACGAAATCGGCGATTGGAGGGTTGTCATGCTCTCGCCGTTCGGGGCCCGGGTCCACGCTCCGTGGGCGATGGCTCTCCGGCACAAGCTGCGGCAGAGGTTCGGCTCCGACGTCGACATGATCTGGACCGATGACGGCATCGCAGTTCGATTCCCTGACAGCGACGACGTGCCTGCGGCCGACGAGCTGGTCCTCGACCCCGATGAGGTCGAGTCGATCCTCATTGAGCACCTCGGAGACACCGCGCTGTTCGGGGCCCGGTTCCGGGAGGCGGCCGGGAGGTCGCTGCTCCTCCCCCGGCGCCGGCCCGGCGAGAGGACCCCGCTCTGGCTGCAGCGCCGCAAGGCATCCGATCTGCTCGGAGTGGCAAATCAGTTCGGGTCATTCCCCATCGTTCTCGAAACCTACCGGGAGGTTCTTCGCGACGATTTCGACCTGCCTGCTCTCCAGGAGATCCTCCGCGACATCCGCTCCCGCAGGATCCGCCTGGTTGAGGTCGACCTGCACAGCCCCTCCCCGTTCGCCACCTCCCTCCTCTTCTCCTTCGTGGCGGCATATCTGTACGAGTCCGATGCCCCCATCGCTGAGCGTCGGGCCACCGCGCTGACTCTCGATCGTGATCTCCTCCGGGAATTGCTGGGTGA
The DNA here is from genome assembly GCA_040878225.1 of Acidimicrobiia bacterium. GTDB lineage: Bacteria > Actinomycetota > Acidimicrobiia > Spongiisociales > ZC4RG35 > MA-ANB-1. The sequence continues at coordinate 17,745 of JBBDMR010000068.1, forward strand.
CAGCGAGCTCCGCGAGCTGATCGACCCCGAGGTGGTGGGTGCAATCGAGCTCGAGCTGCAGCATCTCACCGAGCAGCGCACCGCCCAACATGCCGACGCGGTGCACGACCTGCTCCGAGACCTGGGCCCGATGACCCGCGACGACGTTCTGATCCGGTCCGGCGAGACCGGCCCCGCCGACATCGAATACCTCATCGACCACAAACGAGTCTTTGCAGTGACAATCGGCGGTGAGGTCCGCCTGGCAGCAGCCGAGGACATGGCGCGCCTGCGGGATGCGATCGGCGTTCAGCCTCCCCCGGGAGTCCCCCACATCTTCCTCGAGCCGGTGCCCGACCCTCTGGGCGACATCATCGGCCGCTACGCCCGTACCCACACCCCCTTCTCGCCCGAACAGGCTTCGTCCTCGCTCGGCATCCCGGTGGCCGTGGTCGGCTCGGTGCTCGAATCGCTCGAAGCCGAAGGAAGGGTGGAGCCCGGAGCATTCCTCCGCGGCGGCGAGACCCAGGAGTGGGTCGACCGCAACGTCCTGAAGAGGCTGAAACGGCGGTCACTGGCGAATCTTCGCCAGGAGATCGAACCGGTGGACCAGCACCGCCTGGCCCGTTTCGGGGTCGATTGGCAGGGAATCAGCGTCGACCCTCCCCGCGGGGTCAATGCTGCCGCCGAGGCGGTCGCCCGGCTCCAGGGCTCTTCGATTCCCGCCTCGATCCTCGAGCGCGACGTCCTCGCCCCGCGTGCCCGCGACGCCTCAGCTCATCTCGACCGCATGCTCATCTCCGGGGAGCTGGTCTGGGTCGGCCGCGAACCGCTGGGGACGAGAGACGGAAAGGTCTCGCTCTATCACCGGGACTCGCTGGCCACCCTCTGGGAAGGGCCACGTGCCGATTCCGAGCCCGGCCCAACCTCGCTCGCCATCGTCGATTTTCTCTCCAATCGAGGGGCAAGTTTCTTCCGTGACATCTACACAGGCGTGGGCGGTGGAGAAATCGGCGACGTTGCCGACTCGCTCTGGGATCTGGTGTGGGATGGTGTAGTCACCAACGACAGCCTCGAGCCTTTGCGCCACTTCATCGCTTCCCGACGAAAACAGGGCCGCGGACGCCCTGCTGCGGCCTTCCCGGCGCACACGTCGGGTAGGTGGTCGCTGGTGGAGTCGCTTGTGTCCGGAACACCCTCACCGACCGAGCGGCTCGCGGCACGGGCCAACCTCTTGCTCGATCGAAACGGAGTCGTGACCCGGCCCACAGCCATCGCCGAAGGCCAACCGGGGGGCTTCGCAGCCCTGTATCCGGTCTTCAGCCATTTAGAGGAGACCGGGCGGGTCCGGCGGGGCTACTTCGTCGAGGGCCTCGGCGGCGCTCAATTCGCTCTTCCCGGAGCCATCGACCTGCTCCGCAGCGAGCCCGAGCCCCGGTTGATTTCACTGGCGGCTGCCGACCCTGCGAATCCGTACGGGTCTGTCCTCGCCTGGCCCGAATCCCCGGCCCGTCTTGCCCGCGACGCTGGAGCCTACGTTCTGCTCTATGGGGGGCGATTGGTCGCCTATCTCGACAAAGGCAGGAAGAGCCTCACGATTCTGCCTCCTGGCGAAGACCTCTACAGCGACATCGGCCGGGAACTGGCGAACATCGCGAGCAGACATCGAAGAACAGTCCTCCTGACCGTCGGAGACGACGATGCCACGTCCTCGCCAATGGCGCCCGTCCTGCGGGAGTGGGGGTTCGCCCCCGCACCACGCGGGCTGTCCTATCGAAGCTAGAAGCCCATCACTCCAACTCGGGCCACGCCCTGATCGCCTCATCGACGATCGACTCGAACTTGAGACCCATCAGCACCACCCCGGCAGCACCTGAGTCGCGGGCCTTCTCCTCCATTTCGGCGGCAATCTCCCATGCCAGTTTCCGGCCGACATCTTTGCCGACGTCCCCGACACGTTGTTTCAGGTCGCTCGTGGCCGGCACCGCGCCTACCCCCTCCATCTGCTCGACCCAGGTCAGGCTGAACGGCGGGATGATCATCAGATACACGGGTGGGTCGTCATCGCGAAGCTTGAGCTTGGCCATCTGTTGCTCGATCACATCGGGGTCGAGCACCGGCCCAGCGACGAAAAACTGTGCACCGAGGTCGATCCGGCGCCTGAACTGCCAGTCCTGGAACCGGGTGGGCATCCCGACTTCGAAGTCAGGCAGGTTCTGCTGGAGGGCCCGGAGGTGCTCGACGATCTCATAATGATGCGCCAGGTGGTCGATGTGGGGAACGGTATCCCCGATCACAACGAGGAAGGAGTCCACCCCGTTGCCCAGCGCCCCCCGCACCTCGGACTCGATGGCGAGGATGTTGCGGTCACGGGTCGACACCACGACGGTTGGGTCGACATGGGGGGTGTCGTGGGTGATCCGGGCCGAAAATGCGTACGGGGAGACCCGGATCTTCCCGAAGACGTTGTCGGTGACCATCACGTTGGTCCACCCGGTCAACGACCTGTGGCTCAGGTCGGGCAGCTCGGGCGGGTTCACCTCCGCGATCCGGACCCAGCCATCACGAGCGATCAGCACTACGCACCTCCCTTGGCTTCCTTGCGATGAAATATTTGGCCTGAGGGTGATGACAGATGATCGCCGAGGTCGTCTGCTCCGGCTGATACTGGTAGGAAGTCTCGGCACCAACCGAGATCCCGATCCGATTAGCTCCCAGGAGATCCGCCACCCTCTCGTTGTCCTCCAGGTTGGGACAGGCAGGGTATCCCCACGAATAGCGACCACCGCGGTACTTCTGACGGAACAGCCCGGTAAGTGAAGGCCCGTCCTCATCGACGAAACCCCATTCGGTCCTGATCCGGTGATGCCAGTATTCGGCAAGGGCCTCTGCCATCTCCACACCAAGCCCGTGGAGGTGGAGATAGGCGGTGTACTCGTTGGCTTCGAAGAGCTCCGCCGCCCGACGCGAAACTTCGGCGCCCATCGTGACGATGTGGAATGCGGCGTAGTCGACCTCTTCGTCCATCGGTCGGAAGAAGTCTGGGATGCTCAGATACGGATCCTCGTGCTGGCGGGGGAAACCGAACCGGGTCAATTCCTCCTGGCGGGAGCGGTCCTCCCACAACACGAGCTCGTCGCCGTCGCCGTTTGCAGCGAAGTAACCGTAGACCACTTGCGGCTGGAGCAGCCCGCCGGTCCGGGCCAGCGCCAGCTGCTCTCTGAGCACAGGCGCGAGGCGTTCTTTGAAGTCGGCATCCCTCTCCCCCGACTCGGGGCGGTACTGCCACTGGTTCCTATAGAGCGCGGTCAGGTTGAGGAACGGAACGACGTCGTCCAGCGCCACGTTCCGGACCACGCGCGACCCGAGGAACGGAGGCTCGAAGATCGGATTGTCGCTGGCCACAGATGGAGACCTCCGGGGAACCTCTCCTTGTGCCGCCTCCGCCGCAGGGCGCTCCCGCTTCCTGGCGGGGGCCGGAGACGGGTCTCCCGCGACGATATGTCCCATGGCCTCGAGGCCGGCGAATGCGTTCTTCCCGTAATAGAGCGGGCCGGGATAGAGCGACCTGAGGTCTGACTCGACATAACTCCTGGTCAGAGCGGCTCCACCCAGGAGCACCGGAACTTTGCCCATCCCGCGCCGGTCGAGCTCGTCGAGGTTGTCCTTCATGATGAGAGTGGACTTCACCAACAATCCGCTCATTCCGATGGCGTCGGCCTTCTTCTCTTCATAGGCCTGGATCATCTCACTGATGCTGACCTTGATCCCCAGGTTGTGCACCTCGTAGCCGTTGTTACTCAGGATGATGTCGACGAGGTTCTTTCCGATGTCGTGGACGTCACCGGACACGGTCGCCAGGACAACAGATCCCCGCCTGGATGTCTCCGCCTTCTCCATCAGCGGCTCGAGGTAAGCGACGGCCTTCTTCATCGTCTCGGCAGATTTGAGAACGAAAGGAAGCTGCATCTCGCCGGTAGCGAAGCGATCGCCGACGACCCTCATCCCCTCGAGGAGGAAGTCGTTGATTATGTCGAGAGGTCTTGTCCCCTCAGCGAGCGCTTCGTCGAGATCGGAGATGATGTTGTTCTGGTCACCGTCGATGATCCGCCGCGCCAGACGCTCGTCAACCGGCAAACCTTCCATCGGCTCGACCGGTGTCTTCTCGATTTCGGCATCTTCGAACAGTTCGAGTATCCGCTCCAGCGGATCGTATCCCTCCGACCTGCGGTCATAGACGAGGTCGAGTGCGGCGGTGCGCTGTTCGGGGTCGATGCTGGTCAGGGGCTGGATCTTGGCGGCGTGCACGATTGCCGCGTCGAGACCCGCTTCGACCGCCTCGTGGAGGAAGACCGAGTTGATCACCTTGCGTGCGGGAGGATTGAGGCCAAAGGACACGTTGGAGACACCGAGGACAGTCCGGGTCCCGGGCAATTCCTGTTTGATCCGCCGGATAGCGTCGAGGGTGGCCATGCCGTCGCGGCGAAGGTCTTCTCCGCCGGTGGTGAGCGGGAAGGTGAGCGGATCGAAGATCAAGTCGGAGGGTGAGAGCCCGTAGGTGCCGACGGCCAGGTCATGGATGCGGTGGGCAACACGCATCTTCCACTCGAGGTCGCGGGCCTGGCCCTCCTCGTCGATAAGCAGGCAGATGACGCCCGCGCCGTGTTTCCTGGCCAGGGTGAAGACCCGGTCGATCCGAGAGCCTTCTCCCTCGCCGTCTTCGAGGTTGGCGCTGTTGAGCAGACTCCTGCCACCCAGATGCTCGAGCCCCGCCTCCATGACTGGAGACTCGGTGGAGTCGAGAACCACAGGTGCGGCGACGTCGGTGGCGAACCCCGCGGCAAGCCGTTTCATGTCGGCCACACCGTCGCGCCCGACATAGTCGACGCAGAGATCGACGAGGTGCGCACCTTCCCTGAGCTGGGACTGGCCGATGGAGATGCACGCCTCGAGGTCGTCGGCAAGCAATGCCTCGCGGAACGCCTTGCTCCCGTTGGCGTTTGCCCGCTCTCCGATGATGAGGAATGAGGTGTCCTGATCGAGATTGACCTGGCTGTAGATCGAGGCGACCGCCGGGACATGAACGGGTTCTCGCTCGAAAAGCGTTGCCGGCCTGATTGCCTGGACAACGGCGGCGAGGTGCTCGGGAGTGGTGCCACAGCAGCCACCAACCACTCCAACCCCGAGATCGGTCACAAACGTCTTCAGATTCCGGGCGAGATCGTCGGGTCCAAGGTCGTAGACCATCTCTCCGTCTTCGACATGGGGCAATCCTGCGTTGGGGATGGCAGAGATCGGGATCGTCGAGTACCGGCTCAGGTGGCGGAGCGGTTCGAACATCTCAGCAGGGCCGGTGGCGCAGTTCAGGCCGATGACATCGGGTCCGACTGATTGCAGGGCCGTCAGTGCCGCCCCGATCTCGGTCCCCGGGAGCATCCGCCCGGTCAGCTCGATGGTGACCTGCACCTGCACGGGAACCTCGACGCCGCTATCGCGCATAGCCACCCGCGCTCCTTCGATTGCGGCTTTGGCGCCGAGGAGGTCGAACTGGGTTTCGATGATGAGCAGGTCAACACCCCCATCGATCAAGGCCCTCGACTCGGTCGTGTAGGCGTCGACCAGCTCGCGGTAGGTGACCTGGCCGAGAGTGGCGAACTTCGTGCCGGGGCCTACCGAACCGGCAACAAAGCGCGGACGCCCGTCCCGGGCGACGTATTCTTCGACTGCGGAGCGGGCGATAACAGCACCAGCTTGAGCGATCTCGTAGGAGCGAGCTTCCAGCCCGTACTCACCCAAGGGGATAGCAAAAGCTCCGAAGGTGTTGGTCTCCACAACGTCAACGCCCACATCCAGAAACGAGCGATGGAGGGCCGTCACCACATCCGGACGGGTGATGTTGAGCAATTCGTTGCAGCCTTCGAGGTCGGGACCGCCGAAGTCGTCGGCGGTCAGCCCGCCAGTCTGCAGGTTGGTGCCGCTGGCACCGTCGTAAATGTCAACTCCAGAGGCGCCCGCGTCGAGGTAGGCATTCATATGGCTGCTGCC
>JBBDMR010000069.1:0-23671 GCA_040878225.1 Acidimicrobiia bacterium
GACGCCCAGGTCTAGGTCAACGGGATGAGGATCGAGCCTGGCGAGATCGAGGCGGCGCTCATGAGCCATGCCGCGGTCGACGATGCAGTTGTGCTCGGAGTGGCTGTCGACGGTGGTCTTCATCTGTCGGGACATGTCCTGTCCGCGGTAAATGTCGAGGAGACCGCCCTGCGACACCACTTGCTGGAGCGGCTGCCACCACTCATGGTGCCGACCTCGCTCCTAATCCATGCCGCGTTTCCCATGACCACCTCTGGCAAGGTCGACAGGTCGGGCCTGCGCAAAATGGCGACGGAAGACGGTGGGGTCGTCCCCGCACAGTCGCTCGATCGAGAGCCGACCCCTACCGAACTGCGGCTCAGCCAGCTCTGGGAGTCGGTGATGTCGCGGTCCTCACCCCGCCTCGACGACGACTTCTTCGCCATCGGCGGCCACTCTCTCCTCGGTGTGCGCCTGATCTCCCATGCCGCCGACGAGTTCGGTGTCGCCCTGCCACTGCGGATGATCTACGAGGCGCCGACCGTGGCCGGTATGGCCGCCTGGATCGACCGCGAGCTCCAGGGCAGTGTGGCCGGTGACGGGCGGGTTTCATGAGAGAGACGCGAATCAGGAACCTCCTGAACCAGTTGGGGATCCTGGTGGAACCCGGGACAAGGTGGCGGTGGGTAGTCCTGGTCGCCCTGGCCGTAGTTGGGGCCGGAATCGAGGCGCTCGGGGCGCTTCTGATCTTCTACGTGACCAACTGGCTGGTCGGCGCGGAGTCGCCGGGTGCCCTGGGCGGGATCCTCCCCCGGCCTGGCTCGGAAGGCCTGCCGGCGACGGTGATCCTTGTCATTGCAGGATTCTTCCTCTTTCGCGGCGTCTTCTCACTTATTCTCACCTGGTTCCAGGCTCGAGCCGTACATCTGACCTCTGCCCGGATCTCCGACCGCCTCTTCAGGCAGTATCTGTCGGCGCCCTACAAGGTGTACCTGAAGCGGAATTCCACAGAGCTGATGCGCAACGCTCTCAGCTCGGTCGAAGGCGTGGCGACCAGGTTCCTTACACCTCTTGTCTCGGTGGTCACCGAGTCGATCGTTGTCGGTGTACTCATAGTGGTGTTGGCAATCACAGCCCCGATGGCCACCTTGCTCGTCGGGGTGGTCCTCGGACTCACCGCGGCGGTCGTGATGAGGCTGGTGCGATCAAGGCTTCGGAGATATGGGAAGTTGGCGGAACAAACGACCCAAACCAGCCTGGCAACGATCCAGCAGAGCTTCAACGAGTCTCGATCGATCCGCATCATGGGGAGGGAGAGATACTTCATCGATGCCTTCAGCGAGGACCGGCTCCAATTTGCTGAGTCGCGCCTCGCCCTCGCCGTTTACTCAAAGGTGCCGAGAGTGGTCATCGAGACCCTGGTGTTTCTCCTGCTGGTTGGGTTTCTCAGTGTCATCACCGCCGCCGACGCGGTCGGCTCGATCGGCGTCTTCGGTCTCTTCGGATATGCAGCCCTGCGGATCATGCCGGGGTTGAACCAGATCGTCAGCGGCCTCAACCTCGTTCGCTACGGGCAGGCGTCGCTAGACAACGTCATGGGCGACCTCCGGGATGAACCGGAAAATCAGCCCGATGCCGGCGAGGTGCCAAAGCCGGTGGCAAGGCTCCCCTGGTCGACGCTGATGCTCGAAGACGTCAACTTCCGCTACGAAACCGACGCGCCGCTTGCTGTCGTCGAGGCGAACCTTACGATCAGACGCAACGAGATACTCGGCCTGGTCGGTCATACCGGTTCGGGAAAATCGACCCTCATCGACCTGATCCTGGGCCTGCTCGAGCCAGAGAAAGGTGACATCAATACCGACGGTCGGAACCTCGCCGAGGTCCGCAGAGCCTGGCAGGCGAATCTGGGCCTGGTCCCCCAGGACATCTATCTCCTCGACGACTCCATCCTGAAGAACGTCGCATTCGGGATCCCCGAAGACGAAATCGACAGAGAGCGGGTGGTCGAGTCGCTGCGCATCGCACAGCTTTCTGATTTCGTCGCGGATAGTGCCCGGGGAGTGGAGACCCGCATCGGAGAGCGCGGCACCTCCGTCTCTGGGGGCGAACGGCAGCGGATCGCGATTGCCAGAGCCCTCTATGGGTCGCCCACTCTCCTGATCCTGGACGAGGGTACGTCCGCGATCGACACCGTCACCGAACTCAACCTGGTCAGCGAATTGAAGCGCTCCAGCGTCATCGACACAATCATCGTGGTGTCACATCGCCTTTCCAGCCTTCGCATCTGCGACTCGATTGCGATCATGGACCACGGTCGAATCGTGGACGTAGGCGACTACGACGCTCTGATCGAACGAAATTCGATCCTGGCTGACTTGAGCCGGGCCTCGCAATTGGCAGGCCAATCGGCTCGTCCTGCTGAAGTGGACCCTGGTTAGATAATCCGGCCGGCGTGCTCTTCGAGAGCTTCCCCGGAAATAATCCGCTCCGGTCCGAGCCGGCTCAGGTCGAGTGTCGGGGTCTGCTCACAGATCAATTCGGCGAGGTACCTGCCGACTGCGTGGCACTGCTGGAACCCGTGGCCGCTGAACCCTGTCGCCTGATACAGCCCGCAGATGCCGGGCCACTCTCCGAGGATTGCGTTGGCGTCGAGGCGGTTCTGTGCGTAGAGGCCGGCCCAGGACCGGACGACTTCGAGCCGGTCGAAAGCGGGTAGCACGGAGGCAAGCTCGGGCCAGATGACGTCGTAGAACTTCGACCTCGGGGCGGGGGTGAAGTCGAAACCCACCGGGTCTTCGTCGGTCGACCATGCGATGAGAAACGTACCGTGCTCGGGGAGCACGTATACCCCCGAAGGGAGGAAGACGCTGGGGAGGTCATCGCCACCAGGCACGTCCCCGGAGACCACATAAACGGTTCGCATCACCGGGTCGACGGAGATCTCGACCCCGGCGGTCGCCAGCAGTCCTCTAGACCAGGCTCCGGCGCAGACGACGACGGTGTCGGCCTCGATCCGGGAGCCGTCGGAGAGCTCGACACCGGTGATGGCGCCATCGGCGACGATCAAGGACTCGGCCTTCCCCTCGAGAGCCCGGGCACCGGCGGCCAGAGCTTTCCTCCGGTAGCCTTCGACCACCGCGTTGGGGTCGACCGACCCGTCTGACGGGCCGAGAGTTCCTCCGACGAGTTGGTCGGAGGCGAGGGCGGGGAATCTGTCGACGATCTCCTCGATATCGAGCCATTCCGAGTCGCACCCAAGACGTTGTTGGGTGGCAAGACCGGCCAGAGCGGCCTCCTTGCCGGTTGAATCGACCAGGAAGAGGTTGCCTTGTTTGCGCATATGCGGGTCGGGCGTGTAGTCACCGACTGCCATCATCTCGGGGAAGGTCTCGAGGCACTCCATTGCATACATCGAGATGGCGATGTTCTCTTCGAGGTTGAACTGGATCCGGACGTTGCCGTCGGAGAGCATCGTCGACGAATGTGCGAGGGTCGGGTCTTTCTCGAGAACGGTCACCTCGAGGTCGGCGTCCAAGCGCAGCAGATGATGGGCCGTGGCCCATCCCATCGAAGCACCCCCGACGACGATGACCCTGGTCATACCGAGCGGGTGATGCCCCCGTCGACCCGGATGTTCTGGCCGGTGATGTACCCGGCGCCGTCGGAGAGCAGGGACGCCACGGTGTCGGCGATTTCGGCGACCCTGCCAACACGGCCCATCGGGATCCGCGCCACCGACGACTCCTTCGCGTCGTAGCTGTCGATGAAGCCGGGCAGCACGTTGTTCATCCGGATTCCGTCTGGCGCGTACCTGTCGGCGTAGAGCTTGGTGAACGCGGCAAGCGCAGCCCGCAGCGAAGCCGAGACCGGGAAGGCAGGATCGGGCTCGAAGGCAGCGAAGGTGGAGATGTTGACGATCGAGCCGCCGTTCTTGAGGTGTGGTGTCACCAGCCGGGCCATGTTGACCACGTTGAGCAACAGCAGATCGAGGCCCAGGTGCCAGTCTTCGTCGGAGATTTCCAACAACTCGCCGTTCGGGGCGTGGCCGGTGTTGTTGACGACACCGTCGAGACGCCCGTAGGCCTCGAGGGTGGCATCGACGAGTGCAGCGAGATCATCGGGCTCCGTGACCGAACCGGTGAGGGCGACCGACCCGAGTTCTTCGCCAAGCTGCTCGGCACCACCCGAATTCGACATCAACCCGAGGCGATGGCCATCGGCGTGGAGACGACGGGCGATTGCTTCCCCCATCCCCTTCCCGGCCGCGGTCACGATCACTACCCGGGATTCATCGGTCGTCGTCATCAGGCCACGATAGTTGCGCCCGGTATCGACACTGTCACCAGCCCTTTCGCTGGCCGGCGGTCCAGTCGCTAATGAGTTCGATCAGTTCAGCTGCCAGACAGAATTTCGAGCCAGTCCTTGTTGGCGACGCCGGACCGGTAAGGGGAGTCGAGTCGCTTCGCTACCACGGCATCGAGTCCCTGGTCGCCGACGGCGGAAAGCAGGGCGGTTCCGTTACCTTCAGTGAGCGGGGAGATTTGGACCTTCTCGTTGGGCACGATCAGTTCCTCGAGCAGTTGCCGCCGCTCCCGGAGGGGGCGTTCCGTGATGTCCTTGCCGTCGAGGTAAAGCAGGTCGAAGAGGAGGTAGGCGATCGGGGCGGTGCCTGCCACGTTATCTGCGAGACGATCCCGTGCGGGCCGTCCGTTGTCGAATGCGACGACCACCCCGTCGATCATGGCGTCGAGGGCGACCACGCGATCGTGGAGCTTCGCCAGGTCGGGGAAGGCGTCGGTTATCTCCTCCCCGGCGGAGTTGAACAGGTGAGTCTCGTCGGTGCACCGGGCCAGCACCCGCATTCCCGGCCACTTCGGCTCGTAGCCCCAGCCTTCCTCATCGCCGAGTTGGCCGGACGGCGTGGCAAGCATCGGGTCTGCCTTCGGCCAGGGGTCGGGATCTTCTCGCGCGTCTTCGGACATGATTGCCAGCCAGCCGTCCTTGCCATTCATCGGCCCGGTGTGGACGAGATGCCACACTCCGGCAAGCCTTTCGCCAAGCAGACGGAAGGTGACGCGGTCATCGGTGCGCCCGACCAGCTCGTAGCTGCCGTGGTCGAAGATCCGGACTTCGCCGCCCCCGTATTCGCCCTCGGGGATGGACCCTGAGAACGTTGCGTACTTCATGGGGTGGTCCTCGGTGCGGATGGCCAGGTGCCGCTCGCCTCGCCTCCGGGGAAGGCCCTTCGGGACAGCCCAGGAAACCAGAACCGGGACGTCGCCGTTCATCATCTCCAGCCGCAGGTCATGATGGAGTGCGGTGGCATGGTGCTGTTGGACTACGAACCCTGAGCCAACCGGAGCGGCCAGCGGGTCGACATCACCAGCGTGCTCACCCGGCGGCTCCGGCGTGGTCTCGAAGGAGCGCTTCCGGTCGTAGGTCGACTCGCTCATGTCCCTCATTCAACTCGGTATCAATGCGTGTCCGACGGCTGAAGCATCTAACGTTGTCGACGATGCCCGAAACCAAATCTACGACGCTTCACCAGCCGGAGACACGGACCAGCCAGGGCGACTCCGACTCGGTCGCCCACATCGTGATGCGGGACGATCAGATGCGCGGCTACGTCGCCGGCGACCAGATCGAGGCGCTTTGTGGCAAGGTCTGGGTGCCGAGTCGCGACTATCAGGGCCTCCCGGTCTGTGAGCGATGCACGGCCGAGCGCGACCGCATCGTCTCCGGGATGAAGCGCCTCAACTGAGATTGAGAGCTGCGGCAATCTGGCGGTGCGCCTCACCGGGGTCACCGCCGATCACCTGAAGCGAGATGTGGTCGGCACCGGCATCGAGATGTGCTCGGAGGCCATCGGCAATCCTCTCCGGGGACCCCTGGAGCACAAGCGCCGCGATCAATCGGTCGCTGCCGCCGTCGATGTCTGCATCGTCCCAACCTTCACGTTTCAGATTGCGCCGGTAGTTGTCGAGTCGGAGATAGCGACCCACCGTCTGTCTTCCTGCGTCGTGCGCCTGGTCGCCGTCAGCGACGACCACGAAATGCTCGGGGGCGAGGATCGGGCCGTCGCCGAGGACGTCACGGGCGAACCTGGTGTGGGTTGGAGTGGTGAGATAGGGGTGGGCGCCGGCGGTCCGCTCGGCTGCGATGCGGAGGACACGTGGCCCGAGTGCGGCGAGGACGATTTCCTGATTGGGGACCCCACCTTCCTCGAGTTGGTCGAGGTAGCTCCCGATCTTGGCAACGGGGTCACTGTATTCAGAGGTGGATTCAGGGTGGCCGATCCCGACTCCAAGCAAGAACCGGCCCGGGTGCTTCTCACGGAGCCGGTGATGCGACGCCGCCACGGTCGCCGCATCCTCCCGCCACATGTTGACGATCCCGGTCACCACCGGGATCCGCTCGGTGGCGTCGAGGATCTCCTCCACCGCGACCAGGTCGCCGGGTGGTGACCCGCCGATCCAGATCGCTCCGTACCCGAGACTTTCGGCCTCCCGGGCCATGTCTTCGTCGATTTCGGCGACCCGGCGCCAGATCCCGAACCTTCCGATGTCGATTGCGGTCATTGCCCAACCTTAGGTCAGCGACAGGTGTCCATCTCCGGGTCGGTAGAGTCGCCCGATGTCTGACGCACTATTTCGCAGGGATGGCGACCTCTACCACCCGACCCCTCTCACGGAAGGGCCGTGGTCGCCCGACGCGCAGCACGGCGGGCCGCCGGCGGCGCTCCTGGCAGGCGCAGTCGAGAAGTGTCCGACCGATGTAGAGATGGTGGTGGCCCGGATCACCATCGAGCTGCTCCGTCCGGTTCCTCTGCAACCCCTCCGCGTGGCCAGCGAGGTGGCTCGGCCGGGCCGCAAAGTGCAACTGGTCTCGGCCACCTTGTGGCATGAGGACACCGAGGTGGCGAGGGCGTTGGGGCTGAAGATCCGACGGACCGACCTCGACCTTCCGTTCGAACCGCCGGAGGATGACCCGATCCCGGGCCCGGAGGAGGGCAGGGACGCCACCTTCTTCGCCAACCCCGGTGGGTTTGCCACAGAGGCGATGGAGATCAAGATGCTCGCGGGCGACTTTGCCGAGGCCGGACCGGGCCAGGCTTGGCTTCGTCTCCGGGTGCCTCTGGTCGAAGGAGAGGAGACCACAGGGGTGGAGCGGGTGGCCGCGGCGGCGGACTTCGGCAACGGGGTCAGCAATCTCGCCGGCATGGAGCGGAACTGGTTGTTCATCAACCCCGACCTGGAAATCCGGATGACCCGCCCACCGGAAGGTGAATGGATCTACCTCGACTCCGAGACCCGGATCAGCCCGGGCGGTGCCGGGATTGCCTCCAGCACCATCGCCGACCACAAAGGCTGGCTCGGCCTCGCCGCCCAGTCGCTATTCGTAGACGCGATGGAGGCAGGCTAGGGCACGCTCACCCCGAGCAGGCTCCAGACGCCGATCGACCGAGAAGGCCCGCTTCGCTTTGGGAAGCACCGAGTTGCTCCGGGTGGAAGCTTAATCTTGGTCGGTGACGACCAACCCGGATCCAAGTGCCACTTCAGACGACCGGGAGCATCTCGACGATTGGCGCGCAATTGGCTATCTGGTCGACGTGGCAACGGAGCGTTTGACATCTCCGGTTGAAGGGATCCACCGGGCAGTTGTCCGGCGCTGGTTCGGTTTGGCGGGTCCGGGTCTGGACCCCGCCCGCCGGGTTACCGAGGGCCTGACCGGCTCCATCTACCAAAGTATCCGTCTCAGCGGAACGGCCGTCGGTATGGCCATCTCGTCTGGAGCCGAACTGGTAGATCGGTTCCGGAGATTGCCTCCGGTTTGGGAAACCCGTGGAGGGAGACGGGTCCAATCGATATTCAACGGGTTATGGGGCGACCGATTCGAGGAAGACCGGAGCCCGTTGCGTATCGAAATGGGGTTTCGCGCACCAAACGGCATACCTTATTCCAGCACGGCGGTCTCCCTGGGGCACACCTTCCCCGGCGCGACCGGCCGGCTGGTTGTATTGGTCCACGGGTTCGCCGACACCGAGAATGGCTGGCGATCCGGCGACTGCTTCGATCTGATTGACGGACTCGAATCCGACGGTTTCTCGGTGCTGAGGTTGCGTTACAACACCGGCAGAGAGATTGCGGACAACGCTGCGACCCTGGCTGACCTGATCGAAGAGGTGTGCCTGGGCTGGCCGGTTCCTGTTTCCGAGATCGCCCTCGTCGGTCACTCGATGGGCGGCCTTGTCGCCCGAAGCGCAATAATCGCAGCGGGTTCTGCCGGAGCGAAGTGGGTCAGGCTGGCCACACACGTTGTCGCCATCGCCGCGCCACATTTCGGCACTCCCATCGAACAAGGTGTCCGCTATGTGAGCAACGGCCTCGGTCTGTTCAAGGAGAGCCGGCCCCTCGGCGCCTTTCTGGAACAGAGGAGCGCGGGCATCAAGAGTCTTCGCCACAGAATCGGCAGTACCGACGATGACAGCACCGGCTTCGGTTATCACGTCGTCGCTGGGGTCATCACCCGGGAACCGGACCATCCACTGGGCCGGGTCTTCGGCGATCTGGTGGTGGGGGTTGGGAGCGCCACCGGCAGAGGGCACCTCTTCGAGACGGAGTCACCCGACATACTCGTGGTCGGTGGCCGCAATCACGCCGACCTGGTTCACGCCCCCGAGGTCGTCGCCCAGGTCAGAACCTGGCTCTCCCGATCTAACCCTGCACCAGAAGCGAAGTGACCGCTGCGGAACTTGGCAGCAAGAGGCAACCGCGAAGTCGCCTGGTACGACCGGGTCAGCAGGCCGGCATCGGGGTCGGGCAAAGCCCTGAGCACTCCCCGGATCATCTCGAAGTCTTTCCCGGCAGGCAGTCTCCTGGCTACGAGGCGGCTGCGATCTGTCGACGTTTCTCCAGGCCCGCCACGGTCGACCAGGCGATCAAGCAGACGAGGATCACAATCCACACCCATCCGGATTCGATCACCTCGGCGACGATCCTGAAGTTGACGTTGTGGTCGACGCTGGCGAAGTCCGGGGATACGACACGAACCTCGCCGAACAGGTCGTTCTCGAACGCAACCTGTAGCCCCACCGCAGTCTCCCGGATCCCGCTGCCTGGAGGTGGGCCGCTGAATCGAGAGGGCGGGTCCTGCGGCGGTGCGATCACGATGGCCTCGGTGGTCGTCGTCTCAGGGACGGTCGTGGTCGTCGTCGGAGCGGTCGTCGACGTCGTCGTGGTGGCCTTTGTCGTGGTAGTGGTCGCCTTGGTTGTGGTGGTGGTCGCCTTGACCGTGGTCGTGGTCGACGGGGAGGTCGTTGTGGTGGTCGAGCCCGCCAGTGTGCCCTTCAGTTCCACGTCATCGATGAAGACCTCCCCGGCCACATAGCCGTGCACCGTGAACCGAATGACCGTCGACTCGTACGGACCGCCGATCGGGATGTTCGGGTGTTCCTCCTGCAGATCTTCGTCGAGCTCGTGGGTCGCGAGCGTGTGCCAGGTCTGGCCGCTGTTCACCGACTTCTCAACGACGAGGTCGGCATCGGTGCCCCCATAATCGTCGTAGCGCACCTCGTAGCTCAGCTCGAACCAGGAAAAGACCGAGGTGTCCGCCTGGCGCTGGGCGCCGACACCGACCATCTCACTTCCGTCGGAATGGATGTGCAAGCATTTCGAGCTGTCACAGCTGTCCACATGAACCGCGCCTGTTTCCTTGTCCCCGTCGTCGTTTAGCTCCGCCCAGCTCCACGGTGTCCAGTCGAGGCTGCCGACGCTTCCGTTGTATGACTCGGTCTTGAACTCGTCCCGGTACGCCCCGTACTCCCCGGCAAGAGCAGTCGTGGCCAGCATCACCATCGTCGCGAGAACGGCAAGGAGACGGCTGACCAATCTCATGTCGTCAACGCCTTCACCGCCGCGGCGAGCGGGGTGAGCTCTTTCACCGGCTCGCGCTCTGGTTTCGCTGTCTGCGACGGCAGCGTCACCACGAAGTACGACTTCCCGTTGAACCTCTGATAGGTCAGCTTCCCGCCCAGCATCCTGGCGAGACGTGACGCCACCGCGAGCCCGAGTCCGACGCTTCCGGTCAGCAGCGGGGTGGAGCCGGCATGAGCGAACTTGTCGAAGAGCTTTTCGACGTGCTCCTCGGTAACCCCGCGGCCGTCGTCCCACACTTCGATTTCGACCACGTCCTCGCCGTAGGAGATGGCGACTCCGACGTTCGGGCCACCGTGTTTGGCCGCGTTCGAGAGCAGGTTCACCAGCACCTGGCGGAGGCGGGCGGCATCGGTTTCCACCACGGCCTGCGACCCCCGGCGTTGAATCGTCATCCCGGAGCGCTCGAAGCTGAGCGCGGCCGACTCCACGACGTCGCTGATCCGGGTCGGTTTCAGTTCCACTTCGACACCGGTGCTATCGAGACGTGCTGCGACGAGAAGGTCGTCGACCATCCGGCCCATCTCCGCCGCCTCGGTGGCGATGATCTGAGAGATCTCGCCGACCGATGCTGCGCTCTGGGCTCCCTCTTCGGTCAGGACCTCGGCAAACCCGTATATGGATGTCAGCGGGGTGCGCAACTCGTGGGAGAGGCCGGCGATGAAAGCGTCCTTGGCCTTGTTGATCTTCCGCTCGGTCTCCACCTCGAGCTCGGCCTTCAGCTGGTACTCCTTCACCTGACGTTTGGCGACGGACCGGTAGACCAGAACGGCGCCAGCCGGTATCGCCAGGGTGAGGAAGAACCTGACGAAGTCGCTGAACCTGGTTCCGGCCGCTTCGTGCGCTTCCATGCCGGCCTGGGCCCCGTCCAATTCGGCCTGGAGCGATTCGACCAGCGGGATGTAGGTCGTCTCGAGGTCGACGGTGAGCAGGGCCTTGGCCTGGGTGTAGTCGCCGGCGTCGAGTGCCGACATCACCGAATCGACAGGCGAGAGGAACTCGACGAGATAGGGAGACGATCCGGTCTCGACGCCTGCCTCGAACAACTCATACAGGCGCTGCCGGGCCGCTTCGGCGTCTGCCATCGCCGTATCCGAGTCGGCAGGGGTGACCAGGCCGGCATCTGCCAGTTCGACGAAGGTGGTGGCCTGGACCAGTGCCGACCGGGCGAGAGCAGCAGTACCCAGGGAGGCGTTGGCCCAGTGGAGGGCCCGGGCATTCTCAGTCGCCCGGCTGACGCTGATCGAGTTGGCAAAGGCAAGACCCACGATCAGGAGCACGGCGAAAGAGGTCGCACCGACAGCTACGACGACGGCACGACGTGACTTCAATGGCCGCTCTCCCTTTGAGGGTCTCATGCGGATCCGTATCGGTAGATTTCGCGTTTTTACCTAATAGGCCGGGCGAGCCATTGCCACGGTCGCGGAGAGCGCTTGGAACCGCGTCACGGTGTGCATCCAGGAAAGTGATTGCCGCGAGGCCGTAGCCGGGGCTCACGGTCCACCGTGGTGCGAGGCTGACGGGGGACTACCGTATCGATCCTGCTCAGAAACTGATTACGCGGCCTGCTGGCCACGTCCAGGAGGTGAAGCGTGAGCCATACAGAACTGAACGATCTCGCCAACGAGTACTACGAGTGGAGCCTGCGGACCCATCCGATCGAGGCAACCATGCGCGGTGTTCACGACCACGACGCTGAGCTCGACGAGTTCTCGCGAGAAGCCGAAGACAACCAGATCTCCTACCTGAGATCCGTGGCGGGTCGTGCGGAGGGTATCGACGATGACGGCTTGAGCGCATCCGACCGGGTCACCAGAGATGTGCTCATCTTCGAGACCGGAACAGAGGCGGACGCAACGGAAACGCGGATGGCGGAGCTGGCGGTCGACCCGGCGTTCGGTTTCCAGGCGGTGATCGCCGTCTTCGTCCCCCAGCTGCCGATCGAGACCAGACAGCAAGCCGATGACTTCATTGCCCGATTTAGCCAGCTCCCACGGGCGGTTGCCGAGATGAACGACCGCCTCGCCGAGGGCCTGGCCAACGGCCGAACGCCGATGACGTCGGCAGCGGAGAAGACCGTCGCCCAGCTCGACGACATGCTCGCCTCCCCTGTCGATCAGAGCCCGTTCATGGCCGCCCAGCGACCACCCGACCTCGACGAGGGCGAGTGGCGTTCCCGTCTCGCCGACCTGGTTCGGGACCATATCCGGCCCGCGCTCGGCGCGTACCGTGACATGATTGCCGACCAGGTGCAGCCGGCCGGGCGGAGCGACGAGCAGCCCGGCCTCAGCTGGCTCCCCGACGGCGAGGCAAGCTACGCCGCCCACATCACGAGGCACACCTCCCTTCCCATGAGCGCCGGGGCGATCCACGACATCGGGCTCCAGCAAGTCGAACGACTCGACGACGAGTACCGGGAGCTCGGCGCCGCGGTCCTCGGCACGTCTGACCTCACGGAGATCTACGCACGGCTTCGCGACGACCCCGATCTTCATTTCGAATCCGGACCGGAGGTCGTCGAATACTCCGAAAACGCGATGGCAAAAGCCAAAGCAGCGATGGGCGACTGGTTCGGACGCCTGCCCAAGGCCGACTGCGTGGTGTCGGAGACACCGGTGGGACCGCTCGCCTTCTACCTCCCTCCTGCCCCAGACGGGTCCCGGCCCGGGACCTTCTTCATCAACACCGCCCGGCCTTCGAACTGGGGGCGGTTCGAGATCGAGGCAATGGCGTATCACGAGAGCATCCCGGGTCACCACCTCCACCTGGCGATAAGCCAGGAGCTGGAGGGCATCCCGGAGTTCCGCAAGTATGCCCTGATCACGGTATGCGCAGAGGGTTGGGGACTGTACGCCGAGCGTCTCGCCGACGAGATGGGTCTGTACACCGGTCAGCTGGAGCGCATCGGCATGCTCTCCAACGACTCGATGCGGTCCGTGCGGCTCGTCGTCGACACCGCGATCCACGCCATGGGGTGGAGTCGCCAGAAGGCTATCGACTATTTTCTCGCCAATTCCCCGATGTCACTCGGCGCAATCGAAAACGAAGTGGACCGGTATATCGGCAACCCCGGACAGGCTCTCGCCTACATGCTCGGGCGACTCGAGATCATGCGGATGCGAAGTGAGGCGAAAGATGCGCTGGGCGACCGCTTCGACATCAAGGGCTTCCACGACACAGTCCTCGGCAGCGGCCTGGTCCCGATGCCAACCCTGGACCGGATGGTCAAAGATTGGGTAACGACGGTCTCCGGTTGAACGGAGGAGTAGAGGTTCATTCGATCGAGTGACTCATGACACATCACCCATATGAAGGTCCCACCAACCGGTACGCATCTAGCGACGGTGCAGGCATCGCATACCAGGCGGTCGGGGACGGCCCTGTCGACCTCGTCATGGTTCCCGGCTTCGCGTCGCAACTCGAGCAAGCAAACTAGCGACCAAGCTCCGACGACGCCCGAAACCGGCCCCCACGGCTCCGTCTGTACGATGGATGAAGCTCACAAGACGACCGACTGGAGTACACCCAATGAGCCTCGATGACTTTCGCCGGGAGCCACTTCTCTTTGGGCCTTCGCCGGTTCATCCCCTCCCACGATTGTCTGAAAGCCTCGGTGGCAAGGTCGATATCTGGGCCAAACGCGAGGACTGCAATTCGGGCATTGCCTTCGGTGGCAACAAGGTCCGAAAGCTGGAGTATCTCGCCGCCGAGGCCTTGGACACCGGCTGCGACACCCTGGTGTCGATCGGTGGGATTCAGTCCAACCACACCCGCCAGGTGACCGGAGTCGCCTGCAAACTCGGGTTGAAGGCAGTCACGGTCCAGGAAGGCTGGGTCGACTACAACGACATGGTCTATGACAAGGTCGGCAACATCCAGCTGACCCGGATCATGGGGGGCGACACCCGCATCGACCCCGCAGGCTTCGACATCGGCATCCGGGACTCATGGAAACGGGCGTTGGACTCGGTGGAGGAGGCTGGAGGCAAGCCGTACCCGATCCCGGCAGGCGCTTCCGATCACCCTCTAGGCGGGCTCGGCTTCGCCAATTGGGCTGTCGAGGTAGCTGAGCAGGAGGCCGAGCTCGACACCGTCTTCGACACGATCATCGTGTGCACCGTTACCGGCTCGACCCATGCAGGCATGGTCGCGGGATTCGCCCTCGAAGATCGAGCAGACCGGAAGGTCATCGGTATCGACGCCTCGGCCACCCTGGACAAGACGATCGACCAGGTGCGGTGCATCGCAACCCAGACCGCCGAGAAGATCGGCGTCGATCGACAGCTGCGTGACGACGAGATCGTCGTCGTCCCAGGCTACGAAGGCCCGGCCTACGGGATACCAGACCGGTCGACCGTCGAGGCCATCCAGCTCGTGGCCCGTACCGAAGGCGTGCTCACAGATCCTGTATACGAAGGCAAGTCGATGGCCGGTCTCATCGGGATGATCAGATCCGGAGAGATTCCGCCAGGGTCACGTGTCCTCTATGCACATCTCGGTGGCCAGCCGGCCCTTCCCGCCTATGCCGGATTTCCGGGTCTCGGCTCTCCAGAGCGAGAACTGACCCACTGAAATTCCCCCGAGCGTGGCTGGCGATTGAATCGGTAGAGCTGACGGGTCCAGTTCAGGCGCCGAGGAGAAGTAGACACCCCGATTTCAAGGTTTCTTGACTTTCACACTACGTGAAGATGTCTTCATGTTCGTGAAAAGTAGGTACTCGTCTTCCGCTGTCTAGCTCTCCCGAGCAAGAAAGACTGGGCGAACCATACGCATGTGCCGACTCACCGATCCCGCTTAGCGAGCCAACCCGACGGGCGGGAACATCGGTGGGCGGGGGCACGTACCCGGATCTCCTCGCCTGTCTCGGGGATCGCTCACGCGTACCCGGTTAGTCACAAGGGACTTCTTGCGTATCACGATACGTGATACGATAGTCGCATGACTCGAGCAATCTCCGTGCGACTGGACGACGAGGCCATGCAAGCGCTTGCTCGGTTGGAGACGTCGGGGAAGACGCGGTCCGAGGCAATACGTGCAGCACTTGTCCATGCTGCGTCGAGGCTGAGCGACAAAGAGGCACTCGCCGCCGAAGTGGCCGCCCTGGAAGCCGACGAGCAAGATCGCACCGAGATGTTGGCGGTCGCCGAACTGATGGAGGGACTCCGTGCGTCGGGGTGATGTTTTCGACCTTCGACTTCCCAAGGGCATCGGCCATGAGCAACATGGAAAACGCTATGGCGTGATCGTTCAGTCCGACGCTCTGTTACCGCGTTCGGTCGTGCTGGTAGCGCCGACGTCTACCAGCGCGAGGGCCGCATCGTTCCGACCCGAGATTGAAATCGCAGGCATAGAGACCAAGGTGCTTGTAGAGCAGATGGGTGCAGTCGATGTCAGGCGCCTCGGTGACAACGCCGGACACCTCAGCGCCGAAGAACAGTGGGGCGTCGATGCGGCGATCCTCACCGTGCTCGGCTTGAACTGACTTACCGCCGGGCCCGACCGCGTGAGAACGAACTCGGTCGTGTTGGGGAAGGTCGAGCTCCCCATGGACGATCGGCCCTCCGCAGCTCCTCGGGAGAACGCTGGTTTCACTCGAACCGAGCCGCACCGGTCGGGTTCTCTCGCACTTCCCGTCAGAAGCGGTTGAAGCGCCAGCCGCCGTCGATGGGGATCACGACACCGGTTACTGCGTCGTAGCGGGGTTCGCAGAGGTCGACCACGATGGATGCGACCTCTTGTCGGCTCACCAGCCGACGTGTTGGTGTGTGAGCAATGGCTCGACCGACGAAGTCCGGGTCGAACTCGGCGATGTCTTCCGCCGACTCGGCGATCTGTCCCGGGGCTACGGCGTTCACGGTTATTTCGGGGCCGAGTTCGAGAGCGAGCATTTCTGTCAGCGTGATCAACGATGCCTTGGCCAGGGTATAAATCGAGTGGTTACGGATGTAGGCGGACCCCGCCAAGATGTTGACGATTCGTCCCCGTCCGCGATTGCGCATGGCGGTGGCAACCGCTTGGCTGCAGCGGCGAGTGGCTTCGACGTTGCCGTTCCAGATCCGGTCCCATTCGTTTTCGGTCATCTCGGTGAATGGGGTCATCGAGAAAGGACCGAAGTTGTTGACGAGGATGTCCACGTTCTCGATCCTGGTCAATTCGCCAACGAATAGCTCGATACCTTGCGGGCTCTCGAGATCGGCGTGGCAGCAGCGGTGGCTCTGGACTGACGTTGTGGGTAGTTGGTCGATCAACGACGAGCACTTCTCCGAGGAGGCTCGGAACGTGCTGACAGTGGACGCTCCTCGCGCCGCCAGCTCGCTAACGATTGCTGCACCGAGATTCCTCGATCCGGCCGTCACCACTGCCGTCATACCATTAAGGGAGTTCATGTTTCCCCATTCAGGCTCTCCACCGGCCGGTAGTCGATGTCGTAGCCGAAGTAGCGTGGTCCGACCAGCTCCAGGCCGTTGTCGGTGCGCCACTGCGGGTCGGAGGGAACGCCGACCACCGCGACACGGTGCCCGTAACGAAGCTCTTCGGTCGTGATCGGTCGACCGGTGTCCGCTTCGAGGATGGTTATCAGGTCCGGCACGGTGGCAATCACCGATCCATCTGCGATGGCGATCAGGTTCTCGTTCTGGAATTGAATCAGCAGCCGGGAACCTGTACTGCCCCCTACTCCTTCAATGGTGACTTCGCCCCGGGCAAACCCCTCGACCGTCCGCCGTTCGACGTCGACGATTTTTCCCTCGGCGAGGCGAAAACCGCCGGTGGCGATGATGGCTGCCTCTACAGGATCGGACTTCTCAGCTCGGGCGTCGATGATCGCCACTCCGATCCTCTCGGCAAGGGCTAGCGTTCCAGGGATCATTGCCCGCTTCACCTCTTCGCCGGTTTGGGGGAAAAGGGCTATGAACGCGGCCGCGCCCATGTCGATGGTGACGGAGCGGGCTATTCGTTCAGTCCAGTGGTTGTCGATGGCATCGAGGACGACGCTGTTGCCTTTGTCGTCGGCGATCGCCATCGGGGTTGCCTTGATCCCGTGCAGGGTGGGGGTACTCATCTGGATCTCGGGGAATGCCCTACCCATGGCGTCACAATCGACGAGCGGAAGGCCTGTCATGGCCGATGCCACGATGGGCATCACCGAGTTGAGTCCGCCCACCTCGGCACTGATGATGTGGGTGATCGTGCGACCGAGCCGTTGCTCCAGGGCGCGGAGAGCGGCTCCCTGTTCGTTGCCTCCGGGGAGCTTCTCCACCAGCACCGTGGGTGCACCCATCACGGCCGACATGACACACAGGGCGTCGTCGGGCAGGTCCTCGGGGTCGATGACCGTTACCGGACCGTGGGTTTCCAGCGCCTGGCGCGCCATCAGGGACCCGATGTAGGGGTCGCCACCTCCCCCCGTTCCCAGAAAGGAGGCACCGATGCCAAGGGCTTCCAGTTGGTCGGTGGTGAGCTCGCGTTCCAATGTCGTTTTCCTAACTGAGGTCGCCGACCACTCGCAGGGTTACCCGCACGGCGTTGGAGGGAAGGTAGGCCAGGGGAACTTCGTCGACATCGACAACCCTAATCGTCTCTGCCTTTGCGCCGGCATCCAGGCATCTTGCCCTGGCTTCATCCGTGATTGCGCTGAGGGCTTCCTGGCGGGTGGTTCCTTCGAGGGCGACGACCCGGTCCACCTGCGCTCCAACTTGTGACAGTGCCGCTCCGATCGCGTTGGCAACACCGGCGTGCGAGGGTCGGGTGACCCGGGACGCACCACGGATGCTGTCGTCCACCAGAATCGAGCCTCCTCCCACCAGCACGACGGGAATCGGATCCGGGGCCGTTTTCATCACGTCCAGGGTCTCAGCAATCGTGTCCTTTATCACCGCCACCACTTCGTCAACGACTCTTGGATCCAGGTGCGAAACCAGCTCCGGATCGCCGATCTCAGCCAGGCCCGCGGCCACCGCGATGTCAGTGGCGGTGAGGACATCGCCACCGAATACCAGTGCGCGTGATGTCAATTCATATCCGACGGAGTCGGGGCCGACCGTAACTTGATCTTTGGTGCGCACTATCGAACCGCCGCCGAGACCAACGGACACGAGATCCGGCATTCTGAAGTTGGTTCGAACTCCCCCGATGTCAATAGAGATGGGTGCCTCCCGTGGGAACCCGCCACGGAGGATTCCTATGTCGGTGGTGGTGCCGCCTATGTCGATCACTGCGCAGTCCGTGAGCCCGGAAAGGGTGCCGGCGCCTCGCATGGAGTTGGTGGGGCCTGAGGCGAACGTCGATACCGGATAGTGGCGGGTCTGTTCTGAGCCCATGAGGGTGCCGTCGTTCTGGCTCAGGTACATGGGGGCGTCTATCCCGAGATCGGCGATGGCTTGCTGGAATGCGTTCACGATCTTGTCGGCGAGAGGGCGCAGGGATGCGTTGAGGATGGTGGCGTTTTCTCGTTCGATGAGACCCAACCGTCCGATCTGGGTGGACAGGCTCACCGATGCGTCGGGATGCTCTTCAGCCAGGAGTTGGGCCGCCCGTTCCTCGCCCGACGGGTTGACGGGGCCGAATACCGATGTGACGGCAGCTGTGTCGATCCCCTCATCTCGGAGCTTCACGGCGACTGTGCGAATTTCGGCTTCGTCGAGTGGGGAAATTGGTCTTCCGTCGAATTCGTATCCTCCGCTCAGGATGTAGGAGCCGCCATCTACTTTCTGGCGCAGCCGCGCGGGCCAGTCGAGCATCGGTGGGATTGCACGTGTGGCGGAGCCGGCGAGTCGGATCGCGGCCGTGCGGGCGAGATGCTTCGCCTCGACTACGGCATTGGTGAAGTGGGTGGTGCCGATCATGACGGCGTCGACGTGGTTGGCGTCGATGCCCGAGTGTTGGAGGACGGCGCGGATGGCGCCGACCACGCCGCTGAGCACGTCGCTGCTGGTGGGTTGTTTGAACTCTGCGAGCACGTCTCGGGCTCGAATGACTACGGCGTCGGTGTTGGTGCCGCCGACGTCGACGCCGATATTCAGTCGTGTCACCGGCCGGAGCGGCTCAGGGCTTCGAGGACCGCCTGCGGGGTGATTGGGATGGTGTCGATCGGTGCCCCGACCGCGTCGGATACCGCGTTGGCGATGGCGGCGGCGACGGGCACGATCGGTGGTTCGGCTACGCCTTTGGCGCCGTAGGGGCCGCCCTCGTCAGGGTGTTCGAGGATGATCGTTTCGACACGAGGGACGTCGGTCGCCAGCGGGAGCCGATAGCTTTCGAGGTTGCGTTGCTGGTAGCGCCCGTCCTCCCCGATGGTGAGGTTCTCCCAGAGGGCGTATCCCAGGCCCTGGGCTACTCCGCCTTGAACCTGACCTTCGATTCCCAGCGGGTTCACGACCGTTCCGACTTCTTGTGCCACCACGTAACGGAGGACCTCGACGTTTCCGGTCACGGGATCGACGCGCACCTCGGCCAGGTGTACGTGATAGGTGGGGGTGGGGAAGGTCGGGAAGAGCAGACCGCTTGCGCAGGTGGGGTCGAATTTGGGCTGGGGAGTTGCGTGGGCTCCGGTTGCTGTCAGGGACTCCCCTTGAGCGGTGGCTTGCGTCGCGATTTTGGTCAGCGTCAGCTTGGAGCCGGGTGAGCCTTTGACGGCCACGCCTCCGTCCACCAGCTCGAGGTCTTCCACTGCAGCTTCCAGCATCGTGGCGGCGATTTCATAGATCTTCTGTCGGAGCTCGCTGGCGGCTTTCCCGACGGCCCGGCCGACTACGTGGGTGGTCCTGGAGCCTTGCGATCCGGCGTCGTAGGGGGAGGTGTCGGTGTCCGGCATGGTGACTACCACCTGGTCGGGTGAGATTCTGAGCTCTTCGGCTGCGATCTGGGTGACACCCATGGCGACCGCACCGGAACCGTTTTCGGTAGCTCCGGTGATGACGCCGAGTCGCCCGTCTTCGTTGAGCTTGAGAATTACCGATCCGGGTTGGGGGTTGGTCAGCCAGACGGTGGCGGCGATTCCCACCCCGGTATAAGGCTCTCGAGCTCTTTCGGCCCACGGGGCCTTTTCTTCAACGGCGTCGAAGGCTTGTGCGAAGATGCCGGCGTCGGGCAGCACCTGTCCGTTGAGAAGGGTGTGTCCGTCTGTGATCAGATTCTTCAGGCGGAACTCTCTGCGATCGACATCGAGGGTTTGAGCGATGTGATCGGTGTGGCGTTCGAGCGCGAAGATGACGTGAGTACCGCTGACCCCGCGGTAGGCGCCGGTCGGCGCCGTGTTGGTGTAGACGGACCGGCACCGGACTCGCGTGGGTCCAACCCGGTACGGGGCCCCGGCGAGGATGAAGGCGATAGAAGCGAGATAGGGGCCATCGGTACCGGCTGCACCGGAATTGATCAGAACGTCGATCTCCCGGCCGAGAATGCGACCATCGGAGGCGATCGCGGATCGCACCCGGAAGATGGCGTCCTCCCGGCTCTGGCAGGTGATCAAGTCCTCGCTGCGCTCGTAGACGATCTTCACGGGCCGGCCCGTGGCACGGGCGAGGAGGGCGGCGTAGGGCTCGAGGGAGACATCGAGCTTGGCGCCGAATCCGCCGCCGATGTGATGCCCGACGATCCGTACGTCTGACGAGCTGATCCCGAGGACCTCGGCGAGGCGATCCCTGACCCTGAAAGGGTATTGGTGCGCGATGTGGACGGTGTATCGACCGCCCTCGTAGATCGCCACCGCGCCCTTGGGCTCGAGGTACGCCTGATATTGGCGCTGGCTGCGGTATTCATCCTCGATGATGTGGTCGGCGATGGCGAAAGCCTCTGTTACGCCTTCCGGGTCGGAGCTCATTTCGGCACAGACATTCCCGCCGCGAGGGAAATCGTCGCCAACCGTTTCATATGAATCCCACTCTGGATGCACGAGCGGTGAATCGCCAGTGAGGGCGAAGTCCATGTCGACAACCGGTTGCGTTTCTTCGATATCGACTTCGATCGCCGCGACTGCCCGCCTGGCCAGTTCACGGCTTTCGGCCGCCACAGCCGCGATCGGCTCGCCCTCGAAGGAGATCAGGTCTGTGGCGAACATCCGCTCGTCACGGATCTTGAGGCCGGTTCGATGAGAGGGGGCATCTGAGGCTGTTATGACGGCCCAGACGCCCGGCATCGATTCGGCCTTGCTGGTGTCGATTCGGCGGATTCGGCCTCTGGCGACGGGAGACCGCATTATGGCTCCGTGGATCATGCCGGGCAAAGACACGTCGACGCCGTAGGTGGCTGTTCCCCGCACCTTCGTGTCGGCGTCGCTGCGTGGGGCGGCGGCCCCGATCGCGGTCATCGTTCTCCTCCGGAACATTCCAGGACTGCGTCGACAATCTGGCTGTAGCCGGTGCACCTGCAGATGTTCCCCACCAATGAGCGCCGGATCGTCGCCTCGTCGGGTGAGGGATTCTCGTCGAGTAGCGCAGTGAGGGTCATGACGAATCCGGGTGTGCAGAATCCGCACTGGATGGCGCCGGCCTTGATCATCGCCTGCTGGAGCGGGGTGGCGTCGACCGTCCCGACTCCTTCGATCGTGGTCAACTCGCGGGTACCTACCGCGTGGGCGGGGAATATGCACGAATCGACGGGTCGCCCGTCTACGAGCACGGTGCATGCTCCGCATTCACCTTCGACACATCCCTCTTTGGTGCCGATGAGCCCCAGCTCGTCGCGGAGCACATCGAGTAGCGTCGCCGCCGGGTTTGCGTCCAACGTCCTCGTGTGTCCGTTGACGTTCAGTGTCAGTTGCATGTGCCTATTCCTCCTGGGCTCGGCTCTGAGCGATGTCGACAGCACGGCCCAGCAGTCTGTGCAGCACCATTCTTCGGTAGGAGCCGGTGGCTCTGGCGTCGTCGATCGGGTTGGCCTCGGCGGCGAGTAGCCGGGATGCTTCTTCCACCGCCTCCGGCTCCAATCGCGTCCCGATCAGGGCCTCCTCGGCGGCTTGAGATCGGAAGGGGACGGGAGCGACGGCAGTTGCGGCAATCCGGGCAACAGTGACTGTGCCGTCCGTCATGGCGATCCTGACCGCCAACCCGACCACTGCCACCTCCATCGCCGTCCGGGGGGCAACCTTCAGGTAGACCTCGCCCGATCCTGTCTCGCATGGCGTGACGTCGAGGCGGGTGAGGAGTTCCTCTGGACGGGCGGCGGTCGATCTGCGTCCCAAAATGAACTCCGCCAACGGCATCGAGCGTGTTCCGCTGGTGGAGGCAAGGTTGACCGAGGCGTCCGCAACCAGGAGCGGCGCGATGGTGTCGGCGGCGGGAGAGGCATTACAGACGTTCCCTCCCAGGGTGCCCACTTCTTGGGTCTGCCATCCTCCGATCGTGGAACAGGCCTCAGCCAGGGCCGGCAGTGCTGTAAGGAGCCCGGCATCGGTGGCGAGGCGGCGATGGGTGACGAGGGCACCGATGCCGACGGTGGTGACTTCTCGATCGATGGTTTTCAAGTCATCGAGGTTGCCGATGTGGAGGAGGACGTCAGGCTGTATCTGACCGGCCTGCAGTTGGACCATGATGTCGGATCCGCCTGCCAGTACCGTGGCCGAACTTCCGAGTTCTTGCAGTGTGGCCAGGGCCTCGTCGGTGGTGGCGGGAGAGATGAAGCTGGACACTGGGAGGTCGGTGGAGATCGCCATCGCCGTGATCTTATAACATCCGTGGTGGGATGGTGCCAAACCCGGCGACTGATACCGTGAACCCCCAGAGCGAGGTGCAATGGCCCGTACAGAAGACCAATCCGGGGAACGGGCGGTCAGTCGGGTCGACCGCGTCTACGAGGAGCTGCAGGCCGGGATCATCTCGGGCGAGCTGGTGCCGGGGACTCCGCTACGCCACCAGGAACTTTCGGAAGCGTTTGGGGTCAGCCTGATCCCGATCCGCGAGGCGATCCGCAGGCTCGAAATGGAACGACTGGTGGAAACCATTCCCAATCGCGGCGCCCGGGTCGCACCGATTTCCATCGAGGACCTCCAGGACGCCTACGCGACGCGGATGGCGATCGAGGGCGAGGCGGTGCGCAAAGCCGTGGACAGAATCTCGCCGGCCCAACTTGCCCAGATGCGGTCGTGGCGGGAGCAGATGGTGTCGAACGTGAAACGACGTGATCAAGCCTTCTATGAGATCCACCGTCGGCTGCACTTCGAGATGTACGAATTGTCTGGATCCGCCTGGCTGGTCCACACCATCGAGATCCTGTGGAGACACACCGAACGGTATCGCCACCTGGCAGCACGAATGAAACCTTTCGTGGAGGTAGGCAACGATCTCCATGGCCATGTTCTCGATGCCATGGAGGCGGGAGACCACGACGCTGCTGTGGCCGCTCTCCATAGGGATCTGCAGCGCACCGCGGATCTGGTGGCGGACGCCTACAGCAGCGGAGTGGATTCAGAGAGCCACTCGGACCAGGTCAGAAGCGATTGAGTCCAAGCCCGCCATCGAAGCGGAGGATCGTCCCCGTCATCGAAGAGAATGTCGCGGTACATATGATCGCGATTGCCTCGGCCAGCTCTGCCCGGGTTACCAGGCGTCCGCGGGGGGTGCGATCACGAACGGCCTGCGCCCATTCCTCGTCGTATGACGACAGCTCCTCGAGGCTCTCGGCGACCTGACCCGGGGCGACGGCATTGACGGTGGCATAGGGGGCGAGCTCGAGGCCCAGCTCCTCGGTCAGGACCTCGACCGCGGCCTTCGCCAGCCCGTAGGCACCCCCGTATCAGACCCGGGCGGACACCGCCGAGAGAT
>JBBDMR010000070.1:0-23506 GCA_040878225.1 Acidimicrobiia bacterium
GTAGCGGACCGGGCTCTTCAGGGCCGCTTCGATGACCGGGTCCTCGAGACGCTTCTCGTGAGAGAGGACGATCACCCAGGTACGGCGGTCCAGCGTCAGTTGATCGAGGATCTCCTCGGGGCGGCCCACCAGGACCCGCGACTCAGGGAACCGCTCCTCGGTGGCGAACGTGGCGCGGGAATCGGCGACCGTAACCCGATAGCCCATCTGGGTGGCGAACGACGCCAGTGACTGGGCGACGTGGACGGCTCCGAAGATGATCATCTCCTGGGGTGGGGCCAGCGTCTCGACGAACACCTCGTGGTCGCCGTATTGCATGGTCCGGTGCTGTTCGTGCTCCATCAGCGTCAGGGCGTCGGCGACCACGTCTTCAGCGATCTCATCGGGGACTGAGCCGGCAACGACCTCTCCCGAGGAATCGACAACCGCTTTCCCGCCGATTTCGGGCCCATCAGTGATGGTGACGACCGACCCGTATACCTCGCGATCGAGGAGATCCTGAACTGCCTGCAGCGGGCTCACCATGGTTCGATGAACACTTCGATGGTGCCTCCGCAGGCCATCCCCACCTCGAATGCGTCCTCGTCGGCGATCCCGTAGGTGACCTTTTTCGGCTTGCCGGTCTCGATGACCTCCTGGGCGTGGAGGAAGACATCGTTTTCGACACATCCCCCGCTCACCGATCCGGCCATGTCGCCTGCGTCGGAGACGATGAATTTGGAGCCTTCCGGGCGCGGCGCGCTGCCATAAACGCGAATCACGGTGGCGACCGCAACCTTCTTGCCCTCGTCGGTCCAGGTCTTCCAAGTTTCCATCTGGTTTCTCATGCTCTGACTCCAGCGATCGAATCGAGTATCCGCACCACTCCCCGGAAGTCGCTAACGCTAGCTGCAGGGAGGAGATGATCGACGTGCGGGAGCACCGCCAGCATCCCCCTGGTCAGGGGCTCATAGCTCTCCCGGGCGGCGAGTGGGTTGAGCCAGATCACCTGATGGACCGAACGCGCCAACCGGGCCATCTCAATGCGGAGCAGTTCGGGGTCGCCGCAGTCCCAACCGTCGGAGAGGATGAGCACGACCGGGCCGCCCCGAGCAAGTCTCCGGCTCCAGTGTCGGTTCCACTCAGCGAGAGCCTCGCCGATCTGGGTGCCTCCCGACCATCCGGTGACCCTCGCGGCGGCACGTTGTAGCGCGGTCTTGGTGTCGCGCCGCCGCATATCTTCAGTGATCCGGCTGAGGTGAGTGGAGAACGTGAAGATCTCGACGTCGCGCAGCCGGCGCTGGGCGGCGTGGGCGAAGACGAGGAAGATGTCCGAGTAGGCCTCCATCGACCCGGAGATGTCGGCGATGATCACCAACGGGCGCTGTTTGCGGGTGCGCTCTTTCCAGCTCATCAGCATCATGTCGCCCTCGGGGCCGATCGCACGTCGGAGGGTGCGCCGCATATCGGGCCGCCGGCCATGCTTCGACCGGGCCCAGCGCCGGGTCCGGAAATCGGTTGGGTGCCAGAGCATGGTCATGATCAACCGCCTGGCCTCTGCGAGATCGTCGTCGCTCAATTCGGCGAAATCGCGACGTGTGACCGTCTCGACGGCCGAGGCGCCGGAGCGGTCGGCCACACTGTCGAACTCCTCGGAGCCCACCGATCCGTGCAATCCCAGCGTTGCCCCGCTCGATGATTCGGTCTTGTCGGGGTTGCGTGATACCAGCATCGGCGGGGAGAGCCGGTGGAAGAAGCGCTCGAATTCTTCGTCGAACACTGGTATCTGTGCGGGGTCGGTGACAGTCAGTGCCTGCAACGAGGCTCGGGCCTGGGATTTGATGGCGATGTCGACGAGTTGCAACGATCGGGCCATGTCGGAAGTCTGATCTGCGGTAACCACCAACCCCCGGCCGCGGAGGGCCCCGGCGAACTGGCTCAACTGGTCGATCAGCGTTGCTGCACTCATCCGACCAGGGATTCGACCCCCGCGCTCCTCACCAGGTCGATATCATCCTTGTACTTGAGAAACACGCCAAGCGTGGACTCGATGACAGGAACCGAAAGCTCACCGGCCTGAAGAAGCCGGAGCGACTCCGCCCAGTCGAGTGACTCAGCAACACCCGGTGGCTTGAACAGGTCGACGTTGCGGAGACGGCTCATCGCCTCACTCACCGAGTCGGCGAGGGCTGCGTTCAACTCGGGAACTTTGCGCTGGATGATTGCCGACTCCCGCTCCGGAGTCGGATAGTCGATCCAGTGGTAGACGCAGCGCCGCTTGAGGGCGTCATGGATCTCCCGGGTCCGGTTCGAAGTGAGGACGACAATCGGAGGCTCTTCTGCCTTGATCGTGCCGATCTCGGGGATCGACACCTGGAAGTCGGAAAGCAACTCGAGGAGAAACGCCTCGAACTCCTCATCGGCCCGGTCGAGCTCGTCGATCAGCAATACCGGCCGGCTGCCTGCGGTGCTCGCCTCGATTGCCCGGAGAAGGGGACGGGCGATCAGGTACTCCCGGCTCATGATGTCCTCGGGCGTGGCGTCGGAGCCTTGCCCGCTGGCCTCGAGAAGCCGGATGGCCATCATCTGGCGGGCATAGTCCCACTCGTAGAGGGCCTGGCCTACGTCGAGGCCTTCGTAACACTGCAGCCTGATCAACTCCGAACCTGACATCCGGGCAAGGACCTTGGCCACTTCGGTCTTGCCGACGCCGGCCTCACCTTCGAGGAACAAAGGCCTCCCCAGCTGAACCGCGATGTGGATTGCGACCGTGAGGCTCTCATCGCTGAAGTAATCGAACTCGTCGAGCTTTGCGGCAAGGCCTTCGACCGTGTTAGGAATCACAGATCAAGCCTAAATCGCCTCAGTGGCAAGAAAGGAGGTGGGGTCCTTCTCAAAGGCCGTCTTGCAGCCCGGTGCGCAGAAGTAGTAGGTCTCGCCGTCGTGTTCGCTGATCCAGCGGGCGTTGGCGATGTCCACTTCCATCTGGCACACGGGGTCAATGGCGGTGTGCGGAGGCTCCGCCGGTGCGATCCCGCCTTTCATCTTCCCCGCGGCGTGCAACGAGACGAGTTCGGCAAGGATGGCGACACCGATTTCGCGGTGCTGGATGGCACCGAGGTCGATCCCCGCCGGCGCCTTGATCCTGGCGAGCTGTTCGTCGGAGACGCCACGGTCTTTGAGATAGCCGAGGACGGTCTCCGCCCGCCGCTTCGACGCCACCAGGCCGATGTATCCAGCGTCTGTCGCCAGAGCGGCCTCCAGAGCGGGCTCGTCGTAATGGCCCTGGGTGGCGACGACAATCGCATCGCCGGGCCCGACATCGGCAGGCATACTCAGGCTGGCGACTACCGCTGATGCTGCGGGATGATCCGATGGGTCGCCGCCGTCGTCGACCACAGTGACCTGCCACCCCAGCGCAGAGGCCAGGTTGGTGAGAGTCTTCACCGCAGGTGACCTGCCGACGGCCACAACGTGCTGTCTGGGGAGCATGGGTTCCAGATATACCTCCAGTGCGCCTTCGCTGGTGCATGAAATCGGCACCGACACCACGTCGGGCCGGTCGAGCTCACGGATGTCGTCGGGTGTGCCCAGGAAGAGGAGACGGGGCTTGCCGTCGCCCATTGCCTCTCTTGCCTCCCTGATCACCACAGGCTCGGCACAGGCGCCCCCGATCCAACCCGTGACCTTCCCCGCCGCGTCGATGATCGCCGAGGACCCACGCTTGCCCGAGGACGGACCGCGGGCCCAGACGACGGTCGCGACGAGAAACGGCTGGTGGCGGCTGCTCATTTCAGCCGCCAGTTCCAGCAGTTCGGGCTTCATCGGACCACTATCCCTGTCCGGAGTCTTTCATCGCAGCCCAGACCCGATCGCCCGACACCGGCATGTCGATGTTGGTGATCCCGAGGTGTGACAGTGCGTCGATGACTGCGTTGACATAGGCCGCAGGCGATCCCACCGTTGCCGATTCACCAACTCCCTTGGCGCCAATCGGGTGGTGCGGCGACGGGGTCACCGTCGCACCGAGCTCGAAGCGGGGGGTCTCCCACGCGGTGGGCACGAGGTAGTCCATAAACGTCGAGCCGATGCAGTTGCCGGCATCGTCGAACGTTATGTGCTGCATCGACGACATCGCGTAACCCTCGGTAAGCCCTCCATGGATCTGGCCCTCGACGATCATCGGGTTGATCCTCACCCCGCAGTCGTCGACAGCCACCATCCTGCGCACCTTCCACTGACCGGTACCCGGGTCGACGTCGACGACAACGATGTAGCTGCCGAACGGGTAGGTCATGTTGGGCGGGTCGTAGTAGTTGACCCCTTCGAGGCCGGGCTCGAGCCCTTCCGGAACGTTGGTGTACGCGGCAAAGGCGACGTCCTGGATGGTCACCGAGCTCTCCGGGTCACCCTTGACGTAGAACTTGCCGACTTCCCATTCGAGATCGTCTTCCGACGCTTCGAGGAGGTGAGCGGCGATCTTCTTCGCTTTCGCCCTGATGCTCCGCGAGATCATCGCGGTGGCGGCACCGGCGACAGGAGTGCTCCTGGAGGCATAGGTCCCCAATCCGTAAGGGGTGTTGTCGGTGTCTCCTTCCATCACTTTTATGTCGGAGGATGGGATCCCGAGCTCTTCGGCGACGATCTGGGCGAACGTCGTCTCATGGCCCTGACCCTGCGACTTGACCCCGAGCTTGAGGATCGCCTTGCCCGTGGGGTGGATCCTCAGCTCGGCGGAGTCGAACATTCGCAGACCGAGGATGTCGTAGTCATCGCCGTGTCCGGCGCCGACCACCTCGGTGAACGAGGCGATGCCGATGCCGACAAGCTTCCCCTGTTTGCGCGCCTCCTCCTTCTCCTTTTGGATGTCGTCGTAGCCGACCATGTCCATCGCCAGTTTCAGGGCGGTCTCGTAGTCACCGGAGTCGTAGACGAATCCCGTTGGCGAGAGGTAGGGGAACTGGTCCTTCTTGATGAAGTTCTTCAACCGGAACTCGGCCGGGTCGATGCCCAGCTCGTAAGCGGCATTCTGGACGAGCCGTTCGATCAGATACGAGGCCTCAGTCACCCGGAACGAGCAACGGTACGCCACACCTCCCGGCGCCTTGTTGGTGTAGGCACCCTTGGTGGAGATGTGCGCTACCGGGTAGTCGTAGGAGCCGGTGACGATGTGGAACAGACCAGCTTTGAACTTGGTCGGCTGGGCGTCGGAGAAGAACGCACCCTGATCGGAGAGCATCTCCACCTTGAGCCCGAGGATCTTGCCCTCGTTGGTCACTGCCAGCTCGCCGTGCATGTGATAGTCACGGCCGAAGCCGGTCGAAATCAGGTTCTCGGTGCGGGTCTCCACCCATTTCACAGGCTTTCCGATCACCAGTGATGCCGCCGTTGCCACCACGTAACCGGGGTACACCGGCACCTTGTTCCCGAACCCTCCACCGAGGTCGGGAGAGATGATCCTGATGTTCTGCTCGGCAAGGCCGGCCACCAGTGCGAACACCGTCCGGTGGGCATGGGGAGCCTGGGACGTCATGTAGAGCGTTGCCTGGCCCGTGGCCGAGTTGACGTCGGCGACAATCCCGCAGGTCTCCAACGGGGCGGGGTGCGAACGCGGGTAGAAGGTGTCGAGTTTCACCACCCTGTCTGCGTTGGCGAAGGCAGCGTCGGTTGCTGCTTTGTCTCCCGACTCCCACTCGTAGACCAGGTTGGAGTCCTGACCCTCCTTGTCGTCGCGGATGATCGGTGCGTCGCTTTCCAGCGAACGTTGCGGGGTAACGATCGGCTCGAGGTCTTCGTACTCGACCTGGATCCGGTCGGCGGCGTCCTGGGCGATGTAGCGGTCGGTGGCGATGACCGCCGCGATCTCCTGTCCCTGGAAGCGCACTTTGTCGGTGGCGAGCACCGCCTGAGTGTCACCGCTCATCGTCGGCATCCAGGCGAGGTTGTAGCCGGCAAGAAGCTCACCGGTCACCACCGCGATGACACCCTCGACCGCCTCTGCTTCCGAGGTGTCGATCGAGATGATCCGGGCATGGGCCAGTGGACTGCGGTGGATCGCCATGTGGAGCATCCCGGGAAGGATGATGTCGTCGACGAAGTTGCCCCTGCCCTCGAGGAATCTGGCGTCCTCGACGCGTTTGCGGCTGTGGCCGATGCCACCAACTTCGAACGTGGTCTTCGGGGCGTCCTGGGTCGTGGTCATGCTGACACCTCTTCGTTGTTCATGGCGGCTGCGGCCTGGATCGACTTGACGATGTTCATGTATCCGGTGCAACGGCACAGGTTTCCCGATATCGCCCAGCGGATCTCCTCGTCGGTCGGGTCCGGGTTCTCTTCGAGGAACGCGGAGCCAACGAGCATCATCGCCGGGGTACAGAATCCGCACTGGAGCCCGTGCTCCTGGTGGAATGCCTTCTGCATGTTGGACAGCGTGCCGTTCTGCTTGAGGCCCTCGACGGTGGTGATGCTGCGCCCGTCCGCCTGAACGGCGAACATGGTGCACGACTTCACCGGGGTGCCATCGACGAGGATCGTGCACACCCCGCAGCTGGTGGTGTCACATCCGATGTGGGTGCCGGTGAGGCCGAGTGTGGTGCGGATGAAGTCGACCAGAAGCAGGCGAGGCTCGACCTCTCCAGACCGGTTCTTGCCGTTGATGCTGACGGTTACCTTCATGACTGACCTCCGTGGGCCATGGCCAGTGACTTGGCGAGCCCGCGCTCGACAAACACACCCACCACATGACGTTTGTATTCAGCACTTCCCCTGTGGTCGCTGGCAGGGTCGGACGCAGCGGCGGCGATGGCGCCTGCCTCCTTGAAAAGCTCATCGCCCGGTTGGTTGCCGACGAGCAGGTTCTCTGCTTCGGTGACCTTCAGGTTGTACGGGTAGACCGAGGTCAGTGCGATCCCGGCGCTGGCGATTGCGCCGTCATCGCCGAGCTCGAGCGAGGTCGCGACGCCGACCGTCGCGTAGTCGCCGATCTTCCGCTCCAGCTTCTGGTAGTCACCTCCACTGCGGGCCGGGTGCTTGTTGACGCGAACTTCGGTCACCAGCTCGTTGGACCGACACGATGTCGAGAACATGTCGACGAGGAACTCAGATATCGGCACCACCCTCTCGCCGTCACTGCTGGAAAGCACCACCTCGGCACCCGTGGCGAGCATCACCGATGCCCAGTCGCCTTCCGGATCGTGGTGGGCGAGCGATCCGCAAACCGTGCCCAGATTGCGGACGATTGGGTCGGCGATCCACGGTGCGGCGGCGGCGACCGTGTGGTTCGATCTGGTGGCAAGTTCTGATTTGACGACGTCGTTGTGTCTGACCAGGGCGCCGAATGTCAGATGGCCGTTGGACTCTCCGATCGTGTCCATGCCGGGCAGCCGGTTGATGTCCATCAGGGTCGTCGGGTTGGCGAGCCGGAGTTTCATCATCGGGATCAGACTCTGGCCTCCGGCGAGAACCTTGACCTCGTCGCCACGTTCGGCAAGCACGGTGAGTGCCTCATCGAGTGTCGTCGGGGCCAGGTATTCGAACTGGTTCGGATACATTGGGCCTCCTCTTGGTGGTCCCGGGAAATCCGGGATCCACTTTGGAACTTACTCAGCCCGACACGTCCGCGTCGCCCAAAAGGTGAAACTTCAACCGAACTCTTCGTGACAAACGGTGCTCAACCAGAGGGTTTCGCCCCGGTCCAGAACAGCAGTCGGGTCTGACCGCCGTCCTTGAGATAGGTGCGCTCGAAGGCGTGCAGCCTCCTCGCTACCGCTATCGACGGGGCATTCTCCGGGTGAACGGTCGAACACACCATCGCCTCCTTGAGTTGGTCGAATGCGTAGTCGAGACAGGCTCGGCCCGCCTCGGTGACAAGGCCCTTGCCACGATGCTCAGCGAGCAGGTGATAGCCGAGTTCGAGTAGCCGGTTCCCCTCGACAGGCTGGTAGGTGAGACCACAATCCCCGAGGAACTCTCCGGTTGACAGATCTTCGATCGCCCACAGCCCGAAGCCGTGGTCCCGGTAGTTTCTCTTGCTCCACTCGATCCAGCCGCGGCACGCATCGGGAGTGTCCATCTCCGGGTAGAAGCGGCGGGACTGAGAGTCTCCGAGCATGGCGACCACATCATCGAGATCGGCGTCCCGATACTCCCTGAATCTGAGCCTTTCCGTCGGCGGTGGCAATGGGGTCATCGAACGAAGGGGGCCAGGTCACCGTTGGGGAAGACCTCGACTTCAACCATTCCGAGCCACGACGCGACCCTCTCCAACTCCTTCATGAGTTCGGCACCGACATGGGCCCGATCTATCCCGCTTTCGCCGAACGAGCCTTTGACCAGCAGTCGGCGCGACTTGCGGTCGGTCTTCAGGTCGACCCGGGCCACCAGGTCGCCGTGGAGCAGGAAC
This sequence comes from Acidimicrobiia bacterium, assembly GCA_040878225.1. Lineage (GTDB taxonomy): Bacteria > Actinomycetota > Acidimicrobiia > Spongiisociales > ZC4RG35 > MA-ANB-1. The sequence continues at coordinate 8,381 of JBBDMR010000070.1, forward strand.
GGGAGCACGTAGTAGCCGTGGACTCGCTTCGCTGCTGGGACGTAGATCTCGATCCGGTAGTAGAAGTCCCAGAGCCGCTCGGTTCGATCCCGGAACCAGATGAGGCTGTCGAAAGGGGAAAGTAAGGCGGTGCCGCGAGCCTTCTTCGGCAACTTGGCATCAGGGTGGAGGTAGGCGGTGCGGTCCCACCCTTTGACCACGACCTCTTCGAGATGGCCCTGCTTGGCCAGGTCGGCGATGGCAGCCCTTCCCGCCTTGATCCCGTTTCGACGCATGCTGAGTCGGGGATAGTCGATGAGGTCCTGAATGGTGGCCACACCCATGTGCCGGGCTGCATTGAGAATCAGGTGCGGGATTGCCTCCGCCTCGCTGAGCTCGGGAGGTCCGAGGTGTTCGGCGTCGATGACTCGCTCGGTCAGGTCATACATCCTGGTGAAGTTGGGCCGCTCCGCGGTGGTGATGACGCCCTGGGCGAAAAGGGCCTCGAGTGCAACCTTCCCCCGCGACCATCCCCACATTTCGTTGCCATTGCGATCTCCCGGGTCTTTGAGATCGGAGGTCTTCACCGGCCCGAAGGTCCTCACCTGTTCGAGGACGTCTTCGAGGTACTCCGGGTCGTTCTGGCGGATTTCGGTAAACCTCTCCCAGCGCAGCTCCCGTTTCATCAGCCAGCGCCAGAGGCGATGGTCCTCGACGGGGATCAGAGAGGCCTCATGGCCCCAGTACTCGAACAGCTCACCTGACCCCCAGAGGTGGCGGTCGAGTGCATCGCTCTCGTAGGGGCCGAGGCGGGAGAAGAAGGGCATGTAGTGGGTGCGGCTGAACACGTTGACCGAATCGAGCTGGACCATCCCCACGTGTTTGATCACTTTCCGGAAATGCCTGACATCAGTACGTCCCGACGGCCGTGGGTCGTTGAAACCCTGCGCGGCAAGAGCAAGGCGTCTCGCCTGGTCGTTGGTAAGTTGCCGCATCGACAGGTGAATTTAGACGGGATCGGGGACAGCTGCTGTCCGGTATTCAAACACCGGAGCCTTCCATCGTCCCCGACAATTTCTCCAGGTCGAGCCGATAGAGAAAGCAGACGATCTCACGGTCACCACCCGACCAAGAGTCCTCAGTGGGGGCCAGCCAGCCGATATCCAGTTCGGACACGTCGTAAGCCACACCGACAAAACTCTCGAATTCGTCGACGCACCATTCGTCGGCGAGCTCACCGGTGGCCTCGACCCCGGGATATGTGACGTCGGTCATTCTGTGAATAGCGTAGATCTCGTTGTCGTGTGGCTCGGAGCACTCGACGAAAGGCAGGTCGGAAACCTCTTCGTTGAATGCCAGGTCGTCGTCGAAGCAATTCCCGATTGACGGTTTGAAGACGTCGCTCTGGGAACATGCCGTGAGTGCGAGGAGGATGGCCAGCCCGAGCAGTTGTTTCATCAGAGCTTTCCGTTCACCTGGATTGCGGAGTTTCGTCGTGAGCCCATGTTCGAGCCAGGAGACTACCTGCGTGTGTCCCGGTCCTGACCTGCCATCATCCCCAACTGTGATTGAGCGATACACCCTTGCCGAGATGGGCGACGTCTGGGATGAGCAGCGGAAGCTCGAGGTCTGGAGAGATGTCGAGGTCCTCGCCCTGGAGGCGTGGAACCGGCTGGGCAAAGTGCCCGACGGGGTCGCCGACGCGACCCGCGACGCCGCCTGTCCCACTCCCCCGGAGGTGGCCGAGCGGGAAGCAGTCACCAACCACGACCTGGCGGCTTTTGTCGATCTGCTCGGAGGTAACGCCGGTGGCGAAGCCGCCGGTTGGGTCCACTACGGGCTGACCTCGTCGGACGTCCTCGACACCGCCGGGGGCGTCCTGCTCAAGGAGGCCAGTGCCGTGCTCCTGGCACGCCTCGGTGGATTGTTCGAGGTCGTGAAGGCAAAGGCGCGGGAACACGAGCAGACCTACATGATCGGTCGCACCCACGGGATCTGGGCCGAGCCGACTTCTTTCGGGTTGAAGCTGGCGGGTTGGGCCTTCGAGCTAGAGCGGGACTTTCGTCGTTTGCAGGCTGCTGCCGAGTCGGTTGCTGTGGGCAAGATCTCGGGGGCGGTTGGCACCTATGCCCAGGTCCCACCCGAAGTGGAAGCCCACGTGTGTGATCATCTCGGTCTCGCTATCGAGCCGGCATCGACCCAGGTCACCGCCCGGGACCGCCATGCCCAGTGGCTGCAGACCATCGCATTGGTCGGCGCGTCGATCGAGCGGATGGCAACCGAGATCCGTCATCTCCAGCGATCCGAAGTTGGTGAGGTGCAGGAGGCTTTCGGGAAAGGCCAGAAGGGCTCTTCGGCGATGCCTCACAAGCGGAACCCGATTCTCTCCGAGCGGATGACCGGGATGGCCCGGTTGCTGCGCGGTTATGCCCAGGTGGGCCTGGAGAACGTTGCCCTCTGGCATGAGCGTGACATCAGCCATTCATCGGCGGAACGGGTGGTGCTCCCTGATGCCTCGATCGCCCTGCACTACATGCTGGTCAAGTTCACCGGTCTGGTCGAGGGCCTGGTGGTTGACGGCGAGCGGATGGCCTCCAACCTCGAAGGCACCCGCGGCCTCGTCTTCAGCCAGCCAGTGCTGTTGGCCCTGGTCGAGGCGGGATTGACCCGTGACGAGGCCTACCGGGTCGTGCAACGGAACGCGATGGCCGCATGGGGCGGCGAAGGGCACCTGCGGGATCTCCTCGCCGCCGATCCCGAAGTGACCCTCGACGACGCCACCCTCGACTCCTGTTTCGACCTCAACCGGGTCCACGACTCCACCCAAATCGTGTTCCAGAGGCTGGAGGAACTCACCCTGGACTGAGCTGGGTATCCGGGGCGGTTCTGTGGGATAAGGCACACACCGTTCTCACGCGTATCGACACAAAGGATCAGGCGCCCCGGGCTACCTCATACCGTGTCATTTGGGACACCGCGTCCTGACGCGGATCGACACAGAAGGGTTCTAGGTGGCGCGGCGGGGTGGGGTCACCGGGGCAGATCGGACCGAAATCAGGGTGAGCAGTCCGATCACGATCGGGAGAAGCACGGCGAACGACACCAGCCATGTCCAGGGCACGACCACCAACGATGAGTCGACAACACCAAAGGGACCGGCGGAGATGTAGTCCTGGTACGAGCTGAACACCCAGACCAGTCCAAGGCCGAGGGGGACGGCGAGTGCCATCGCCACCAACGTCTGATAACCGGTGAGCAAACCGAGGAAACGGCGCCGGATCGACCCCGGTGCCCCGACCGCGACGATGGTTCGCACCTCGTGGTCGACCTCGGCTGCGGACACCGCAGTCACCAGGGCGACAACGATGAGCACCACGATCAGCGTGGCCGCACCCATGAGGAGATAGATGGTCGACGCGTCGATGGCCGCGTAGCCACCGTTGATCGCGAGATTGGTCGACCACATCCTCGAGGATTCGTCGTCGGTCATTGGCCGCTCCAGTGTGAACAGAGCCACGGGCTTGGTCTCGGCGTCCCCGAAGTCCGCTGCAATCGACTCGGGGATCAAGATCCGGGGCATGCTCCACTGCACCACAGCCACCGGATATTCCTGCGCCGGGTACTCGAGGCCGTTGATCTCGACCCTTGTCGCCTGCTCCTCGATCCCGAGGACCACGATCTCGCCCTTATCGACCGACTGAGCCACACCCCCGTCTCCCAGCAAGCGCACCAGGTCTTCGTTGGCAACCGCGACCGCGTAGCCATCTGTGAATTGCTGGTTGACGAACTCGTCCCCGCTCCCGGTCTCCCGGACGTCGAGGATGGTGCCGGTGTTCACCAACAGATCGAGTGTGTCGAATACGGCCATATCTGCCTCGGGGACGATTGCAGCGACGGCGGCGACATCGTTCTCAGTGATCGGGCTCGCCCCACCAAAGCTGACGTTTTCGTAGTTTCCCACGAGGACGACGTGTTCTGAAGGGGAGGGCAGCCCGTAGACCAGGTCCTTCTGCGCGGAGGTGGCCGAAGTGACCATCGCCGTCACCGGGGCGAGAAGGATCACCATGATCGCCGCCACGGCAACCGCCGACCTGGTCCGGTTCCGGCCGGAGTCCCGGAGGACGAGACGGCTGGTGGCCGGAACCTTATCGGCGAACCTGGCCACGCCAGCGAGGATCGGACTGGACAGCATCGCAACCCCGCCGACCGCAGCCGCCGCACCGACGCCGACCAGGAATCCTGCGAAGTTGCTCAGCGAGACCAATGCGACCGAGATGAGTAGAGCGCCGCCGGCTGCCAGACCGACGCCAACAGGTACAACCCACTTCCGTGGCGAAAGGGCCGGCATCCGTCCCTGGAGTGCCGTCGTCGTCGGAACCTTCGATGCCGTACGCGCCGGGATAAGAACTGCGAGCACGACCGCGATCAGAGCCACCAGCACCGGACCGACCACGTCGGTCAAGCTGACCCCGACACCGGTGATCACCCTGGAGACGAAGCGTTGGAGGATCGGTCGGGCGAGGACCATCACCGCGATTCCGAGGACGACGCCCAGCCCCGCGCCAACCGCCCCGATGGTAAGGCCCTCGCCGACCACCGTGGAGCGGACGTGCTTCTCGGAGGCGCCGTTGGCTCCCATCAGCCCGATCTCGCGGAGACGCCGACGGGTACCAGCAGCGAAAGCCGCTCCCGTGATGAATGCCACCTCCACCAGGACGATGGCGGCCGCCGCAGTCGAGGCGACGACCGGGTTGTTCTCAAAGCCGCCATAGTTGAGCCACTGGGTCCGGGTCTCCACATAGACGTCCGGCAGCCCGGAGAACTCCCCGCCGCCATAGATCATTTGGTTGGTGGCGTTGTAGACGGTTTCCTCGACTGACCCGCCGGCGCTCAAATCGGTGTTTCTGACCAGCTCGACCAGCTGTTCCACGTCGCTCTCGGTGAGCAGAAGATACGTGTAGGGATCGTCCTGGAGGAAGGACAGTTCAGGCGGGAGTGGATCCACCGCCGGCTCCGGCCAGAATTGCTGCTGGCCCTCGCTGTACCAGAGGTCGTTGATCTGGAGCGCGGCATCTTCGGCACCCGGGCCGGACACGAGCAGGCTCGGTTCGGGGAGCAACTCAGGATCGCCCACCAGGGGCTCGAGAGCACCGGGGCTGAGGAGGATGACAGTGCCCTGGTAGAAGAAGGCCTCGCTGACCAGCCCCACGATCGTCAGGTCGCCGTATGGGAGTTGGTCGAATGCGACTGTGTCGCCGACCTCTACCTCCATCGCCTCGGCGAGGGCAGGGGAGACGGCCACCTCATCCTCGGCGTCGGGGAGGTCGCCAGCAACGTGGACCAGGAATCCCTCTGTTGCGGGTGCAGTCATGTCGAGATCCCAGACTTGGGCGTATGGGCCACCTGCATCCTCCAACCTGATCCCGGTCTGGCGAAGCTCGGTGATCGTCGCCTCGGGCGCCAGCTCGCGGAGATTCGCCTCGATCCATTCGTAGACGTCTCCTGTCGGCGAGTACACCTGGAGCCTGGCGTCGGCACTCCCGAAATAGGTCTGCGCCTGCTCTTCCGGGGTGAGGGTGGTAGCCCTGACGATGCCGGCCACGACCACACCGAACGCCACGGGGACGGCAACGAGAAGTACCAGGAAGATCGTCCGTTTCCGGTTCCGCCTGGCGTTCTTCATCGCCACCTTGTAGGCAGCGCCGCGTCCACTCATGACTGGCCGCTCATTGAATGTCGGCGGTCGTGAGCGGTGTCTTCGTCCGCTCGGAGATGCCTTCGATGCGGCCATCCCGCAACCGCACCACCCGGTCGGCCCAGGCGGCGTAGGCGGGCTCGTGGGTCACCATCAGGGCCGCGGCTCCGGCGTCGCACCGGCTCCTCAGCAGCTTCAGGATCGACTCACTCGTCGCCTCGTCGAGGGCACCGGTCGGCTCATCTGCAAGGAGGACCGAGCGGGGGCCGATGAGACCGCGAGCGATGGCAACCCTCTGCTGTTCGCCACCGGAGAGCTGGTCGGGGTAGCGGTCGGCCATCCCGGCCATTTCGACCTCCTCCAGCGCTTTCTCAGCGAGTGCTCGCGCCTCGGCCGGCTTCATCCCGTCGAGCTCTAGCGGGAGCGAGATGTTCTCGGCGGCGGTGAGGGACGGAAGCAGGTTGAACTGCTGGAACACATAGCCCACCGCCACACGGCGCACCCTGGCAAGGTCGTTCTTCGACATCGTTGCCAGGTTTTCGCCTGCGACGATCACTTCGCCGGAGGTGGGCTCGTCGAGTGCCCCGGCCATGTTCAGCAGCGTGGTCTTGCCCGAACCGGAGCGGCCGGTGACGGCAACGAGCTCGCCAGGCATCAGGTCGAGGTCGACGTTGACCAGGGCGTCGACACGCTGGGCTCCGGAACCATGGGTCTTCCCGAGTCGGTGCATGGAAAGGATCGGCTCGGTCATCGGTCCACCTCCACTGGGTTGGTATCCATAGATTCGGTCAAATCGTTGGTCACTTCGAAGGGGGGCATCAGGTCGAGGCGGGCCTCGACCCGTTCCAGCCAACGCAACTCCGCCTCAGCGCTGAGGATGAGCCGGTCGAGGTAGAGCTGCCAGGCGAGGTCGTCGTTGGAGTCGCCGGCCTTGAGGGTGGTGAAATCCTGGAGGAGGGTCATCGTCGCCCCCCGCTGCCGCTCCACGACCCTCCTCGGATCGCTGGCGCCGGACACCATGGCCATCAGCACTTTTAGCGAAATCTCATCTCTCCCGGCCGCCGCCAGGTCGACCGGTGCCGCCAGCCACTTCGACACGCCCTGGCGTCCGAGATCAGTGAGGGTGTAGATAACCCGCCCGTCACCGTTCGATTCAGTGCTCTCGACCAATCCATCTCGCTCGAGCCGCTGCAGCGTCGTGTACACCTGGCCGATATTGACCTGCCAGGTCTCGCCCGTCGTGGCCTCCAGCTCCGATTTCAGTTGGTAGCCATGGGCGTCACCGTTAACCAGCAGGCAGAGCAACCCTTCTTTGAGCCCCATCCAGAACGCCTTTCGCCATACATACTCAGTATGTGCGAGTTATACATACCCGGTATGCATCCGTCAAGACCCAATTCTTTCTGTGTCGATATGGCGCACACCATGCTTGCGCGGATCGACACAGAAAGGGGCAGAACAAAGGCAAGCCGGGGGGACCAGTCGGTAACGTTCCCCCGAGCACAACCCGGCGAGGACGGTTTGTGTCGCGAAACGTCCGCATACCGAACCGAAACCGACACAGCACGGCTTGGGACGATGCGTTCCCCAGAAACGGTTCAGGGCAAGTAGCTGGCGAAGGGCTTGGTGGGGAGTAGGACCTGGGCGCCGCGCGGGGTGCGGTAGTTCCTGACTCCGATCGAGAAGCGGATGACCGAATCCTTGGTGATCCCGCGGTATTGCCAGGCACTGGACACGGCCGACGAGAAGGACCACGACGAGTCGAGACGGACCGAACCGGTGACCGCGGAGAGGGTGTTGACCAGGTTGGTCGGACTGCTGAACCCTGCTGCCTTGCCGGCCAGTTGGAACAGCACATCCTGCTGGCGGCCCTGCCTGCCGAAGTCAGACCCTCCTGCGCCAACCCAGGATCCGTTCCGCAGCTCCTGGCCCTGGCGTGACCTCACCCAGGCGAGGGTGGTGGTGCCGTTGACTGTCTGACATCCGGGTTCCTCGATGAGCAGGTGCGACTTCAAGTCCCGGGTGGGGTAATCGACACAAACCGTCACCCCGCCGAGCGCGTCGACGACCTTGGCGAAACCGGAGAAGTCGATCCTGGCGAGATGGTCGATGGGGATCCCGGTGTAGTCCTCGACGAGGATCGCCATCATCTCCGGGCCCGAAGCGACACCGGAGCATCCACCCAACCCGGCATTCAGCCTGGTGAAGGTTTCCTTGCAGACGTTCCAGACGTAGAGGTCACGGGGAAGGCTGACCATGATCGGCCTGCCCCCACCCGCCGGTTGGAGGGCAAGGATGATGGCGTCGGCGAGAGATCCGGAAGCGTCGGTGCCGAGAAGCAGGTATGCCTCGTAGGCCTCGTCGGGTATCGGCTCGCCGAAGGAGTAGGGGGAGAACTCGCGGGGATCGAAGGGCCGGGTGATGTCGTATACCGATGCCAGCTCCTCCTGGAAGGCGACCATGTCGAAGGGCTCGTCTTCGAGGTCGGTTGGCTCCACAAAGACGATATTGCGATCGTCGGAGTCGTCGTTGCCGATGTCGTCTCGGGCGCCCTCGGGGTCGAAGTCCTCGCTGGCGATGGCGGTGAAGGCGGTGCTCAATTGGTACGCGTAGAAGCACGCCACGCCAAGCAGGACCCCGGCAATGACGGCGAAAGCCACCCGCACCGGGTGGAAGACGACGTATTTGACTGCAGCCAACGTTTGAAGATTAGAACGCAGGCACTGTCATTCCGTGGAGATGTGGACCGTCCCTGTGAACAACCCTGCCACCCTCCCGTCATCGCGGACCACCGTCACGTGGTAGGTGCCCAGAGTCCTGCCACGCGACAATTCGGTAGCGGTGGCAGTCAGGCGGTTCCCGGTGCGCGCCGCTGCGGTGAACACCATGTGGGTGTCGATTGCCACCGCGACCGGCCCGGCTGAGTTCGATGCGAGGGAGAAAGCGCAGTCGGCCAGAGAGAAGACCATCCCACCGTGGCCCCCATCGAGGAAATTGAGATGACGGTCTTCCACGTCGAGGGCGACGACCAGCTCGTCGTCGCTGACCGAGACCAGCTCGGCGCCAAGGGCGTTGGCGTAGGCATCGGCGGCGAACAATTCGGCGACGCGCCCGGGGTTGAAGCCTGACATCGAGGAGCACGGTAGTTGCCGGAAGGTCGTCTTCGCATCGATGCCGGAACTCACCGCGCGGGTGTTAGCCTCCCGACACGTGCTGCCACTTTCACACGTCGCCTCCGGCAAGGTGAGGGAAATCTACGAGATCGACCCCGATCACCTGCTTTTTGTCGCAACCGATCGGATCTCCGCGTATGACGTGATCCTTCCGCAACTGATCCCCGACAAGGGCCGTGTGCTCACCGGGCTCAGCCTCCACTTCTTCGACCTCCTCGACGCCCCCAACCATCTGGTGTCGACAGACCTCTCCTCCATCGACGCTCTCGACGATGCCCAGCGGAAGGAACTCGACGGACGGGCAATGATCGTTCGCCGCGCCGAAGTGATTCCTGTCGAGTGCGTCGTGCGCGGCTACCTCTACGGATCGTCGTGGCGCGAGTACCGCGACGGCGGTGGGCCTACCACCGAGCACCTTCCCCAGGGCCTGAGGCTCGCGGACAAACTGGACGAGCCGATATTCACCCCGGCCACCAAAGCTGCCAGTGGCCACGATGAGAACATCACTGAGGCTCAGACCAGGGAGCTGCTCGGCAACGACCTCTACGAGCAGCTGCGCCAGCGATCGATCGACATCTACACCAGGGCCACCGAATACACCGCCGAGAAGGGCGTGATCCTCGCTGACACCAAGTTCGAGTTCGGCTTTGCGGGTGACGAACTGCTTCTCATCGACGAGGTGCTCACCCCCGATTCATCGCGATACTGGCCCGTCGATGAATGGGAGCCCGGCAACGACGTCCCCAGCTTCGACAAGCAGTACGTGCGGGAGTGGCTCGAACAGCAGCCCTGGGATAAGAACCCTCCGGCACCCGACCTTCCCGACGACGTGGTGGCCGGGACCAGGGCGCGGTACATCGAGGCCTACGAGAAGATCACCGGCAAGAGCTTCGACAACTACCTGGCGGGACACTAGTGGGTGGGAGCGCTCCCCCCTCCCCCTCGCTTCGCTCGGGTACTCCCCCCATTCGGCTTCGCCTCCGGGGGGAGAGTTCGCGGAGCTCGGGGTACTCCCCCCGTTCGGCTCCGCCTCCGGGGGGAGATTGTGAAGGTTCGGGTCGAGGTGATACGCCGGCCCGAGATCGCCGACCCGCAGGGCACCACGATCAAGAGGGCGTTGCACGATCTGGGGCACACCGGCGTCAGCGAGGTGCGGGTGAACAGTGTCTTCCACCTCGAAGTCGACGGCTCGGACCCCGACGATGTCCGCAGCAACGTCGAGGAGATGTGCCGCCAACTTCTCGCCAACCCCGTGCTCGAGGACTTCGACATCGAGTTTCTCCCGTGACGACGGCAGTCGTCGTATTCCCCGGCACCAACTGCGAGCACGACGTGGTGAGCTCTATCACCGGTCTTGGCGGGAGTGCCCGGTTGGTATGGCACCGCGAGACCGATCTCGATGGCTATGACAGCGTGATCCTCCCCGGCGGATTCGCCCATGGCGACGCTCTCCGCACCGGCGCTATCGCCCGCTTCTCCCCGATCATGGAATCGGTCGCCCGATTCGCCGAAGAAGGCAAGCCGGTCGTCGGAATCTGCAACGGGTTCCAGGTCCTCTGCGAGGCTGGTCTTCTCCCCGGCGCCCTCATCGCCAACCGCGACCTTTCGTTCATCTGCCGCTACGTCGACGTCGAGGTCACCGACACCGGGACTGTCCTCACCAACAATGCCGAACCCGGCCAGAGGCTGCGCATCCCGCTCAATTCGTACGAAGGCAACTGGGTCAGCCCCGAAGGAGAGGGTCGGATCGTGGTCAGGTACGTCGACGACCCCAACGGTTCAACAGACAGGGCAGCGGCCGTCGCCAACTCAGCCGGGAACGTTGTCGGGATCATGCCCCACCCGGAGCGTGCCACCGACCCCCTCCTCGGGTCTACCGACGGAAATGTCTTCCTCCGCAGCTTCCTCAGCTCGCTCGTCCCGGCATGACCGAACACCCTGTGCATCGCCTGCTCGGGATGACCGACGGGGAATACGAGTCTGTCGTCGGCATCCTCGACCGCCCACCGATGCCCGCCGAGCTCGCCATGTACTCGGTGATGTGGTCGGAGCACTGCTCGTACAAATCGTCCCGCAAACACCTCGGCCGCTTCCCCACCGAAGCTCCCTGGGTTGTCGTCGGCCCCGGCGAGAACGCTGGAGTGGTCGATCTCGGTGATGGCTGGCTGGCTGCCCTGCGCATCGAATCCCACAACCACCCTTCGTTTGTCGAGCCATATCAGGGTGCGGCCACCGGGGTTGGGGGGATCCTGCGCGACGTGTTCACAATGGGAGCCCGCCCTATCGCCCTCTGGGACCAGATTCGCTTCGGGCCCCTCGACAACCCGAAGAACCGCTACCTGCTCAACGGTGTGGTCGGGGGAATCGCCGGATACGGGAACGCGGTAGGCGTCCCGACCGTGGGCGGTGAGATCGAGTTCGACCCCGGATACACAGGAAACCCCCTGGTCAACGTGATGTGCCTCGGAATCTTGAAGCGGGAGCAACTGGTTCTGGGTACCGCCGGCACTCCGGGAACGATGGCTGTGCTGTTGGGGAAGGCAACCGGACGGGACGGGATCGGCGGTGCCTCGGTGCTGGCTTCGGCATCCTTCGACGAGGAGTCCGGGGCGAAACGGCCCTCGGTGCAGGTAGGTGACCCCTTTGAGGAGAAGAAGCTGATCGAGGCCTGTCTCGAGCTCTACGACAAGGGGCTGGTGGTCGGAGTGCAGGACCTCGGCGCGGCCGGGCTTTCCTGCGCGACCTCCGAGCCTGCGGGGCGGGCGGGAGTCGGCATGGAGGTCGATCTCGACCGGGTCCACACCCGCGAGTCGGGGATGACAGCTCCGGAGCTGCTGATGTCGGAGTCTCAGGAGAGGATGATGGCATTTGTCGCGTCGGACAAGGTCGACGAGGTGCTCGCCATCGCCGACAGATGGGAGATCGACTCTGCAGTGGTGGGTGAGGTGAAGCCAGGCGGGACGCTGCGGATAAGTCACCGGGGCGAGGTAGTCGCCGAGCTTCCTGCAGCCACGCTCGCCGACAACGCTCCCCTCTACGACCGGCCGGCCCAACGCCCCGACTGGCTCGACGAAGTCCAGGCCCGGCCGGGGCCGGACGTTTCCTCCCATGACCCGGCTGACCTGTTGCGAGACCTTCTCGACGATCCGGCAATCGGGTCGTCTGCCTGGATCCACGAGCAGTACGACCACATGCTGTTCCTCAACACCGTGGTCGGTCCGGGCTCGGACGGCTCCCTGCTCCGGGTCAAGGGGACGGAGAAAGGGCTGGCAGTCTCCACCGACGGCAACGGGCGGCTCTGCTATCTCGAACCCCGGATCGGCGGCGCCCGCCTGGTTTACGAGGCGGCACTCAACGTTGCGGTCACCGGGGCGCGACCGATGGCGGTGGTCGACAACCTCAACTTCGGGAACCCGGAGAAACCCGAAGTCATGTGGCAGTTCAAGGAGTCGGTCGAAGGGATTTCGCAGGCATGTGAAGCGCTGCAGATCCCGGTGGTCGGCGGCAACGTCTCGTTCTACAACGAGACCGACGGCGTCGACATCAACCCCACCCCAGTCGTCGGGCTCTTGGGACTTGCCGACCCGATGCCCCTGGAACCGCCCCGGCTCTCAAGGGCAACCGAGGGCATGGATTTGTGGCTGGTCGGCCCGGAGGCATCCGACAACCTTGCCGGGACCGCCGTGCAGCGGCTGCTCGACGACAAGCCCGGCGGCATCCCCACCGCGCCCGACCCTGCGACGGCCCGCAAAGTGGTTGCTCTTGCTGCCGGGCTCGCCCACATCGTCCCGGTGCTCCACGACATCTCCGACGGCGGGTTGGCGGTGGCAGCAGCCGAGATCAGCATCGCCTCCGGATTTGGCGTCAACATCGAAGTTCCTGAAGCAGAGATCTTCTCCGAGGATCCGCACCGCTTCCTGGTCGGTATCGCACCAGGGTCGATCAGCCCGCCTGCCGAATCTGCCCGGAAGGTGGGCGTCTTCGGGGGCGACCGGATCGTTATCAACGGATCGTCGTTAGGCCTCGACACGGCGGCATCCACCTACCGCGACGCCCTCCCCCGCAGAATGCGATAGCGCTCCGGGGCCTCGAGTGCGCCTTCGCGGAGCATCCAGTACTCGTGCAGGCGGGAGCAGAGACCCCCGGTGAACTCGAGGACCAGGGCACCGGAATCTGTCGTGGCAGACCCTCCCCTCGTCACTACCGCCCACCACTCCACTGCCACCTTGTCCCCGTCGACCAGCGGAAGGGAGAAGTCGACCACGGCTTCATCCACGCCGCGCAATTCCTCCCGCCAATGAGAGACGACAAGGTCGCGACCGACAAGGGGCTCTTCAAACGGGGAGGCTCGATAGACGACGGTCTCGGTGAACAGATTCCCGATGGCATCAGGCTCGCCTGCCGACCATCCCCTCCGCAGTTCCTCGATCCAGGCGTCCACACGCGTGCGGTCGATCATCGCCGGAGCAGGAGCAGGCTGTCCCCGAACTCATGCCACAGGTAACCGTGGTCGAGAGCTGCTCGATAGCTCTCGCTGAGAACGGCGCGTCCGGCGACCGCTTCGAGCATGGCCAGATGGGTCGACCTCGGTTCGTGCCATCCGGTGATCAGCCCGTCGACGGCACCCATACAGTGGTCGGGCGCGATCACCAAATCGGTCCAAGACCGCATGGAATGGACAGCGCCATGTCGGTCCACCGAAGTTTCCAGGGCGCGGACGACGGTCGTTCCCACGGCCACCACCCTGCCGGAGCGACTCCTCGTGTGGTTGACCAGGGCGGCTGTTGTCTCCGGTACCTCGAACCACTCCGGGTACGGAGGCTCACCGGTCTCCAAGGAGGAGACCCCGGTGTGCAGAGTTACCGGAGCCAAGGCAACACCTGCCTTCACCAGGGAAGACACCACCCGCTCACTGAACGGTCTCCCTGCGCTGGGCATCTCTGCCGACCCCGGCACCGTGGCGAAAACGGTCTTATAGGCGTCGATCGGATAGCTGTCGTCCACGTAGCTGTAACGGATAGGGCGGCCCCAACGCTGCAGGTAGTCATTGAGAGGGGCACCGCCATCGAAAGCAGCCAGCCAGAGGCGGCGGTGGGTCGACCGGAGTGGATATGGGGCGAGAAGCTCGATGGAGGCTGCACCCGGTAGTCGAACCCGGCCGGGGCGGACGGTTTGGAGGGGGATGGACGCCACTCCCTTTGGCAACCTGGGCTCGACAACCACCAAACCCCCTGGTTGGACGGTGGAGAAGTGAATCGCTATCGAGTCGTCGACCACGACAGCGGCGGGAAGCGTGGCGGAGTTGTTGAATACCACCAGATCGCCGGGATCGAGGAGCAAAGCGAGGTCGGTGAACCGCCGGTGGGTGATCCCATCGTCGCTTGCGACCATCAGCCGCACCCCGTCGCGCGCCAGGTTCCTGGACTCAGGTGGGCCGGAGGCCTCCAACTCGCCCGGAACCACGAAGTCGTCGAGCAAACTCGCTCCTGACTCCCGCGTGAGGGTCATGCGCCAACCTTCTCGCCGAGCAGACTCGATGCGGTGTAGCGACCGCCGGGAAGGTTGCGTTCCAGGAGATCCATCAACGCCGGGACCCTTGTGGCTGGAAGCGGACGATCGGAGATGTCTTCGCCAGGAAAAGCCTCCTGGTGCATTCGGGTTCGCATATCGCCCGGGTCGAACCAGTAAACGGTGACGTCGGGCTCTTCGGCGTCGAGGACGGAAGATGCCTGTTCCAGAGCTGCCTTCGACGACCCGTAGCCGCCCCAGCCTTCGTAGGGCTCAACCGCGGCGTCGGAGGTGATGTTGACGACGGTTCCTCGCCTAGCCCGGAGATGCGGCAGCGCCAGCTGGATGAGCGAAATCGGGGCCACGACATTCACCCGAAGCACTTTCTCCAGCATGTCGATCGGATACTCGCTCAGGGCCGGCTGTGGGCTGGGACCGAGGATGCTGGCGTTGTTGACCAGCAGCTCGAAGTCGCCGAGGCCGACCGCTGCGTCGACGAGATGACTGGCGTGAAGACGATCGCTGACATCACCGACCACGAAAACCACCCGGCCGGGGCCGAGGCTGTCGAGCCCGGCGGCCGCCGCTTCCAGATCCGTGCCGTCCCGGGCGTCGATAACGAGGTTCCAGCCCTGGCGGGCCAGGGCTCCTGCCAGCTCATACCCGAACCCCCGGGATGCCCCGGTGACAATTGCGGTGCTCATATGAAACTCCTGTGCCGTTGGTGAGACTGCTGTCACCGTACAACTTCAAGTTAGGTTGATGTCAATG
>JBBDMR010000071.1:0-4335 GCA_040878225.1 Acidimicrobiia bacterium
ACCGGCCGTCACAATGGATGGGAATCGATTGCGGACGGCCGGTCCGAACACTGTTCAGCCGCTCTTCGACTCGATCTCGACATCCAGCTCGCCGTGGTCGGCTTTGACCCGGATGCTGGCTTCGGCGTCACCGTTCTCGAATTCGACCTCGACCTCGTCCGAGCGGTTCTTCTCCACCGCGTAGGTCCAGCCGGCGTTCGTGTTGACCGAACCCAGGGACATCGCACCGTTGGTCACCTGGATCGTGACGGTCCCTGCTGTGGCCACCTGGTACTGATACGTTCCGTCGGGCACGGGGATGTCGCTGTCATCGAAGGAGGTGGACGTGGTGTCGTCGATGGTGGTTGACGTGCTCGAAGAACCGCCGTTGGTCGTCGACGTGCTCGACCCGACCGATGTCGAAGTGGAGCCTGAGCCGAGCGACGTTGTAGTGCTGTCTCCGGCCGTGCTGCTTGTCGATGCACCAGCCGTCGTAGACGACGAATCGGTAGCTATCGAACTCGAGACGACCGACGACACAACCGACGACGAAGTCGTAGAGGTCGCCCCGTCGCTCGACGCCCACGCCACTCCGACGACCACGAGACCCGCAGCAACCGCCGTGACAACTCCGAGCATTTTCCTGAGCATTTCTGGTACCTCCTTTGGCACATCACCAATATCGGAGATACCTGCTCAAGCTCGCTTCAGCAGCCCCTCAAGGTTCCCTCAAGCCTCGTTCCAACGACTGCAAAACGCGTCTCTCCCTCCGCTTGCGGAGGGAGTACCCCCACACGCGTCTCTCCCTCCGCTGGCGGAGGGAGTACCTCCGACCGAATAGGTCGGAGGGGAGGGTGGGGCGTTTCCCACCAACGGAGCTTGGGCTCCCGGCCCGCGGGAACTCTCCCTCCTACCTCCACCCGCCTACCGGCGGGCGCAGGAACCTTCCTCCCGCAAGCGGGAGGACAGCCGAAGCGGGAGCACCGCAACACGCGTCTCTCCCTCCGCTGGCGGAGGGGAGGGTGGGGCGTTCCCACCAACGGAGCTCGACCAGCTTGGAGATTCCTTATTCGGCGGCGTCGGTTATTGCTTCGGTCATCGAGGGGTGGACCATCAGCGTGTTGACCAGGGTGTTGGAGGTGACACCGGCCTGGACCGCAAGAGCAATCACGCCGATCAACTCCGAGGCGCGGTGGCCGACGATGGTCCCGCCCAACACCACCCCTGTGGCGGGGTCGGAGATCACCTTGACGAAACCTCGTGTGTAGAACTGGAGGACGGAGCGGGCGTTGGAGGCGAACGGGACCTTGGTGGTCCGCACCTTGCGGCCCTGCGCGGCAGCGTCGACCTCGGCCAGTCCCACCGACGCGATCTCCGGTTCGGTGAAGATGGCCTCGGCCACCTTGTCATAGTCGAGCGGTTCGACCGGGAGACCGAGAGCGTGGCGGGCGATCTTTCGACCCTGCATCGAGGCCACCGAGCTCAGCGGCATCTGGCCGGTCACGTCGCCTGCCGCATAGATATGTGGGACCGAAGTGCGCTGGTACTCATCGACGGTGACATACCCGTGGTCCGACTCGACGCCGGCCGCCGCCAGACCCAGGCCCTCGGTGAGTGGCACCGACCCGACTGCCAACAACGCGTGGGAGCCGCGGATGACCCGGCCGTCATTGCAGGCAACTACAACCTCGTCGCCTTCCACTTTGATGCTTTCGGCCCGGGCACCGATGACCAGCTTCACTCCCCGTTCGATGAATCCCTCTTCGAGGACCGCCGCCACTTCAGCGTCGCGGTGGGGAAGGATCTGCTGGCGGGAGACCACAAGGGTGACCTTCGAGCCGATGCTCTCGAAGATATGCACGAACTCGACGCCGGTCACACCCGATCCGATTACCACCAGGTGCTCCGGGATCAGACCCAGGTCGTAGCAATGTCGGGTGGTGAGAACTTTCTTCCCGTCCACCGGAGCCCATTCGGGAACCCGCGGTGCAGAGCCGGTCGAGATCATCGCCCTGTCGAATTCGATCGAAGCGACCGTCCCGTCCGGTGCGGTTACCTCGGCCGTGTTGGGCCCGGTGAAACGGCCGAAACCCTCAATCATCCGGACGTCCTGTGATGCCAGCATCCTGACCCAGTTGTGGTGGATGTCTTCGGTGATGTCCTTGATCCTCGAGGAGAGGACATCGGTGTCGACCTTTCCGGGATCGGTTACCAATCCCAGCTTCGCCGCGTTCCTCACCGAGGTATGGCGTAGCGCACTGGCGGCCATGGTCTTCGACGGGATGCAATCCCAGAGGTGCGCTGCACCGCCGATGAGGTCCTTCTCGACCAGGGTTACGGTTGCCCCTTTAGCCGCGGCGGTGGTTGCAGCCTGGGTGCCCGCCGGGCCCCCACCGATTATCAGGAGATGTGTCTTGATGCTGGTCATAAGCAGGTTGGACGCTAACCGCACCGATGTGGTGTCGCTTCATCCGCCAGGTCGGAACACACCGAAGACGCCGCGGAGAGCATCGGAGAGCTCGCCGACCGTCGCACCCACCCGTAGCGCTTCCTTCATCGGGGGAAGCAGGTTGTCGGACGTCACAGCCGTGCCTGTCATCGCCTCGATCGCCGACTCGACCTCAGCAGTGTCGCGCTGCTCACGCCAGTGCCGTGTCCGTTCGATTTGTGCGGCCTCGAGTTCGGGATCCACGTCGAGCACCGGGATGGGCGCATCCTTCGCGCTGGCGAACTTGTTCATCCCGACGACAACACTTGATCCGTCGGACTGCCGTTTTGCCTCCTGGTAGGCGGCCTCCTCGATCTCCCCCTGCATCCAGCCGTCTTCTATTGCCTGCACCGCCCCACCCATTTGCTCGATCCGGTCGATCAGTCCGTCGGCCAGCACCACGAGCTCGTCGGTGAGCGCTTCCACGAAGTACGAGCCGGCGAGCGGGTCGGCGGTGTCGGCGACCCCTGACTCGTTGGCAATAACCTGCTGGGTGCGGAGGGCGACAAGGGCTGACTCGTCGGTGGGCAGGCCGAGAGCTTCGTCATAGGCATTGGTGTGCAGCGACTGGGTTCCGCCGAGGACAGCAGCGAGGGCCTGCAATGTGGTGCGGGCGACGTTGTTCAGCGGCTGCTGCGCGGTGAGGGTGGAGCCGGCAGTCTGGACGTGGAATCTCATGGCCTCCGTCCTCGGGTCTTTCGCCCCCATCTCCCTCATCCGCCTCGCCCAGATCCTCCGTGCGGCGCGGAATTTCGCCACCTCCTCGAACAGGTTGTTGTGCCCGTTCCAAAAGAAGGAGAGCCGGGGCCCGAAGTCGTCGAGGTCGAGACCGACCTCGCGCGCCGCCGACACGTAGGCCAACCCGTTAGCAATCGTGAACGCAAGCTCCTGGGCTGCTGTGGAGCCTGCCTCCCGGATGTGATAGCCACTGATCGAGATCGTGTTCCAATTCGGGATGTGCTCGTTTGCATAGGCGAAGAGGTCGGTGACCAGCCGCAGGGAGGGCCGGGGTGGATAGATGTATGTGCCCCTCGCCACGTACTCCTTGAGGATGTCGTTCTGCACAGTCCCCCGCAGTGAACTCGCGGCGACACCTTGTTCTTCAGCGACGAGCTCATAGAGAAGAAGCAACGCCGCTGCCGTGGAGTTGATCGTCATCGAAGTGGAGACTTCCCCGAGCGGGATCCCGTCAAGCAGTGTCCGCATGTCCCCCAGCGTGTCGATGGCGACGCCCACCTTGCCAACTTCTCCTGCCGACAGTTCGTAGTCGGAATCGAGCCCCATCTGGGTGGGGAGGTCAAACGCCACGCTGAGCCCGGTCTGGCCCGCCTCGAGCAGCGAGCGGAACCTGCGGTTGGTCTCCCCGGCGGTGCCGAACCCTGCGTACTGGCGCATCGTCCACAACCGCCCCCGGTACATCGATGGGTATGGGCCGCGGGTGTAGGGGAACTCTCCGGGCGATTCGGGTTGGTGCCCTGCAGGCAGGTCGGTGTAAACCGGCTGAATCTCGATGTTGCTGGTGGTGATCCGGGGTTTATCCATGCCGGGCTGTATCCTTACAGAAGTCAACCGGATCGTAGGTCGGGAACTTGCTGGCCGCCGGTGACGTCAATCTCTCAGATGGCAAAAAAGTCCCTCATCCATCAGATAGAGGCTCGCGAGAGGCGCGGACGTTGGTTCGGCGCTTTCGCCACTCTCCTCTCTATGTCACTCTTGCTCTCGGGCTGGGTGGGCCTTTTCGCGTTCCTCGGGGCAAACTCGGCATATGGGACCTTCGAGGACGTGACCTCAGATTGGGTCCCCGATACCCGGTCGATGCAGCTGACCCTTCCCGACCTGAGCCGCACCAGTCAGATCTACGCCGATTC